>NZ_JAMOKQ010000001.1:0-314448 GCF_023656805.1 Bifidobacterium sp. M3-N-101
GACCTGGCGTTCCTCTTCCGACAGGTGCGAATATACTTCTCCCATAGGTGCGACATCCCTTCGGACTGGTTTTCTAGGCAATTTCCAATCTAACGGGTGTTGCACTTTCATTTAGACAACGGGCATCACGGCCTTGAGACAACGCCGGCTGCCTACTCATGGCGGTAATGATGGCATCGCCAAGCACAATCAGCGTTCGTAGAGATACATGCGCCGAAAGTTGCGCCCATGTATGGAATAAATCAAGCGCATAAACATTTCGGCTGATTTCCACGACACCCGCTCGGGCCACGTGTTTCCAAATATGAGTGCACAAAGGTGAGTTCTTTACTCTGATCCGTTTGTTCTTAGCGCTGGAAACGGTATGCAACAACGACTCGTCAAGATCACAGTCAACGGGGAGCGGTACAGATTGTAGGACAAGGGACGTGGTCATACCGAAAAGCATTTTTTTATTTAACCGCTTTGCTTCTTCAATGCAGCGCGCGATTGTCTCTCGTTTACGCTGGTCCAAGCTCTCGGACATGGAAGGCGTCATCGCACTGTCCGATCCGCTACTCACGGCGGTTGCGGGCGGAATCATGGACTCCGTTTCCCAGTCCTCTGGAGGCAAATCATACGCCGAAACCGGCATCATTACAGGTGCAGCACGATTTATACCATTGCTATTTACTCCATTCATGAGCCCACCATATAGGCACGCAAATCACGAAGGAAGCCAAATCGGGGTATGTGGTTCCAGCTTCGCCGCAATGCTGTAAATGTGGATAACTTGCTCGACAATCATGCCGATTTGACAGCGTAACTGTATTTGATATAGTTACAGTATCGATACTGTACACAGTACAGTTACAGTTGATTTGGCAAGGAGGAGTCCGTGAACGGAGACTATTCACTAGCAGTGCACGCGCTGGTCTATTTGGATCACCGCAATACGCACCTGCCCAGCCAGATCTTGGCCGAGAACATCTGCACCAACGCAGCTCGCGTGCGCAAGGTGATGCGCCCGCTGGCCGCAGCCGGTCTCGCCGCCACCAAGGAAGGCACCGAGGGCGGATACGCGCTGGCTCAACCCGCCGCCGACATCACACTGAGCACAGTGGCCGAGGCCACCGGCACCACTTTTGTGGACGCGAACTGGAAACCGGGAGATATCCACGAGGAGTGCCTAGTGTCATCCTCCATGGGTGCGGTGATGGACGGCATTTACGATGGGCTGAACCGCACCTGCCTCGAGCAGTTGGCACACACCACCATTCACGACATCACCGAACAGATCTTCAGCGGCGCTAGCAGCCAAGCAAACTAGACCGCCCCGATCAGTTTCGGCCCTTCGCAATTCCCGAGGAATGCAGTAGCATCACAGCCCGCTACACACCTGCAAATGGTCAGGCTGCAACATCCGCGAACAAGGAATTCATGCCGGCACCAGCGCACCGCACGCACCGCAGACCCCGGCATCATCGCAACGAATCACACGGCGTGCGCCACAACTCAGCACGCCTACGCCACACACAAGGGAACACCGTTGACCGCGAACACGGTCGCCCCCCCCCCGCAAATTGTTCACACCTCACACAAGGAAGCATTCCATGACCACCAACACCACTTTCTCCCCCACCATCACCACAGATGTCCTGATTATCGGATTCGGCAAAGGAGGCAAGACATTGGCGGCCAAGCTCAGCGCAACCGGCCATAAAGTCGTCGTCGCAGAAGCGAGCGCCAACATGTACGGCGGCACCTGCATCAATATCGGGTGCCTGCCATCCAAGTCGTTGATTCTTTCTGCCGAACAGGCGAATCGAACCGGAGAAAGCCTGACGACCGAAACTCGCGAGATGGCATTCAAGAACGCAATCGCAGAAAAGCGCCGCGTCACCTCCATGCTGCGAGACAAGAATTATCACAAGCTCGCCGACCAGGACAATATCACCGTGCTGACCGGCCACGCTCGATTCATCGGACCGCACAGCGCGGAAATCGCCACTGCCGATGGGCCAGTAACCGTAACCGCCGGCAAAATCTTCATCAACACCGGCGCCACGCCGCACATCCCGGATATTCCCGGCATCCGCACTACACCCGGCGTGTACACCAGCACTGGTCTGATGGATATTGACGAGATTCCACAACGATTGGTGATTATCGGCTCAGGTTTCATCGGACTCGAGTTCGCCTCGATGTTCGCCGACTTCGGCTCGGCGGTTACCGTGCTGCAGCATAGCGCCGAGTTCCTGCCACGCGAGGATGCGGATATCGCCACTGCAATCCGGGAACAGCTGGAGGCCCAAGGCGTCAAATTCCTGTTCCATGCAGAGACCAAAGAAATCGCACCGGCGAGCGCTGGCGGCGTCCGACTTTCCGTCGCGGTAAAGGGCTCAACAAAAGCCACACCAGAGAAGAACGCCTCGGCCAATTCCACGACCACACCGCTGCAGGAAACATACGAAGCAGACCAACTGACTTCAGCCGCCCACCCTTCCGAGGCTCAATTCTGCCTGACTGCGGATGCCGTTCTGGTGGCCACCGGCCGCACGCCAAACATCGAAGGCCTGAATCTCGAAGCAGCCGGCGTGGAGCTCACCGAACGCGGCGCGGTGAAAGTGGACGAGTTGCTGCGCACCACCGCACCGGATATCTGGGCTCTGGGCGACGTGAACGGAGGTCCTCAGCATACGTATATCTCGCTGGACGATTACCGCGTGGTGTTCTCGCAGCTCAACGGCTCCGACCGCCCATACACGGTGAACGATCGGAAGAACATACCGTCGAGCACTTTCCTGCACACGCCGTATTCACGCGTGGGCCTGAATGAGCGGGAGGCATCAGCCGCCGGGCTCGATTATGTGGTCAAGAAACTGCCGGTGGCCGCCGTGCCGAAAGCGCAAGTGATGCGCCAGCCGGAGGGTATGATGAAGGCGATTGTGGAGCGCGGCACCGGCCGTATCTTAGGTGCTATGCTGCTCTCCGCCGAATCGCACGAGGTGATCAATATCGTCAAACTAGCGATGGACCTCGGTGCCCCGGCCAGCACCTTACGCGACATGATCTTCACACATCCGACCATCGCCGAAGCATTGAACGA
Source organism: Bifidobacterium sp. M3-N-101 (assembly GCF_023656805.1). Classification (NCBI taxonomy): domain Bacteria; kingdom Bacillati; phylum Actinomycetota; class Actinomycetes; order Bifidobacteriales; family Bifidobacteriaceae; genus Bifidobacterium; species Bifidobacterium sp. M3-N-101. The sequence goes on from NZ_JAMOKQ010000001.1 coordinate 3,089, forward strand.
CTTGTTCGCGTAGCGGCCATCGCCCATCACCCAGCATCCAGCCACCCAGTGCGATAGGGTGGAATGCATGACGATTGTTGTATCTACTGACGGTTCCGCACTCGGCAATCCGAACGGACCGATGGGCTGGGCGTGGGCCGATCACGACAAGAACGCAGGCGGTACTGCCGGTCATGAGCATGACGATCACGGCTATGACGCCGGTGGCGCCACCAACGGCACCAACCAAATCGGCGAACTGTGCGCGGTGCTCGAGGCGCTGCGCGCGCACCCCGGTTCAGAGCCGCTGCTCATCGAATCCGACTCGCAGTATGCCATCAATTGCTCAACCACTTGGGTCAAGGGTTGGAAGAAGAACGGCTGGAAGAACTCGCAGAAGAAGCCGGTGAAGAACGTCGAGCTCGTCAAGGCTATCGACCGCGAGATATCGCAGCGCCCCGGACCGGTGAACTTCAAGTGGGTCAAGGGCCATGCCGGCAATGAAGGCAACGAGCTGGTCGACGAGTTGGCACGCACGTACGCCGGAGACTGCCGTTCGGGCGCACGCGATGGCTACCTGCCAATCGAAGGCTGGCAGTCGCTGCTAGGTTCTGAATACGCGCGTGGCACCGACGTGCCACCGGACGTGCAATTGGTACTGGATGGCAAAGCGGATGCGACAAGTCTGCGCAAGCCGGTCGCAGCCGACCCCAATACCGCACCGGGAGGCACCCCCCACCAAGTCAAGCCTTCATTGGAAGAATTACTGACCGAGCCGGAGGGAGTGCCGGATTGGGGCGACGACACGCCTACTGCCGAGGCGCCCGCCATAACAATTGACGAAAAGTCCGTCAGCAACGCGGCAACCAACGATACGCCACGTAACGCAACGTCCTCACCCAATGCGGCACAATCGCCGGCAGCCGAACAAACTCCAGCTGCATCAACATCAACAGCAACAGCCGCCCCGACTCCCACGCAACCGGCACAACCAGCCGCGACCACCCCAAAGGCCAGCCCCAGCGGTCTGACGGTTTCAGGTGCCTTGCGCTTCTCCCCCGCGCCGAAAACCAGCCCGTATTTTAACGGCCAGCCCATGCCCATCAGAGGCAGTATCGAGGTGCAGGGATACGTGGACGGCGACGGCAACTTGGTCATCACCAATGCGCCATTCACGCGACACTAACACTGAACCACACGAATACATACCGCAATCGGACACGATGTCACAAAATCGCTCATTCGCGTTAGGATAAGGAGTAAGGCTTCACGCCATTAATCCATGCGGCGGAAGCAAGGATGGCAAAGGAGAAACCATGGATAAGGCACAGCAGGATGCGCTGAAGAAGGCGGCCGGCATCGAAGCCGCCAAGCTCATCGAAGATGGCATGATCGCCGGTCTCGGCACCGGTTCGACCGTTAAGTTCCTGGTAGATGAGCTCGGCCGCCGCCATCAGGAAGAAGGCCTCGAGTTCACCGGCGTGACTACTTCCCGCCGCACCCAGGCTCAAGCCGAAAGCTACGGCATCAAGATCGTGGACATCGATGACGTGGACCACATCGACGTGACCATTGACGGCGCTGACGAGGTCGACAAGAACTTCAACGGCATCAAGGGCGGCGGCGCTGCCCTGCTGTGGGAGAAGATCGTGGCCACCAACTCCAACCAGATCGTGTGGATCGTGGACGAGTCCAAGGTGGTGGACACCATCGGCAAGTTCCCGCTGCCGGTCGAGGTCATCCCGTTCGGCGCCGGCCATGTGATCAAGAAGTTCGAGGAGCGCGGCTACAAGCCGGTGCTGCGTCTTGACGCCGAAGGCAAGGAAGTGCGCACCGACGAGAACAACTTCGTGGTGGATCTGCACCTGGAGCGCATCGATCACCCGCAGGAGCTGGCCGAGGACCTCATCAACACGGTCGGCGTGGTGGAGCACGGCCTGTTCCTCAACATGGTAGACAAGGTCATCGTCGGCGACCCGAACGGCCCGCGCGTGATGACCAACGCCAATAAGTGATCGTTCGCATCACTCAAGCTTCTCAAGGCCGCATCCGCATCTCGCAGGTGCGGCTTTGTTGTATTGCACGAACCAACTTTCGTCTCGCCGCGTGACAGGAACGCACCGGTCTTGACGGCATCGAAGCAAAAGAGAAACCCCGTGACCGTAACGATCGCGGGGTTTCCAATGCCTTGAATGCAGGTAAGACTACTTGCGCTGGTGGCGGGTCTTACGCAGCAGTTTGCGGTGCTTCTTCTTGCTCATCCGCTTGCGGCGCTTCTTGATGACAGAACCCATCTGAAGCCTCCATTCCGATTAATCGTAAAAGTTGCAACTCGCCCAATAGTACACGTGTTGCCAGACAGAGGGAACACGCACGCACAATTGCGCAACCCACCGGCGGCGACAACGGCAATCACCGGCATATTTGCGCAATACGTTGCGCTTTACAGCGGGAACTTCTGGTAGAAACGCTCGACGGCGGCCTTGGCGCCGGTGGCCCGGAACACCACGGTATCGTTCTGCCAGATAGCCACGGCGTTCTTGTCGTCCAAGGCATCCACCTTAACCGTGTAGGAACCGGTGGTGCTGCCGGAGACCTTCACATTGCCGGCAGCCAATTCATCACCGGTCTGAGCCGAAGCAAGAGCATCATACTGGGTCTTGGCATTGTCGGAAGCGGACCACTGAGCAATAATCAGCGTCACATCCTTGGCCTTGTCTCCGGTGGAATATGTAAGCGTGTACTCTTCGAGCGGCGTGGCAGCGGTCCAAGTGGTGGAAGCCTCGGCCTTGGTGCGCGCATAGTTCAACACGCTATCCGGCATGGCCTTCAGCAGTTCAGTGGCATCATCCGGCAAAGCCGTGGCCTCGATGGTCGGCTTGGTGGGCTCGGCCGATGCGGCGGCCTGCTGCTTGCCCTGAACACTGGTTTCGTCCTTCTTAATGGCCCAACCCGGCCATACGAAAGCCGAAAGCACTGCAAGAATAATGACGACCGCAGCGGCGACCACTACTGCAATCAGCTTGCCATGGGACTGCGTAGATGAAGAGTTCTCAGTATTAGTCATGGCTTTGATTCTCTCACAGCCGCGTGACGCTGGCGACTATGTCGTTCCTGATTGAGGTGAATATATCGTGAATCGGTAGAAATCTACCGCTTTGTATATCACCGGCTACTGTTGAAGGTATGGCGAAATCAAGTGTGCAGTACGTGTGTTCCGAATGCGGATGGAACGGCCCGAAGTGGTATGGCCGTTGCCCTGAATGTGGGCAGTGGGGAACGGTCGAGGAGTTTCATGAAGCCCGTCCGGCTGCGGGTTCACACACCGCTGCGCCCGGGCGGACATCACGCACACGATCGGCGGCCGTGCCGGACACCGCGCGTGCCGCAGCCAAGCCGATTACCGAAATCGGTACAGAAACCGTGGAACGCTTGGGCACGGGGTTTTCCGAATTCGACCGTGTGCTGGGCGGCGGCGTAGTGCCGGGTTCGGTAACGTTGATTGCCGGTGAGCCCGGCATCGGCAAGTCAACACTGCTACTGCAGACGGCTGGTAATATCGCCAGGACAGTGGCTGAAGGCCAGACAATCAACGCTGCTGGGAGAGGCCAATCATCGCATCGGCCTTCCGGATTAGCCTCGACTCGCGCTCACACGGTGCTCTATATTTCCGGTGAGGAGTCACAGGCACAGGTGCGTCTACGCGCCACCCGCATTAATGCAGTGGAACCGAATCTACTGCTTGCCGCCACCACCGATCTGGCTACCGTATTGGGCTTAATAGAGCAGAACAAACCGGCACTGGCCATCGTCGATTCGGCACAGACCATTGTTTCGCAGGAAGTCGATGGCATCTCGGGCGGTTCCACACAGGTGCGAGAGGTGGCAAGCGCCCTGATCGACACCGCCAAAACTCTCGATATCCCCGTGTTTTTGGTGGGTCATGTGACCAAGGACGGCTCGATTGCCGGGCCTCGTACCCTCGAGCATTTGGTCGACGTGGTCTGCCAGTTTGAGGGAGACAGCGAAACGGCCCTCAGAATGCTCAGAGCAGCGAAAAACCGTTTTGGCCCGACCGATGAGGTGGGGTGCTTCGACATGAGCGGCGAAGGCATCGAAGAAGTCACCGACCCCGCCGGACTGTTCTTGTCCGGAGATGGCCCGGAATCAGCCAATGACGCTCCCGTGGAGGGCACATGCGTGACATTCACGCTGGACGGCCATCGCAGTCTGCCTATCGAAGTGCAAGCATTGGTCACCAATTCAGTGCTGCCTACGCCAAGGCGTGCCGTCAATGGCGTGGATCCCAGCCGCATTGCCATGTTGGTCGCCGTGCTGTACCGGCACAGCAAACTCAATCTGCTTTCCAACGATCTGTATATTTCCACCATTGCCGGAGGTCAGGCCAAGGAGCCCGGTTCGGATCTGGCCATTGTTGGAGCGCTGGCAAGCGCGGCCACATCGAAGCCGATTGCCCGCTCCACCTGTGCCATCGGAGAAATATCGTTGACCGGGCAGGTTCGTCCCGTACCGCGTATGGAATATCGTTTGCGCGAGGCAGCACGCCTCGGGTTCACTACGGCGGTCATTCCACCCTTGCGCAAACCGGTGCATGTTGATGGGCTGAAACTCGTCGAGGCGAGCACGCTTGCCGATGCGCTTCACGCACTAGGAGTACGGAAGTAATGGGCAGTATCAAGCGGTAAGGCGCTTGGTTTCCTCCACATTGCGCTTGAGTTCCGCAACCAGCTGGTCCGGTCCATCGAACTTGACTTGGGGGCGCAGGAAACCCACGAATTCCACGCGGACATTGTGCCCATACAGGTCGAGCCAGTCACCGGTGATGGCATATGCCTCGACCACACGCTCGTGAAGTCCGGTCTTCTCGCTGAAAGTAGGCTTGGTGCCGATGGAAATGGCGGCAGGCCAACGGTTGTCGCCATCCACCAGCCAGCCGGCATAGACGCCGTCCACAGGAATGTATCCCTGTGTTTCCGAGCCGAGATTGGCGGTGGGGAATCCGATGGTACGGCCTCGCTCCTCGCCGTGCACCACTTTGCCTTCGATGGCGTGCGGCACACCCAAAATGGCGTTGGCGTCTTGAATGCGCCCGTGGGCAAGCAGATAGCGCACATTAGTGGAACTCCAGGCGCGCATGGCCTTGGCTTGGTTCTTCTTGCTCCAGGCACGGCGCTCGGCCTTGGTGGCATTGGCCAGCGGGTCGGCAGGCTCGCCCCATTCGGTCGGGGCTTCGGGCCGGAAATCACGCGGAATACGCACTTCGCCAGGACCACGGTCATCAACCACATCAAGTTCAAAGACACCGGTGGCGGCGGCGAGGTTGGCGATATGCTTGACATCGCCTGCGCATCCCTTGCCCATGGCGGCGTCCTGGCCAAGTACCAACGTGCGCATGCCGAGCTTGCCGGTCAGCTGGCCAAGGAAAAAGATGTAGGACTTATCCGCAAAAGCCAGCGTGTAATGAACCACCAATACATGATCCACGCCAAACTCTTCAAGACGACGCAGACGCTCATCAATGCCGGTCAGCGCATCGGCATCCACATTGCTCTGTGTCGGTTCCTCACCGTTGTGCGTGCCGGCCCAGCCGTGCACGAACGCAGGACGTGGATCAAACAGAATGACGATGGAAAACGCGTCATGCCGATGAGCGAGTTCCACCACACGGTTGATCACGGCCTGATGACCCAAATGCATGCCATCAAATGCGCCCAGCGTCACCACGGCCTTCTTGTCGTTGCTGAACGAAGGCCAGGCAATCGAGCCTTCGGCGTCAGGAGTCAAGTGCGTGATTTCCATAAGTTGTGCGGTTCCTTTATTCGTGCATTCAATCAAGTCTCGCTGTACGCGAGTTTACGCGAGGGGGAATACGGTGATCGGCTTGGCCTGATGGCCATTCGCCCTCTCGATGATGGCCACCACATCATGGGTTTGCGGCACGATGGCGGCGGCAGGCTCATGAATCGTGCGCTCGATGCGACGCCCAAAACGCAGCTCCGCAGCTTCCTCCGGCGTGATGTCAAGAGCGGGCATGGCGCTGCGGGCGGCCTGTTCCATGGTCAATGAGCGACCAATCAGCCATGCGCATCGACCAGCGCCGTCAAGCCCTTCCGGGGTGTCGAGCACGCACTTATTGCGAGTGATGGTTTCGCCTTCGCGATTAGTAAACGTTTTCTGCTCGGTATGAGCCGTGATCGTATGGGGCTGCGTCTCGCTCACCGCATCAGGCGAAAGAAGCCCGCTGGTGTCGTCCGGCAGGGCGAAGTTGCCGACTCTGGTGCGGCGCAAACGGGTCAGATAACCACCGACACCCAACTTGTCGCCCAAGTCACGGGCCAATGCGCGAATATACGTACCCGACGAGCAGCTGACGCGTACATCGACGTCCAATACTGAAACCATTCCGCGCTCTTGCAACGCTTCATCAGACTGCTTCCCCGTCACGAATCCACTGCGAATAGCCAGCACAGTGAATTCGCTGATAGTGACTGGACGTGGCTTAAGCTCCACATCCTTGCCTTCGCGGGCCAAGTCATAAGCCCGCTGACCATTGATTTTGATGGCGGAAAAAGTGTTGGGAATTTGCTCGATATCGCCGGTGAAGTTGGCGGCGATGGTGCGAGTGAGTAGCTGCTGCCACGAGGAGGCTGGCAATGATGATGGTTCCTCGCTATGACCACCTTCAGTCAGCTGCGACGACAGCTCCAGCCAGCGGGAGCGGACTTCGTCATCGACAAGCACCTCGCCTTCGGCATCGTCGGTGGTGGTGCGCAAGCCGAGACGAATGGTGGCCTCATAGGTTTTATCATGTGCAACGATGGCATTGAGCAGACGCGTGGCATGGCCGAATGCGATGACCAACGCTCCGGTGGCCATCGGATCAAGTGTGCCGGCGTGACCGACTTTCTTGATATGCAACGCGCCGCGCACGGCGGCCACTGCATCGAAACTGGTCACGCCTTGCGGCTTGTCGATGACGAGCAGGCCGCTTGGAGTTGTTTGAGGCATATGCGGTGTTCCCTTTATCCATGCCTTCGGCATGGTCTCTCCCTCCGCCCCCCTGGGTCACCTCCCTCGTCAGAGGGAGGTTGCGGGGAAACTACTCTTCGTCGGAAGAGTATTCCTCATCGTTGAGGTCTTCATCTTCCGGCTCGTCGTCGTGCTTATAGGGGTCGGCGTCGCCGGCGTAGTGAGCGGTGGCGCGGGCGCGCGCAAGATCCTCATCGCGCTTCTTGGCCATAGCCAAAATATCTTCGATCTCGTGGGCCTCGCCGGGCACTTCATCGAACACAAACTGCAGTTGCGGGGTCAGGCGCAAGCCGGCCTTGTGGCCCACCAAAGTACGCAGATGTCCCTTGGCCTGATCGAGAGCCTGCTGGGCACGCTTACGTTCGCCATCCTCGTGGCCTTCATGACCAAGCTGGGTCCAGTAGATCTTGGCGATCTGCAAATCATTGGTCACACGCACTTCCGTGACGGTGATGCTGGACAGTCGCTTGTCGTGCAGCTCATGCTCGATGGACGAGGCGACCACACGCTGAATCAGAGCCGCAATACGCGCGGCACGTGGGTTGGTTCCTGCCATGGGAATTTCCTTTTCTGTCGTGTTTCTAGCTCCCCCTCCTAGGGGGAGCTGTCGTCGTTAGACGACTGAGGGGCTGAGCCGTTAAGCGAACAGCCAGTGGGCTGTTCGTAGGCGAAGTAGCGGCGATAGCCGCAAATCAAATGAATACAAAAATAGAGGAGGCATCCAGCAAAAACCGGAGCCCCCTCAGTCTGCTTCGCAGCCGGCTCCCCCTAAAAGGGGGAGCCGATAAAAGTGAGGGGCTCTCCTTGAGGAGAACCAGAATGACTACTTGCGCTCGACTTCCTGCATCTCGAAGGTCTCGATGATGTCGCCGAGTTCAATGTCGTTGAAGGTGCCGAGGTTGATACCAGCCTCGTAGCCTTCCTTGACGGACTGAACGTCGTCCTTGAAGCGACGCAGCGAGGAGATCTCGAGGTCGTTGACCGTGGCCACGCCATTGCGCAGGATACGGCACTTCGTACCACGCTTGACCTCGCCGTCCTGCACCATGACGCCGGCGATGTTGCCGAACTTGGAGGAGCGGAAGATCTCGCGGATCTCGGAGTGAGAGGTGACGACCTCTTCGTATTCCGGCTTGAGCATGCCCTTGAGGGATGCCTCGATGTCTTCGATCGCACGGTAGATGACCGAGTAGTACTTGATCTCCACGCCCTCGCGCTCGGCGAGGTCCGCCACCTGACGGTTCGGGCGCACGTTGAAGCCGATGATAACGGCCTTGTCGACCGTGGCCAGGTTGACATCATTCTGGGTGATTGCACCGACGCCGCGGTGGATGACCTGGATGCCGACCTCGTCGGATACCTCGATCTTCATCAAGGAATCCTCGAGCGCCTCGACCGAACCGGACGAATCGCCCTTGATGACAATATTGAGCATGTCGATCTCGGACTCGGCGAACTTCTTCTTGAAGTCCTCGAGGGAGACGACCTTGCGACGCTTGGCCAGCTGGGCGGCACGCTCGGTGGCCTGACGCTTCTCGGCGATCTGGCGAGCGGCACGATCATCGGAGGCGACCAGGAAGAGGTCACCGGCGGTCGGCACGGAGGTCAAGCCCAGCACCTGAACAGGTGTGGACGGACCGGCCGCTTCCATCGGCTGACCGTTCTCGTCGAGCATGGCACGCACGCGGCCGTACGAAGTGCCGGCCACGATGGCATCGCCCACGTGGAGCGTACCCTGCTGAACCAGCACGGTGGCCACGGCACCACGACCCTTGTCGAGTCGGGCTTCGACGGTGGCACCACGGGCGTCCATGTCGGGGTTGGCGCGGAGGTCCAGCTCAGCGTCAGCCGTGAGCAGCACGGCTTCGAGCAGCTTGTCGACGTGCAGGTTCTGCTTGGCGGAGATGTCGACGAACATGGTGTCGCCACCATACTCTTCAGGGACCAGGCCGAACTCGGTGAGCTGGCCGCGGACCTTCTCCGGGTTGGCACCGGGCACATCGATCTTGTTGACGGCCACGACGATCGGCACTTTGGCGGCCTGAGCGTGGTTGATGGCCTCAACGGTCTGGGGCATCACACCATCGTCGGCGGCGACCACGAGGATCGCGACGTCGGTGAGCTCGGCACCACGGGCACGCATGGCGGTGAACGCCTCGTGGCCAGGGGTATCGAGGAAGGTGATCTTGCGCGGTTCGCCTTCAAGGTTCACGGTGACCTGGTAGGCACCGATGCGCTGGGTAATGCCGCCGGCCTCACGTGCGATGACGTTGGTCTTGCGGATGGTATCCAGCAGTCGTGTCTTACCGTGGTCGACGTGGCCCATGACGGTGACGACCGGCGGGCGAGGCTTCAGATCCTCATCATCCTGCAGTTCTTCCTCGTCAAGGTTGATGTCGAACTGCTGGAGCAGTTCCTTGTCTTCCTCTTCTGCGGAGACGAGCTGGATGTTCCAGCCGATCTCTTCGCCCAGAATCTGGAAGGTCTCCTCATCCAAGGACTGGGTGGCGGTAGCCATCTGACCCAGGTGGAAGAGCACGGTGACCAGCGCGGCCTGGTTGACGTTGATCTTCTCCGCCAGATCGGCCAGGGAAGCGCCCTGACGCAGACGGATGGTCTGACCGTTGCCGTTGGGGATGCGAACGCCGCCGATGGTCGGTGCCTTCAGCTCCTCATACTCATGGCGCTTTGCCAGGCGGTTCTTACGGGCCTTCGAGGACTTGCCGCCCTGACGGCCGAAAGCACCAGCGGTACCGCCGCGACCACCGCGGCCACCGCCGCGTGCGGGACCATTGCTCGGGGCTCCGCCGCCCTGGAAGTTGCTGCCGCCGCCTTGGCCGCCACGGAATCCACCGCGAGCGCCGCCGCCTTGTGCGGCACCGCCCTGACCCGGACGGTTATGACCCCATTGGCCGGGACGAGGGCCGCCCTGACCGCCTTGGCCCGGACGACCACCGCGGAATCCACCACGGCCTTGACCCTGGCCCTGGCCTGGACGACCGGGACGGCCACCACGACCACCTTCAGCGGTCGGACGAGCCATCGGATGCGGGCGCGGAATATCGCCCGGAGTCGGAGAGTGCATGCCCTGCTTGCGGGAGAACGGGTTATTGCCCGGACGCGGACCCTGTGCATGCGGGCGCGGAATCGCGTTGGAAGCATTGCCTCCAGCAGCCGGACGCGGCCCCTGTCCACCACGGTTGTTCTGGTGCTGACCGGGCTGGCCACCGTTCGGACGACCCTGGTCCTGACGATTACCGTTCGGACGGCCTTGACCCTGACGGTTCGGACGACCGCCGTTATCGTGCTGATTATTGTGACGTGCGGGAGCCGGAGCCGCAGGACGTTCCGCCTGCGGGCGCGGGCCCGGAGTTGCTGCAGCCGGTGCGGCACCCTGATGTATTGCAGCGGCAGCCGGCTTGTGCTGTGCCGGCTTGGCCGCAGGCTTCTGCGCAGAAGCCGCGGGCTTGGCATCGCCCTTATCGTCCTTGTCGAACGCGGCCTTCAGACGACGCGCCACCGGCGGTTCAATCGTAGAGGAAGCGGACTTAACGAATTCACCCATGTCCTTGAGCTTCTCAAGAACGGTCTTGCTATCGACGTTCAAGTCCTTAGCCAGTTCGTATACGCGTGGTTTCGCCACTAATTACTCCTATCTGTGACCACGCGTACATGGGCGTGGTCAGTTGGTGATGACGGCAAGCCTACCCTGTCTCATCGTGCGACCATGATCGTGTTACCTCGTCTCTGGTGTGGGAGATTTTGCGCACACTGCGCCAACCCACATACGCCAATCCAGCATACTCATAGCGCTGGATAGCACGGAATAGCGCGAGCCGCGTCATTATCGGCGCGGCTCGCAATATATATATCTGCCGGCTGCTCGGAATCATTCGTTCCGGGAGCCGGGCCTTCCCAAGCTATTCGGCCTGTGCCGTAGCCTGCTCGGCTGCCTGTTCCGCAGCGACCTTCTTGGCGTGAGCCTCAGCGGATTCGATACCGATCTTCCAACCGGTGAGCTTTGCGGCCAGACGGGCGTTCTGCCCTTCCTTGCCGATGGCAAGAGACAGCTGATCATCGTGGATGAAGGCGATTGCGGTCTTGTTCTTCTCGCTGATCACCTGTACGCCGGTGGCCACGGCCGGAGACAGCGCGGCAGCCACGAACTTGGCCGGATCATCGGAGTAGTCGACGATGTCGATCTTCTCCGGTCCGAGGTTCTCCATGACGGCACGCACGCGAGCGCCGCCGGGGCCGATCAGAGCACCCTTCGGGTTGACGCCATCGGTGTTGGCCTTGACCGCAAGCTTGGTGCGGGCACCGGCCTCACGGGCAATCGCCATGATGGACACGGCACCGGAAACCAGTTCCGGCACCTCACGTTCGAACAGCTTGCGCACCAGTTCCGGGTGGGAGCGGGAGACCACGATCTCCGGGCCCTTGATGCCGCGGGCCACATTCACCACGTATACGCGGATGCGTTCGCCGTGACGGTAGCGCTCACCCGGCACCTGCTCGCGGCGAGGCAGAATGGCTTCGACCTCACCCATGGCAACATGCACGTTGGTGGAATCGGAAGCATCCTGCTGGATGATGCCGGTAACCAGCTTGCCCTTTTGTCCGGAGAAGGCGCCGAACACCTTCTCATCCTCGACTTTGCGGAACAGTTGGGTGATGACCTGACGCGCGGTTGCTGCAGCGAGTCGGCCAAAGTCGTGCGGGGTGTCGTCGTATTCCTCACCCAGTTCAGGAGCGGGGTGCGGATCGTCTTCGGTGGGTTCGACCGGAATATCGTCGGCCGCCCACACAGTAAAACTGCCGGCGCGCTCATCGAGTTCCACACGGGCGTGCTTGGCCGCATGCGGGGTCTTGAGGTAAGCAAGACGAAGAGCCTCTGCCAGCGCATCGTCCAAGGTTTCGGGGTCGATTCCTTGCTCGGCGGCAAGCTTATGCATTCCTGTCAGGTCCAGTTCCATCGATCCGTACCTCCTATGAAGTTATGTGGCGAATGGCCTTGAGTGGTCACAGTTAGCTATTAGTGTAGATTTCCATGCAGACACGCTCCCCCTTGACTGGTTTCCGCCGACTGATGGCAGGCGTATGCGCGGGTGCGTTCATATGTTCGCTTTCCGCATGCTCGATGCCTCGATTGGCGGACCGAGCCGAAGCGGAACGAACGATGAGTCCCTGCGAGAGCGCGCTGACGTTGGCGAACTTTGCCACGACTCCGGCCAAGGGCACTCCGCTCATGGTGCAGTACGGCAACGGATTGGCCGCTCCCCTGGCATGGATCGATGTTGCCGGACACTGTTCCGGGCGCTTTGCCGAAGGAACGTTGCGCAACGCCCAGACCAAGCAACGATTGACCGTGCTGGCCGGCAAATTCGGACAAAGCGCGCCAGAAGTCACGCCGGCCCGTCTTGATGGCATCACTTCCGCAACCATCGACCGATCGGCATTGGATGCGATGGCTATTGCCGAGGACCGCGCCGGATTTGCCCTCGAAGTGTTGGCCGCCCGCGGGGTGACAGCCGGTGCAACACTTACATTGAGCGACATGCATAAGACCGCCGGACAGCAGTTGGTGTCGCTGGCGAATAAGCGCTTCAGCGATTCTGGTTCAACTGCCGACGCCGGCGACAGCCAAGACCCACGGCAAAAGGTCTATGCCATCGACCAGTTGCTGGCCAATCCGACCACCATCGAAGACAAGGCCAGCGAACAAACCGTGCCTACGGCTTCCGCCATCGAAATGGATTGCGCCCGTGCCGAAATCAAGGCCGTGGCCGATTCCACCTCCCAATCCGACAGCGATACCTTGCTAGTGCTTGCCGCCCTGGCCGCCAAGCATGCATACACCGCATTCCAGCTTGGTTATCCCTCCGGAGACTCCGCTTTGTTTGCGTAGGGATATAGACGGCACAGGCAAATCGCCCGATTACGCGCAAAAAACAGGAACTGCCCATTACCGAGCGAGCTTGGTCGAGGCACGCTCCACCACGGTGAAATCGGTGGTGTACGTGCGGGCCGGCCCGGAATATCCTTCAATGCGTTCGATAAGCATATCCACGGCATGTTTGGCGTAATCATCCGCATGCGGATCGATGGCGGTCAGCGCCGGCACCGAATACTCGGATTCCGGCACATTGTCGAAGCCGATGAGTTGCACATCGGCCGGCACTCGCAGCCCACGCCTCTGCAATTCGTGAATAGCACCGAGCGCGATGGCATCGTTGAGACACAGCACCGCCTGAGGGCACGGCAACGAATCCAGCATGGATGCCGCGGCCTGCACACCGCCATGCTGATTCCAGCCGAGCAGAGGAATGACATACCGTCAATCCACGGTCAAACCGCGCTCCTCATGAGCCTGCACATACCCCTGGATACGCAGCGACTGCGTGCCGTCGCGCTGATCGCGAACGTCCTCCCAACCATGCATGCCGGGTGAGGCGCCGATAACGGCGATGGTTCTCACACCTGTGTCCAGCAAACGCCCGACCGCGAACCGCACCGCCTCGGTGTTCGGCATGGTCACCTGATCGCATTTCCCATACGACAGATAATCGCCGCCCAACACCACCGGATACGGCTGCTGAAGTACCTCACCCTTGTTCTCCAGCGCGCGTTCGGTAAAGAAAATCCACCCATCCGCACCCAGCCGGTATGTTTCCTCGATATTGTCGGCCAGACCCATGCCACCCGAGCCATAGGTATTGATGATGACGCCATACTCGCGTTGCTTGGCGAACTCGATGACAGGCAATGCGGCTACCGCACCAACGCAAAGCCCCCGAAGTGCAAGACTTCGGGGGCTTGGTTGCGGATGAAGCGAGATTCGAACTCGCGGAGGCTTTCACCTCACACGCTTTCGAGGCGTGCTCCTTAGACCGCTCGGACATTCATCCATGCTGCCCAAAAGGCAACTTGTTTATTATGCCACATCCCGGCGACGCGGCAAGTCGGGGTTTTGCGAGACTACGCCACCTGCTCATGCACGGAGGCATTGACCCACTGGGTCTGCTGGACGTTGTAGCCGGAGAATATGCCGATGTCGAGCATGCAATCACGGTAGTCACGGCCGTGGGCGATGGTGATGTAGTTGTCGTCCACCAAACGATTATGCGTGGGATCCAAGCCGACCCATCGGCCATCCTGATAGACCTCAACCCAAGCGTGAGTGGCGCCTTCTCCCCCGAGCAGACCCGCAATATACCGGGCGGTCAGGCCGACATGCCGGCACACGGACAGCATCACATGCGCATAGTCCTGGCATACGCCTTTGCGCTGCGCCAAGGCCTGTTCGGCGGTGGTGCGAATCGTGGTGGATCCGGGCGTATATACAAAAGCTTTGTACACCTCGTCCATCACTTCGGCAGCCTGCTGCACCGGCGTGGCATCGGAAGGCAGTGCGGCCAAGCGTTCACGGCATACGGCGATCATCGTCTCCACATTCGGACCGGGAATGGTCAACGCGGAGTTGAACCGGTAGAGCGGCTTGTAGATTTCCTTATGAATATGCGCATTGTCCACAAAGGCGATGCCGGTCACCGAATAGCTGAACATGTCGTGCGGTTCCGGCGCAAAGCCGGTCATCACCACGGAATCAAAGGAATCGATGGTGGTTTCGAGTTCGGTCTCTGGCTGAATCTTCACTTCGACGTCAATCACTTGCTGGCGCGGACCGGTGGCCGGTATGCAGCGCAACTGGAACCTGTGGTCGGTGACCGGCGAGCTGAAGGACAGCTTCATCTCATAGTCGAACACGAGTTTTTTCACGACGTCTCCTGCACAATACTCACGCACCGGCGGCCGGCACATTTCGGGATAGCAGCACTACAGATACAGTGGCCGCCGCACCCGCTCGCAAAAATGTAGCGAGCGCATACGGCTTGAAGCCATACCACCATACCATTGCAACCTGTCAGGGGCGCTTGGCATCCATGTTCATGGAGCTGAGCGAGCCCATGTCCTTGATGGCCAAAGCGCTGACTCTGCCGGAATAATCGTCAAGGTACTTCTTCAGAGAATCGGCCACCTCCTGATATCCGCGAGACGGCAGCTGGCCGACAAGCCAGCTCAGTCCGTCGGCGAAACAGCTCGGCAACGGCATACCGTCGAGAATCATCGAATAGGAGGCCAGCTTCTTCAGCGGGGCTTCCATTTCTTCCATCGTGAGCCCAAAACGGGTGTACAAATCGATGCGTTCCAGATACTTGCCGATGAAGATAAAGGCCTTTAGCGTGGGATCGACTGGCGAATTCTCGATGCCGCCCCAGAAGGCGAGCATGTCATCGGTGATGTCTCGCTGGTTGTAGATGTCCTCGGCATCGGCCGCATGCTTGGCGGCATCTGTAATGTTGGTCATCGCCAGTTCGACGTATTGCAGCAGTCGGGAGCTCAGTTCCGGGCGCAGAATCACGGCATTGTTGAACGCGGAGGTAACTGCGGAACGCACGGAGTCCGGGTTCGAGCCGTCGTACAGGAAGCTTTCCACGAACCCATCAAAGTCCTCGAAGTCCTCGGGCAGATCGAGGGCATGAGCGAAGGGCCGGAAGGCGTCTACATCGGTGTCCATCACACGGTCATAGAACGGGAAGAACTGGTTCAGGGTGGTGAAGGCACGTTCGGTGTATCGGCCCAACCAATACAGGTTGTCCGCTTTAGAAGCGGTGACCAAGGCCAGCGAATGGTGACGCGACTGACTCAGCAGGTTCGCCACCTGCACCTCGGTACCGTATTCGTGTTCCACTCCGGTCTCCGGCGCCAACACCCACGTATCCTTGAATCCACCGCCCTGCGACGAGTTGACGATCATCTGGCCAGGCACGGACGAATAACGGGTCAGGCCCGAATACCACACATGCGTGTTCTTGCCGGTCACCACGAAGGCGCGCAAATCGCATTTGCGCGGCGACATTTCGCCGGTCTTCGGATCGACCACGTCGATATCGCGGAACCGAATGACCTCCTGTGCAATGAATCGACGTGGCTCCTCCTTAATGCGGTCGGCCAGTTCCTCACGTGCGGCGGCGTCCAGCGACGAGCCGAACACCACACCATAGCCGCCGGCCTCGGCCACATCCTTAATCACCAGCTCGCCCATACGATTCAGGACTTCCTTACGGTCGGCCTCAAACATAGGCATGTAGGTGGGAGCGTTGTGGAGGATGGGCTCTTCGCCGAGATAGTACTTAATCATCTGCGGCACGAAGTAGTAGATGGCCTTGTCGTCGGCCGCGCCGTTACCGGGAGCATTGACGATAGCCACATTGCCGGCACGGTAGGCGGACAGGAGCCCGGGCACACCAATCACGGAGTCGGGGTTGAAGGAGAACGGATCGAGGAACTCGTCGGAGAGACGGCGGTAGACCACGCCCACACGGTGACGCTTGCCGGCGTAATCCAAGAAATAGACCTTGTTGTCCACCACTTCAAGGTCTTCAGGGAAGGCAAGTGCGGCACCGGTTTTCTCAGCCAAGTAGGCATGTTCGAAGAACGCGGAATTGTATCGGCCTGGCGTGAGGACCACGGCGATACCTTCAGTAGAGACGAAATCCATGGCTTTGCGCAGTAGACGCGGATATTCACGGTTGTCTCGGATACGCACGTCACGGAACAGTCGTGGAGAGATACGGCGTTCGATATCGCGTACGAACAGCGGGTAGCTGGCACCGGACGGAATACGCAGGTTGTCTTCCAGCACCCACCAGCGGCCGTCCTCACCCTGGACCAAATCCTCACCGGCGATATGCGCGAAAATGCCACCGGGAGGGGTCACACCGTTGACCTGCGGGAAGTATCCGACAGACGTGTAGACGTATTCCTCCGGCACCACACCGTCATGAATGATGGCCTTGTCCGAATAAATGTCTTTCAGGTAGGCGTTGAGTGCGTTGACACGCTGCTTCAGGCCTTTCTCAAGCTCATCAAACTCGTCGGATTCGATAATGCGTGGCACAGGATCGTATGGAAACAAACGGTCGTGGTATTCGCCGTTCTTGTAGATGCCGAAGCGCACGCCGTTGCGGGACAGCTCACGGTTGATTGCCTCACGGCGATTCACCAGTTCGTGGGCCAGTCGGCGTGCCGCGGATTCAATCATCGTACCTGCTCCTTGCTCTGACGGCTGCAGGCTTGCCATGCTTGAGGCGCACGCTGACGCCGCAAGCCACAACCGGGTTTGATGGTTTCAACCTAGGCGGCACCCGTTTCAGCAAATGTGCGGGTTTGTTACGGGCAGGTCACTTGCAGGTCCATGAAATCTACAAAGTACGTACGGCACGAATGGCTTCGGCACGAGCAGCCAACTGGTCATCCGCCGGATATTCGATATGTTCCAGAGTCAGCCCTTGCGGTGCGATTGGCCCGCTTGACCCCTCTCGCACCGGATTGGCCATCTTGTCCGCAAACCATTCCAGCGTTTTGCGCCCTGAACCAACCTTGATCGAGGAACCGACCAGCGAACGAACCATATTGCGAGCAAAGGCATCGGCCACAATCGTGAATACAACCAAGCCGGATTCCAGCGACGGCGTCCGGTATGCCTCGTTCTCAGCCAATACGTCTGGCACCAACGAGGCAACCGGCACTCGGCGCCAGTAGGCCGTCTTGACTTCACGAATCGTGGTACCACCCGGATTCGGCGTGGCAAACGAACCAAAATCATGCAGGCCAATGGTCATGGCGGCAGCGGCATTCATCGCATCCAAATCCAGCGACTCATCCACGCGCAGTACACAGCCGCGCAGCCGGGGGTCCACTTCGGATGAACGGTCGGCAACACGGTACACATACGTGCGCTCCAACGCGGAGAACCGCGCATCGAATCCCTGCGGCGCAATGGCGATGCCGTGAATCACAATGTCAGCAGGCAGCACGGCCTTAAGCCTGCGAGCCAATGCTTCGGTCAGCGGCACATCCATATGCCCCTGGCAACGAGCAAGTGTTTCATCAGACACATCCAGATGCGCCACCTGATGCGAAGCGTGCACACCGGTATCCGTACGACCGGCCACAGTCAGTCGCAGCGGCTCTCTCTCGTCACCGACCGGCACACGCAGCACCTTGTGCAACGCATCCTCGATAGTTCCCTGCACCGTGCGCAGCTCAGGCTGCTTGGCCCAGCCGTAGAATCCGCCGCCGTCATAGGCAAGGTCGATGCGTAGTCGTGTCATAGTCCATCATCTTAATGATCACGATGATAATTCGACTTTTGATGCGATGCCGGCATACAGAGACGAACCAGCTATGGTCGAATAACGCAAAGGGCTGGAACCCAAATGGATTCCAGCCCTTTAAGCTAGCTATGCGACCTAGCGGTCAGCTCACTCGGCCTTCTCGGCTTCCTCAGCAGGAGCCTCAGCCTCAGCGGCAGCGGTCTCCTCGACCGGAGCCTCAGCAGCTTCAGCAGCCTCGGTCTCGACGGCCGGAGCCTCTTCCTCGGCAACCTTAGTGGCAGCCTCGGCTTCCTTCACGACAGCCTTCTTGGCAACCGGCTCGGTGACGAGCTCGATGATGGCGGCCGGAGCGTTATCGCCAACGCGCGGAGCGATCTTGACGATACGAGTGTAGCCACCTTCACGCTGCTCCATCTGCTCAGCGATCTGGGTGAACAGAATGTGCACCACAGACTTGTTGCGGATGACGCGCATCACGCGACGGCGAGAGTGCAGATCACCGCGCTTGGCGAAGGTGATCAGGCGCTCAGCCAGCGGACGAAGACGCTTGGCCTTCGGCAGCGTGGTGGTGATTTGGCCATTCTGGAACAGGCTGGTCGCCATGTTTGCCAGCATGAGGCGCTCGTGTGCAGGGCTGGAAGCCAGACGCGGGCCCTTCTTAGGTGTAGGCATGGGTTTACTCCTTATTGTCCGAAGCAGGCAAGCAGGTGGGCATGTGCCCGAGCATCCGCTTGCCGTGCGAACAGACGGTTAATCAAAAGCGACGAATCACTCGTCTTCCGGCGAGAAGAAGGTGCCGCCTTCGAGGTTATTGGTGTCGAAGGCCATCGGCGAAGACTTGAGGCTCAGACCCAGAGTCTGCAGCTTCTCCTTGACTTCGTCAATCGACTTCATACCGAAATTGCGGATGTCGAGCAGATCCTGCTCGGTGTGGGAGACGAGCTCACCGATGGTGTGGACACCCTCACGCTTGAGGCAGTTGTAAGAACGCTGCGTCAGGTTGAGATCCTCAATCGGGACGGCCATCTCGGGGTTGGTCTCCTCGGCCACCGGGGCCGGACCGACCTCGACGCCTTCGGCCTGGGCATTGAGCTCGCGGCACAGGCCGAAGAGCTCCACCAGGGTCGAACCGGCGGAAGCCACCGCATCACGCGGGGAGATGGCGGGCTTGGTCTCCACGTCCAGAATGAGCTTGTCGAAGTCCGTGCGCTGTTCCACACGGGTGGCCTCGACCTTGTAGCTCACCTTGAGCACCGGGGAGTAGATGGAATCGACCGGAATACGGCCAATCTCATCGGTGTCCTGCTTGTTCATCTGGGCAGGCACGTAGCCACGGCCACGCTCAACGGTGAACTCGATCTCGAGTTCGCCGTCCTCGGCGAGGGTAGCGATGTGCTGCTCCGGATTGGCAATGGTGACGCCAGACGGCGGGGTGATGTCCCCGGCAGTAGCCTCGCCCTTGCCGCTCTTGCGCAGGTACATGACCACAGGCTCGTCATACTCGCTGGTGAGCACGATGCCCTTGATGTTGAGCAGGATCTCGGTGACGTCTTCCTGAACACCCGGCAGAGTGGTGAACTCATGCAGGGCTCCGGAGATACGCACGGAGGTCACGGCAGCACCCGGGATCGAACTCAGCAGCGTGCGACGCAACGAGTTACCGAGCGTGTAGCCGAAGCCAGGCTCGAGAGGCTCGATGGTGAAGCGAGAGCGCTGCGGATTCAGAGATTCCTCGGTCAGAGTCGGACGCTGTGCAATAAGCACTGTGGTTATCCTTTCAGCTTGAACTCGGTGGTGCACTCACCGGCTAAGCGGTTTTGGATGGAATTGGTATTGCTGAGTGCTCAGACGCGACGACGCTTCGGAGGACGAACGCCGTTGTGGGCTTGCGGGGTGACGTCGGTGATGGAACCGACCTCGAGGCCCGCGGACTGCAGGGAGCGGATAGCGGTTTCACGACCGGAACCCGGGCCCTTGACGAACACGTCGACCTTCTTGACACCGTGCTCCATCGCCTTGCGGGCGGCGGACTCGGCAGCCATACCAGCGGCGTACGGAGTGGACTTACGGGAGCCCTTGAAACCGACATCGCCACCGGATGCCCAGGACACCACGGCGCCAGACGGATCGGTGATCGAGATGATCGTGTTGTTGAAAGTGGACTTGATGTGAGCCTGGCCGACCGGGACCGACTTGCGGTCACGACGACGGGGCTTACGAGCGGCTTGCTTAGGCGCTGCCATTGACCCTCGTTTCCTAGTAACGAACTTATTTGTTGACGTCCGAACGATGGGATAGAACTCATCCCGTGGCTCGGAGCATGCCACCTATTACTTGGTGGCCTTCTTCTTTCCGGCGACCGTACGCTTCGGGCCCTTGCGGGTACGGGCGTTGGTCTTGGTGCGCTGACCGCGCACAGGAAGTCCCTTACGGTGACGCTGGCCTTGGTAGCAGTTGATCTGAATCTTGCGACGAATATCTGCATCGACTTCACGACGCAGGTCACCCTCGATCTTGTAGTTAGCTTCGAGGTAGTCACGCAGCGTAATCAGCTGCTCGTCGGTAAGATCCTTGACGCGGATGTCCGGGTTAATACCGGTCGCGGCAAGCGTTTCCTTGGCACGGGTACGACCAACACCGAAAATGTAGGTGAGGGCGATCTCGATGCGCTTCTCATTGGGGATGTCGACTCCGGCAAGACGTGCCATTGCGATTCCTTCTTGTTGCCGTAGGTCTTGCACCCACTCGTCCGGTTTCCCGGCACGGGCCTACGTACCCGTGGTTCAGTGTCGTTCCCTTGCGGGAAGCACTGTGAGAGAGTGCCTTATTTACTTAGTGCCGCTGGAGAATCTGCTCTCAGCCCTGACGCTGCTTGTGGCGGGGGTTGACGCAGATCACCATGACGCGGCCGTGACGGCGGATCACGCGGCAGTTTTCGCAGATCCTCTTCACGCTAGGGCTGACCTTCATGGTTATCCTTTTCTTGTGTACCTTTACTTGTAGCGGTACGTAATGCGTCCGCGGTTCAGGTCGTAGGGGCTCATCTCCAGCACGACACGGTCCTGCGGCAGAATGCGAATGTAATTCTTACGCATCTTGCCGGAAATCGTGGCGAGCACGATGTGCTTGTTCTCGAGTTCGACGCGGAACATCGCGTTGGGCAGTGCTTCCACTACCTGTCCTTCGACCTCAATCACACCGTCTTTTGCCATGCGCCTCTAGTCCTATTCCGTTGGATGATTACTGTGGCATATCCGAAGACACACCAACTGTCAACTATATACGCACATACCCCTATGCGACACTCGGCGTGTCGCATAGGGGTATGTGCGAAATGTTGTGGTAGCCGCTAGGCTTGCCGCCTCTACTGCAGGTGGCTGATGATGCGGCGGCTGATCTCGTCGATGTCGCCGACACCGTTGACCACGACCAGCAGACCGCGGGACTCGTAGATGTCGAGCAGCGGGGCGGTTTCCTTCTCGTAGGTTTCCAAACGCTTGGCGATGGCCTCCGGGGTGTCATCAGCACGACCCTGCTCGGCGGCACGCTTCTTCATGCGCTCCAGCAGCACGTCACGGGCGGCTTCGAGAGCCACCACGTGGTCGAGCGGAGTGCCGAGGTCGGCCAGCATTTCGTCAAGTGCGGTGACCTGGGCGGCGTTGCGCGGGTAGCCATCAAGAATCCAGCCGTTGGCACAGTCTTCCTTGGCCAGACGATCCTTGACGATCTTGTTGGTCAGGGAATCCGGAACCAGCTCGCCCTTATCGGTGTAGCTCATCGCTTCAAGACCGAGTTCGGTCTTGTTCTTGATGTTGTAGCGGAAGATATCGCCGGTGGAGATGGTGGGGATGTTGAAGTGCTCAGCGAGCAGCGCAGCCTGGGTGCCTTTGCCCACGCCTTGAGGTCCCATGATGAGCAGACGCATGGTGGTCTCCTTTTATGTTGGAAATTAATACGGCTTTGGCTCCCTTGTTAAGGGAACCATTGAGTTATATGTGGGAGGAAACGGATTGCTCCGTCAGTCGACAGCCCACAGGGCTGTCTCCTTCCTCGCGCTGACGCCTGCTGAGCGGGCGTCAGCCTTCCTTATGATCCACGTTCTCGAGCAGGAAACCGGTGTACTGGAACTGCTCGGTCTGGGCCTTGGCCTGACGCAGGGTGTCGAGGCCGACGCCGGCGATAATCAGGATGGTGGTACCACCGAACGGCAACTTGGCATTGAGTCCGAGGGCCATGATGAGCACGGTCGGAATCAGGGCCACGAACAGCAGGTAGACGGCACCGACGGTGTTGAGTCGGTTCATCACGTAGGTCAGGTAGCGGCTGGTGGCGTTGCCGGCGCGGATGCCGGGGATGAAGCCGCCGTACTGCTTCATGTTGTCTGCGGTCTCGTCCGGGTTGAACGTGATCGAGGTGTAGAAGAAGCAGAAGAACACAATCATCAGGGCATACAGCGCGATGTACCACACCGAAGTGGTGTTCGCGAGATTGTTGTTGATCCACTTGACCCAAGACTGGTCGGACTTGCCGAACTGGGCGATCAGGGTCGGGATGGCGAGGATCGAGGAGGCGAAGATGGGCGGAATAACGCCGGACATATTGATCTTGAGCGGCAGGTAGGTGGAGGAGCCACCGTACATCTTGCGGCCAATCATGCGTCGGGTGTACTGCACCGGCACGCGGCGCTGGCACAGTTCGACGAAATCGACGAAGATGAGGATGACCACGAGCACGCCCACGACGATGCCGAACTTCAGCCAGTCGCCGTTCTTGCCGTTGGTGCCGTAGCCGATCTCCCACAGCTGCGGCAGGAAGCCGGAGCAGATGGACATGAAGATCAGGATGGACATGCCCTGGCCGATGCCCTTGTCGGTCACGAGCTCGGCCATCCACATGATCAGGCCGGTGCCGCCGGTCATGATGAGGACCATGACCACGAGGTTCCACACGGAGCCGTCTGGAATGACCTGGTCACACTTGTAGTTGAACAGGGCGCCGGAGCGAGCGGTGACCAAAATGGTGGTGGACTGGAGCACAGCCAAACCAATGGTCAGGTAACGGGTGTATTGGGTGAGCTTGGCCTCACCGGACTGACCCTCCTTGTGCAGGGCCTCGAAGCGCGGAATAACCACACGCAGCAGCTGCACAACGATGGATGCGGTGATGTACGGCATGACGCCCAGCGCGAAGATGGACAGCTGAAGCATGGCACCGCCGGAGAAGAGGTTCACCAATCCGATGAAGTTCTCCTGTGAGGCGCTGCCCATGGTGGCCATGCACTTGTTCACCACGTTGTAGTCCACGCCCGGCGTCGGAATGAACGAACCGATGCGGTAGACGATGATGATGAACAGGACGAAGAGAATCTTCTTCCTCAGCTCTTTGGTCTTCAGGGCCTGGATTAGTGTCCTCACCTGGGTTTCCTCCCACTAGCGCGCACTCGACGCGCGAAATACACAAACTATCGAACGAGCATAGTCTAACGTGCCTACTTCAGACAACTGTGCGTCTCGTCAATGCTTGCTGAATATGACTTTATGGACAACGCATCTCCCCGAAAATCGGGGTATTGTATCGGCGCCAGCGAATGTAGGACTTGATGCTGAGACCGCATCACTGCACGCGGAACGCCATCAATGATCTCGATAGGTCATAGTGATAGCAGTGCCCCCGACCACCAGATAGGCGGACGGGGGCACAGAGCTATATTCAGCGTTTCGCGCGGACTAATCAGTCCTCAACGACGGAGCCGCCGGCAGCTTCGATCTTGGACTTGGCGGAAGCCGAGGCCTTGACACCCTTGAGGGTGAATGCCACGGTGGTTTCGCCTTCGCCCAGAACCTTGACCGGAGCGTTGCCACGGACGACGCCCTTGGCAACCAGATCCTCGGCAGTCACTTCGCCGCCCTGAGGGAAGACCTCAACGAGACGAGCAATGTTGACCACCTGGAACTCCACACGGAACGGGTTCTTGAAGCCACGGAGCTTCGGCAGGCGCATGTACAGCGGCAGCTGGCCACCTTCGAAGCCAGGACGCACGTGAGTGCGCTTGGTCTGGCCCTTGGCGCCACGACCGGAAGTCTTGCCCTTGGAGCCTTCACCGCGACCCACGCGGGTGCGGTCCTTCTTGGCGCCCGGGGCGGGCTTCAAATCGTGCATCTGCAGGATTTCGTTATCTGCCATAATCAGTCAACCTCCTCGACGGTGACCAGGTGACGCACGGCGTTCACCAGACCACGGTTGGCCGGGGTATCCTCGCGGATCACGGTCTTGCCGATCTTGTTCAGGCCGAGGGTCTTGACGGTGGCGCGCTGAGCCGGAGTACGGTTCACGATGCCGTGGTGCAGGGTAATCTTCAGGTTCTTAGCCATGAGTATCACTCACCATCCTTCTCTTCAGCGGCCTTCTTGGCAGCCTCTTCACGAGCCTTGCGAGCCTCATCGATACCAGCGGCACGAGCGCGCAGCAGGGCATCGGGAGCGACCTCGTTGAGGGCCAGACCACGACGGGCGGCGATCTCCTCGGGCTCTTCGAGCTGCTTGAGAGCGTCAACGGTAGCGCGCACCACGTTAACGGCGGTGGCGGAGCCCATCGACTTGGTCAGGACGTCGGTGATGCCTGCGCATTCCATGACGGCGCGCACGGAGCCACCGGCGATTACACCGGTACCCGGGGCAGCAGGACGCAGCAGAACAGTGCCGGCGGCGTCGTGACCCTGAACCGGGTGGGTGATGGTGCCACGGACACGAGGCACAGAGAACATGTGCTTCTTGGCGTCCAGCTGGCCCTTGGCGATGGCGGCCGGGACTTCACGGGACTTGCCGTAGCCGACACCCACGGTGCCGTTACCGTCGCCCACTACCACGAGAGCAGCGAAGCTGAAGGTACGACCACCCTTGTGGGTCTTGGACACACGGTTGATGGTCACCACGCGATCGAGCAGTTCGTCGCCGCGGTTTTCCTCACGACGGTTACGACGCTCGCCACGACGGCCTTCACCGCGCTGGCCACGACGACCCTTGCGGTCCTCGTTGTTGGATTCGGTCGCCACAGTGTTCTGAGTTTCTTCAGCCACTTGGGTTTCCTTAGTTTCGTTGTCGCTCACAGTGCAAGACCTCCCTCGCGGGCGCCATCAGCAACGGCTGCGACGCGACCGGTGTACTTGTTGCCACCGCGGTCGAAAACGACCTCGGTGATGCCGGCAGCCTTGGCCTTATCGGCGATCAGCTCGCCGACCTTCTTGGCGGCCTCGGTCTTGGTGCCCTTGAAACCGGCAAAGTCGGCCTGCAGGGTGGAGGCGGACACGAGAGTCACGCCCTTGGTGTCGTCGACCACCTGAGCAACCATGTGACGGTTGGAACGGGTGACCACCAGGCGCGGACGCTCGGCGGTACCGGAGATGCGCTTGCGGATACGCACGTGACGGCGCTTGAGAGCAACCTTCTTGCCTTTTCCGAGAATAGCTACGCTCATATCACTTACCAGCCTTTCCAGCCTTGCGCAGGATGCGCTCATCGGCGTACTTGACGCCCTTGCCCTTGTAGGGTTCCGGAGCGCGCAGCTTGCGGATGTTGGCGGCGACCTGGCCCACAGCCTGCTTGTCAATGCCCTCGACAACCACGTGGTTGGCGTCGGTCACCTTGAGGGTGATACCTTCGGGCGGGTTGACGGTGATGGTGTGGGAGTAGCCGAGGAAGAACTCGATGCCCTGACCCTTGGCGACGGCGCGGTAACCGGTGCCGACGATCTCAAGAGTCTTGGAGTAGCCATCGTGCACACCCTTGACCATGCCGGCCATGATGGAACGAGCCAGACCGTGCTTGGCACGGGTCGGACGCAGGTCATCAGCCGGGGTAACGATGATCTCGTTGCCCTCAACGGCAGCGGTGATGCCTTCCGGAATCACGTAGGAATCAGAACCCTTGGCGCCCTTGGCCGAGAAGTTCTGACCTTCAATCTTGACTTCAACGCCAGCGGGGATGGCGATGGGGAGCTTACCAATATGCGATGCCATGTTTCAGCTCTCCTTTCTCACCACACGAAGGCGACAATTTCGCCGCCAATGCCCCGGTCGAGGCATTCCTTCTGAGTCAGCAGTCCCGAGGAAGTCGAGATGATGGCGATACCCAGGCCACCGAGCGGCATCGGCAGGGAGTCGGACTTCGCATAACGACGAAGGCCCGGCTTGGAGATGCGCTTGATGCCCTGAATGGAACGCTCACCGTTCGGACCGTACTTGAGGGTGACCTCAAGAGTCTGGCCGACCTTGGCTTCCTTAGCGGTGAAGTCCTTGATGTAGCCTTCGCGCTTCAGGATCTCGGCGATGTTCGCCTTGAACTTGGAGTACGGCATATCCACGGTCTCGTGCTTTGCCGCGCTCGCATTACGCAGACGCGTAAGCATGTCTGCGATCGGATCTGTCATTGTCATTTGGGCTTGTTGCCCTTTCTCGCTATGGTTTCCGCCGCCCTCACGCTTCTTCTAGAAGCGATTGGGCCGCGGACCTTCAGCGTCGATGTTTACCAACTGGACTTCGTAACGCCGGGCAGTTCACCGCGGTGAGCCTTCTCGCGAAGGCAGATGCGGCACAGGCCGAACTTGCGGTAGACGGAGTGGGGACGACCGCAGACCTGGCAGCGCGTGTAAGCGCGCACCTTGAACTTCGGCTTGCCGGCCGCCTTGTTCTTAAGAGCGGTTTTTGCCATATCAGTTCTCCTTGAAGGGGAAGCCGAGGTGCTTCAAGAGCGCGTAAGCTTCCGTGTCGTCCTTGGTGGAGGTCACCACAGTGATGTCCATACCGCGCACGTGATCGATCGAATCGGGATCGATCTCATGGAACATGGACTGCTCGGTGAGACCAAAGTTGTAGTTGCCCTGGCCATCGAACTGGTGACCGTTGATACCGCGGAAGTCGCGGATACGGGGCAGCGCAAGGGTCAGCAGACGATCCAGGAACTCCCACATACGGTCGCCGCGCAGGGTGACGTATGCACCGATGGCCTGGCCTTCACGCAGGTGGAACTGCGCAACGGACTTCTTGGCCTTGGTGATCTTCGGCTTCTGGCCGGTGATCAGGGTGAGATCCTTGACGGCGCCTTCGATGAGCTTGGAGTCGCGAGCTGCGGCACCGACGCCCATGGAGACGACGACCTTCTGCACACGAGCAACCTGCATCGGGTTGGAGTACTTGAACTCCTTCTCGAGCTCAGGGATGATCTGCTCGTTGTACTTGACCTTCAAGCGCGGGGTGGCCGGCGCTTCGACAGTGGTATCGGTCATGCCAGCTCCTTTCCGGACTTCTTGGCGACGCGTACACGCACGGCCTTGACCTTGCCGTCACGCGCCTCTTCCTTAACAGTGATGCCCACGCGGGTCGGCTGCTTGGTCTCCGGGTCGATGACCATCACGTTGGAGCGATGGATCGGAGCCTCAGTGGAGACGATGCCAGCCTGCTGGCCCTGCTGCGTGGCGCGCACGTGCTTCTTGACGATCTGCACGCCTTCGACGATCAGTCGGTCGTTGTCCAGCACCTGCTTGACAGTGCCTTCCTTACCGCGATCCTTGCCGCGAATGACCTTGACCAGGTCGCCGCTCTTAATCTTGGCTGCCATGTCAGATCACCTCCGGGGCGAGGGACACGATCTTCATGAACTTGTGCTCACGCAGTTCACGACCAACCGGTCCGAAGATACGAGTGCCCTTCGGTTCACGGCCGGAGCCGAGAATAACGGCGGCGTTCTCGTCGAACTTGATGTAGGAACCATCCGCACGGCGGGATTCCTTGACGGTACGGACGACAACGGCCTTCACCACGTCGCCCTTCTTGACCGACCCGCCAGGAATGGCGTCCTTGACGGAGGCGACGATCACGTCGCCGATGCCGGCATAGCGTCGCTTCGATCCGCCGAGCACGCGGATGGCGAGGAGTTCCTTCGCACCCGTGTTGTCGGCGACATGAAGCCGCGTTTCCTGCTGAATCATTGATTCTCCTTAGCCGAGCTGGTTCTCCCCATTTACCGGGGCACCTTGGTCTTCCGAGGTGCCCCGGTAAATGGCGAGCCTTGCCGAACTTTACTTACTTGGCGCGCTCGATAATGGATTCGAGACGCCAGCGCTTGGTCTTGCTCAGAGGCCGAGTTTCCATAATACTCACGAGGTCGCCAATGTGGGCGTCGTTGTGTTCATCATGGGCCTTGACCTTGCTGGTGGAACGAACGACCTTGCCATACAGCGGGTGGGTCGAACGCTGCTCGAGCTCGACGGTAATCGTCTTGTCCATCTTGTCGGACACGACGTAGCCGCGGCGAACCTTACGGAAGTTACGCTCTTCAGCCATAATCACTTCTCCTTGGATTCGGTAGCGGCCGGCTCCTGGCTGATGCCAAGCTCACGCTCACGCAGCACAGTGTACATGCGGGCGATGTCGCTCTTGACAGCCTTGAGACGGGCGGTGTTCTCGAGCTGACCAGTGGCGTGCTGGAAGCGCAGGTTGAACAGCTCTTCCTTGGACTTCTTGAGGAAGCCTTCGATTTCCGCGTTGGTCTTCTCGTTGAGATTCTTGATGGAGTAATCAGCGGTACCGACTGCCATCAGATATCACCACCTTCACGTGCGATAATGCGGCACTTCATCGGGAGCTTGTCGATAGCACGACGGAGGGCTTCGCGAGCGACGTCCTCAGACACACCACCGATCTCGAACATCACGCGACCAGGGCGGACGTTCGCGATCCAGAACTCCGGGGCGCCCTTACCGGAACCCATTCGGGCGCCGAGCGGGTGCTTGGTCAACGGACGATCCGGGAAGATCGTGATCCACACGCGGCCACCACGCTTGATGTAGCGGGTCATGGCGATACGTGCGGCCTCGATCTGACGGTTGGTCACGTAGGCCGGGGCAAGAGCCTGGATGCCGAAATCACCGAAGTTGATCTCGTTGCCGCCCTTGGACATGCCAGAACGCACGGGGCGGTGCTGCTTGCGGTACTTAGTCCTCTTGGGGATAAGCATTCTTGCTCACTCCTTCGTTTCTGCAGCGGCAGTGGCCTCGGCAGGAGCCTCGGCCTTGGGGGCCTGAGCATTCTGCTGAGCGGCGGAACGGTTGCCACGGCGCGGGCGGCGATCGCCACGACGGCCCGGACGGTTGTTCTGCTGAGCCTGCTGCTCTTCGAACTCGGATTCGGTCATATCGCCCTTGTAGATCCACACCTTGACGCCGATGCGGCCGTAGGTGGTCTTGGCCTCGAAGAAGCCGTAATCGATGAGGGCACGGAGGGTCTGCAGCGGAACGCGGCCCTCGCGATAGAACTCGGAACGGCTCATTTCCGCACCGCCGAGGCGGCCGGAGAGCTTGATGCGGATACCCTTGGCACCAGCGTGCATGGCGTCCTGCTGAGCCTTGCGCATGGCACGACGGAAGGTGACGCGGTTGGTCAACTGCTCGGCGATGCCCTGAGCGACGAGCTGGGCGTCCAGCGCGGCGTTCTTGACTTCGAAGATGTTGAGCTGAACCTGCTTGCCGGTCAACTTCTCCAGCTTGGCGCGAACGCGCTCAGCCTCGGCGCCACGACGACCGATCACAATGCCCGGACGGGCGGTGTGAATGTCCACGCGGACACGGTCACGGGTGCGCTCGATGACGATGCGGGACACGCCTGCGCGCTCGAGATCCTTGCTCATTTCCTTACGGATCTGATCGTCCTCGAGAACGAAGTCGCGGTAGCGTTCGCCGGCCTTGTTGGAGTCAGAGAACCACTTGGAACGGTGATTCTCGGTGATGCCCAGGCGGTAGCCAAACGGATTGATCTTCTGACCCATCTTTAGCGGGCTCCTTCCTTGGTAGCAACAACGACCGTGATGTGGGAGGTGCGCTTGTTGATACGAGCGGCGCGGCCCTGGGCACGAGCGCGGAAGCGCTTAAGGGTCACACCTTCGTCAACGAAGGTCTCCTTGATGAACAGGTCGTTCTCGCGGAACGGCTCGCCGGCCTTGTCGGCCTTCACGCGGGCGTTGGCAATGGCGCTCTCCAGGGTCTTGCGGACCGGAAGGGCCGCAGCCTGAGGGGCGAACTTCAAAATGGTGACGGCGTCGGTGGCCTTCTTGCCGCGGATGAGGTCGACCATGCGGCGAGCCTTGCGCGGCGTCACGCGGACGTGACGAGCGATTGCTTTAGCTTCCATGTTCTATTCCTTATCCTTAGCGGCGGGCTTTCTTGTCGTCCTTCACGTGACCCTTGAAGGTCTTCGTGGGGGCGAACTCACCCAGCTTGTGACCAACCATGGCCTCGGTGACGAACACCGGGACATGCTTGCGACCATCGTGAACGGCGAAGGTGTGTCCGATGAAATCAGGGGTGATCATCGAACGACGGGACCATGTCTTGATGACATTCTTGGTGCCCTTCTCGTTCTGCTCGTCGACTTTCTTCTGCAAGTGGGCGTCGACGAAGGGGCCCTTCTTGATGCTACGAGTCATCTTCTCGATACTCCCTTACTTGCGGTTCTTGCCGGACGGACGACGACGAACAATCATCTTGTTCGAAGCCTTCTTCGGACGACGAGTACGAACTTCGCCCTTGCCCCACGGAGAAACCGGCGGCTTACCACCGCGGGTACGACCGCCGTGCGGGTGGTCGACCGGGTTCATGGACTCACCACGGGTGACCGGACGCTTGCCGATCCAACGGGCGCGACCGGCCTTGCCGAGCTGCACGTTGGCGTGGTCTTCGTTGCCGACCTCACCAACGGTGGCGCGGCAGCGGGCGTCGACGTTACGGATTTCGCCGGACGGCATACGCAGCTGGGCGTAAGCGCCATCCTTGGCGACGAGCTGAACGGCAGCACCAGCGGAGCGAGCAATCTTGGCGCCACCCAGTGGGCGGAGCTCAATCGCGTGAACCACGGTACCGGTCGGGATGTTCTTCAGCGGCAGGTTGTTGCCCGGCTTGATATCAGCCTGAGCACCAGTCTCGATGACGTCGCCCTGCTTAACACCCTTCGGCGCGATGATGTAGCGCTTCTCGCCATCTGCGAAGTGCAGGAGGGCGATACGGGCGGAACGGTTCGGATCGTATTCGATCTCGGCAACCTTGGCGGGCACGCCGTCCTTGTCCCAACGCTTGAAGTCGATGAGACGGTACTGGCGCTTGTGACCACCACCGCGGTGACGGGAGGTGATACGGCCGTAAGAGTTACGACCGCCGGTCTTGGAGTTCTTGCGAACCAGCGACTTCTCAGGCGTGGAGCGCGTCAGATCGGAGAAATCCGAGACGGACGCGTTGCGGCGACCTGCGGACGTCGGCTTGTAAACGCGGATAGCCATAATATAGTTCTTCCTTTAACTTTTCTCGGCTAGCCTTCAGTTGCCAAAGATGTCGATCGTCTGGCCCTCGGCGACGGTCACGATCGCGCGCTTCTGGGAAGCACGCTGGCCGAAACCGGTGCGGGTGCGCTGCTTCTTGCCAGCGCGGTTGAGGGTGTTGACGTTCGTCACCTTGACCTTGAAGATCTCTTCAATTGCCTGCTTGATCTGCACCTTGTTCGCGTCCTTGGCCACCACGAAGGTGTACTGGCCACGGTCGGAAAGGGCGTAGCTCTTCTCAGAGACGACGGGCTTCAAAATCACGTCGTGCGCGGGCTTGTGAATAGCGACCATCTAAATCAGGCCTCCTTCGGCTCGGTCTTGGCAGCCACGAAAGCTTCGAAAGCTTCCTTGGTGAAGACCACGTACTGAGCGGTGATCACGTCGTACGTGTTGAGCTGATCGACAAAAATCGGGTGAACGGTCGGGATGTTGCGCACGGAGAGCCACTCGTTGATGTTGTCACGAGTGAAGACGACCGTGGTGAACTTGTCCTCGGTGATCGGGCTCAGGGCGGCGACAGCAGCCTTGGTGGACGGCTCGGTGATACCGAAGTCCACGACGGCGATGCGGCCGGCGTTGGCGCGATCAGACAGGGCATAGCGCAGAGCTGCGGCCTTCATCTTCTTGGGGGTGCGCTGGGAGTAGTCGCGCGGCTGCGGGCCGAACACGACACCACCGTGGTACCACTGCGGAGCGCGGATGGAGCCCTGACGAGCACGACCGGTGCCCTTCTGCTTCCACGGCTTCTTGCCGCCGCCGGAAACCATGCCACGAGTCTTGGTGGCGTGGGTGCCCTGACGGGCAGCAGCGAGCTGAGCGGTAACAACCTGGTGAATCAGCGGGATGTGAGCCTTGACGTCTTCAGCGGAAACACCGAAGAGTTCAACCGGAGCCTCGACGGTACCGGCGGCCTGGCCCTTGGCGTCAGTGACGTTCAGAGTAACGTTTGCCATGGTTTATCAGGCTCCCTTCACAGCCGAACGGACGAGAACGATGCCGCCCTTGGGGCCAGGAATGGCGCCCTTGATGGCGATGATGCCGTTCTCGACATCAGCGGAGACGACGGTCAGGTTCTGGGTAGTGGCGGTCACATGACCCATGCGGCCGGCCATACGCTTGCCCTTGAGAATACGGCTCGGAGTGGCGCATGCGCCCACAGAGCCAGGACGGCGCTCGTTCTTATGAGAGCCGTGAGTACGGCGGTAGGACTTGAAGCCCCAACGCTTGATAGTGCCGGCGAAGCCCTTACCCTTGGTAGTGCCGGTCACGTCGACCTCAGTGCCCTCTTCGAACAGGTCGGCGGCCAGTTCCTGGCCAGCCTCGAACTGATCGACGTCGTCGGTGCGCACCTCAACGAGGTGGCGACGCGGAGTGACACCAGCCTTGGCAAAGTGGCCAGCCAGCGGCTTGGTCACCTTGGTCGGGTCGATGGCGCCGTAGCCGAGCTGGACAGCCTTGTAGCCGTCGGATTCCTCGGTCTTCACGGCAGTCACCACATTGGTGGACACGTCAACAAGAGTAACGGGCACGAAGAAGCCGTTCTCGTCCCACACCTGGGACATGCCGAGCTTCTTGCCCAGCAGAGCCTTGCGATTAGACATAATGCTTCCTCCTCCCTTACAGCTTGATTTCGATGTTGACATCCGCAGGCAAATCGATGTGCATCAGGGAGTCCACGGCCTTGGGGGTCGGGTCCACGATGTCGATGAGGCGCTTGTGAGTGCGCATCTCGAAGTGCTCGCGAGAATCCTTGTACTTGTGAGGAGAACGGATAACACAGAAGACGTTCTTCTCGGTCGGCAGCGGAACGGGGCCAACTACAGTTGCGCCCGCGTTCGTCACCGTTTCGACGATTTTCTTCGCCGATTGGTCGATGACCTCATGGTCATAGGACTTAAGCCTGATGCGGATTTTCTGTCCCGCCATTGCCGTCCGCCCTTTCTAGCGATGTTCGTTGTACTGTTTACCAACCTGCTTCTTCAGGGCACCGGCGCGCATGGCCTCCCTTGGACATACGTCCTCTGGCGGTCATCCGACATCAGTGCGCAGTCTCCGTTTGCCACCTACAAGAAGTGGTTCCCGGCCCGCGCTCGCTTTTTCAATTCCAATTTGCGAGCCCAAATCAGGCAACTTGTTTATTCAACCATCGAGGCGGGACACTGGAATCCGCGCGTGTCGCGTGCTCGCGCCGACCATACTCT
The DNA here is from genome assembly GCF_023656805.1 of Bifidobacterium sp. M3-N-101. NCBI lineage: Bacteria > Bacillati > Actinomycetota > Actinomycetes > Bifidobacteriales > Bifidobacteriaceae > Bifidobacterium > Bifidobacterium sp. M3-N-101. The sequence continues at coordinate 36,860 of NZ_JAMOKQ010000001.1, forward strand.
CATAAACCATCAAAAAAGATTACTTGACTCGATACGAATAGGTTGGCGATTACGGGTGAACAGCCAACTGCAGAAACCGGGAATCGTCTGCTCGTACACACGTGTCATAAATCACGCACCAAATATGAACGTTCGGATTGTGACGTACAGCACTGGGCGTTACGCTAAGCGACGTGACACAATCACTGGCAAAAAACATCAAACCCATTCACGAACATGGCGCAAACGTGCTGTACCAACATGGCACCCTGGCCCTACTGGTACCAGGCCTGCTGGAAGGCACCACCACCATCGGCGAGCTGCTCAAGCACGGCGATACGGGTATCGGCACCGGCGAAGGGCTCGACGGCGAGCTCATTATCTTGGATGGGGTCGCATATAAGGTCGGCCAATCCGGTGTGGCCGAGCGCGTGCCAGATGATTTCACGATGCCATTTGCCAACAGCCATAGGGCGGCATTCCAGTATCAGTGCGAACGCGAAGATATTGGTCTTGAGGAACTGAACAAGAAAATCGTTGAGGCCAACGGTCGCGCGAACACCTTCTTCTCGGTGGTGGTGCGCGGCACGTTCAGTTTCATCAAGACCCGCGCGGTCATCAAGCAACAGGCACCCTACCCCACGTTGGTGGAAGTGGCCGATCGACAGGCCGTGTTCCTGCGCCACGATGTCAAAGGCACCATGCTCGGATACTTCTCCCCTGTGATGTTTCATGGTGCTGCCGTGGCCGGATTCCATGAGCATTTTTTGTCCGACGACCACACGTTCGGCGGGCATGTGCTTGATGCGGTACTCCAACGAGGCAAAATCTACAGTCAGGTATTCGACACCCTAGTACAGCATCTGCCGGTGGATGATCCCGGATACCGCAATCATGATTTCAGTCAGGATCCGATTGCTGAGGCCATCTCCAGTGCCGAAGGCGACATTCGTCCACACAACGAATGATTGCCCGGCCAATAGTCCAAGCCCACTCCCCCATAGCTGGCGGCATTGGCCCTCGGCACTTTCTGGGACGAAACGAATGTTCCCCACTCCCCGTGGCCGGCGGCATTGACTTGCATTGCGAATGATTGCCAAGCCAATAGGCTCGGCTACCCCCCCCCCCACACACAGCCTGCGACATTTACTCGTATCGCAAATGATTTCCGCAAGAACAGCGCGAATCCAACTCATATTCTTCGGATAACCGCGCATACCGCGCGCACGCCTGAAATCGGATTCCCACACTGCCGGTAGTCGGTTAACACGTTATTAGTCTCACATTGCTCTTATCTAGAACCGGCCGCTACGATACTATTGCCAGCTATGACGGCACAACGCACGACCCGCAAACGTGATTGGTTTGACAATCAGCCCGGCGCATGGGTGATGGTTATGCTGCCCGCAGCGGCAGGCTTCATTATCGGTGGTCCTAATCTTGATACGCTCTGGCTATTGGCGATTTGGGCTTTGTGCTATTGCGTGCAGTTCAGCGCTGCGCACTGGTTCAAGGCACACTTCTCGCACCGCTATCTGCCACCGATGATTGCCTATACCGTGGCACTTACCGTAATTGGCCTGCCATTCCTGATTACGCATACCGGCATACTGCGCTGGGCTCCTTTATATATAGTGCTGGTCGCGCTATCAATGCTGTCCTCGTGGTTGAGGAAGGAGCGCTCGCTGTGGGGCAATGCGGTATCGGTGATTGCCGCGTCGACGATGGCCACGGTAATCACGTCATTCGGCAGCGCTGCCAAGACGGCATGTGCTATTCCTCTCAACGCGGCGCAAGCCTCGTGCGGAGCCGATACAGACGCCGCACGTGCCATGATTCGGAATATGCCGGGATTCAGCCAGATATTTGAACCCCGTGCCTGGTGGCCCGCTGGTTCTTTGCCCATGAACGGGCTGATTGCCACTGCGCTGTTCGCACTCATCCAATACGGCTCGGTATTGGTGGTCAAAACCATGATTCGAGAACGTGGGAAGCGTTCGTACGTGGCAGCATCGTGGGTATGGCATGTGATGTTGGTGGCGCTGACCATAGTGGCAGGGCATAATCCGTTCCTCATAACAATGAGCGTGCTGCTAATGGCCCGTGCCATCGCCCTGCCTGTGGCCGCTCGGTACCGAACCATGAAACCTGTGGTAACTGGTATTACCGAAGCATTCGCCAGTCTTATTGCTTTTGGCTGCATTCTTGCGGCGGTGTTGATGTAATGCCGCCTATGCATAGGGCCTCCACCGCGCGGTGAAATGCCCACCACGTAGTGATTCTTCCACCACGATGTTAGCGAGAGTTCCTTATCCGCGGAATTCCGCCATTCTGGGACACTGCGCGGTGGGAAATACACGTCGCGGTGGCGCCCCAAAGGCTTTCCATCACATAGCAAAATACACAACATATGACAAAGAGCCCGGCCCCGGAATGGGGTCGGACTCCTGTTACGCGGTCATGAAACCGTTTGGTCTCATATCGCTAATGGCACATGGCCATTAGACTCTTGCAATCAGCGCTCGGAGGCTTCCTCAGTGGCGGCCTCGCCTTCGCGCTCGATGCGCAGCTTGTGGCCTTCCTCCTGGGAGACGCCGTAGTAGGCACCAACGGCGATGTCCTTCATGTCGTTGATCAGCGGGATGCGCGGGTTAGCCGGGGTGCACTGATCCTCGTAGGCACGCATGCCGATCTGATCAAGCACGGACCAGAAGTAATCCTCATCCACGCCGCAATCCTGGAAGCTCTTGTTCATGCCGAGCTTGTTGTCGCGGTAATCCTCGACGGCCTTAGCCAGGTTCTCCACGGCTTCGGCCGGGGTCTTGCCGGTGTCGATGCCGAGATTGCGGGCGATGTCCTGGTAGCGCTCCGGAGCGACGTACTTGTTGTACTTCGGCCAAGAGGTGGGCTCCTCAGGAATCTGGCCGTTGTAACGAATCACATACGGCAGCAGGATGGAGTTGGTACGGCCGTGGGCGATGTGGCACAGAGCACCGATGGTGTGGGCCATGCCGTGGCACATGCCAAGGAACGCGGAGCCGAACGCCATGCCGGCCATGGTGGCGGCGTTGTGCATCTTCTCCTGGGCGTCGGTCTTGGCCAGGCCGGGCTCGCCGTTGACGGACTCAGCCAGGTTGTCCCAGATGAGCTTGGCAGCGTGCAGCGCCATGCCGTCGGTGAAGTCGTTCGCGTACACGGACACGTAGGCTTCCATCGAGTGGGTCAGGGCGTCGAAGCCGGCGTCGGAGGCCAGCTTGCGCGGCTGGGTGCGGGCCAGCACCGGATCCACAATGGCCACGGACGGGGTCAGGGCGTAGTCGGTGATCGGGTACTTGTAGCCGGTCTTGTGGTCGGTGATCACAGCGAACGGCGTGACTTCGGAACCGGTGCCGGAGGAAGTCGGGATGCACACCAGCTTGGCCTTCTTGCCCAGCGGCGGAATCTTGAAGGCGCGCTTACGGATATCGAAGAACTTTTCGCGCACATCGGAGAAGGCGATTTCCGGGTGCTCGTAGAGCAGCCACATGATCTTGGAGGCGTCCATCGGGGAGCCGCCGCCGACCGCGATGATCGTGTCCGGCTCGAACTCGTCGCGCATCATGGCCGCACCCTTTTCGACGGTCTCGACGGAGGGCTCCGGCTCGACGTAGTCGATGATGCGGAAGGTCACGCGGTTGGAACGGGCACGCAGCTGGTCGATGATCTTGTCGACGATGCCGAGCTGCTCCATGACCTTATCGCAGACGATGACGGCCTTCTCGATGCCGTACATGTCGCGCAGGTACTTGATGGCGTTCGGCTCGAAGTAGGTCTTGGCCGGGATCTTGAACCACTGCATGTTGTTGTTCCTCCGAGCAATGCGCTTGATGTTGACGAGGTTCACGGCCTGCACGTTGCCGGAAACCGAGTTGCCGCCGTAGGAGCCGCAGCCGAGGGTCAGGGACGGGGCGATGGCGTTGTAGATATCACCGATGCCGCCGAGAGAGGAAGGCTGGTTCCAGATGATGCGGCAGGCGTGCATACGAACACCGTACTCGCGCACGAGCTCTTGGTTGTTGGTGTGGATGGCGGCGGTGTGGCCGGCACCCAGCTTGAGCATCTTCTCGCACATCTCGAAGGCCTGCTCCTTGTTATCGGCCTTGAGGACGGCCTGCACCGGAGCGAGCTTCTCGTGGGTCAGCGGCTCATCGTCAGAGACTTCCTTGCACTCCGCGGCGAGGATGGTGGCATCCTCAGGAATGTCGAAGCCGGCGGCCTTGGCGATGAACTGCGGGGACTTGCCCGGCACCACGGAGTTCAGCACCGGCTTTTCACCGGAACCGGCCACGCAGCCGAACATGTACTTCTCGAGCTTGGCCTTCTCTTCGGCATTGACGAAGTAGGCCTTGCGCAGCTTGAGTTCCTTGATGAGCGGGGCGTAGACGTCCTTGTGGGCGATGATGGCCTGCTCGGTGGCACAGATCATGCCATAATCGAAGTGCTTGGAGAGCACCAGATCGTTGGCGGCGCGCACGATGTCCACGTCCTTGTCGACGTAGGCCGGCGCGTTGCCGGCGCCCACGCCCAAGGCGGGCTTGCCGGAGGAGTATGCGGCCTTGACCATGCCCGGACCGCCGGTCGCGAGGATGGTGGCGATGCCGTCGTGCTTCATCAGTGCGCCGGTCGCCTCGATGGAGGGGTGCTCGATCCACTGGATGCAGTTCTCGGGGGCGCCCGCCTCGATGGCGGCGTCGCGCACGATCTTGGCGGCCTCAACGGAGCACTTCTGTGCGCCAGGATGGAAGCCGAAAACGATCGGGCAGCGGGTCTTCAGGGCGATGAGGGACTTGAAGATGGCGGTGGAGGTCGGGTTGGTGACCGGGGTGACGCCGGCGACCACGCCGACCGGTTCGGCAACTTCATCGATGCCGAGCACGTCATCTTCGCGGATGATGCCGACGGTCTTCTGACCAGCCAGGTAGTTGGTGATGTGCTCGCAGGCGAAGATGTTCTTGGTCGCCTTGTCTTCCACCAGGCCACGGTGCGTTTCGTCGACGGCCATTTTGGCGAGCACGAGATGCTTGTTCAGCGCCGCCACGGAGGCCTTGGCGACGATGTGGTCGACCTGCTTCTGGTCGAGCTTTTCGAATTCGACGAGAGCCTGCTGGCCCTTGGCTACGAGTGCGTCCACTTCAGCTTCGGCTGCGGCAAGCTTTTCTTCCGGAGTCGGCTTCGTTGCGCTGTTCTTAGTTTCTGCCACTGTAGGATCCTCCTCTAATAGAGATCTGGAACGTGGTGCGTTATTCCTTATTGCTGATTGCCGTTGTGCAACAGTCACGTCACGACGCTTCATGACACTGAATCGCCTGTGACCTGCATCACAATATACATGACCCATTGCATCTTTTCATCCCTTAAGCGAGTTGTGCGTTTCGTGTTATATTCCGTGTGCTTAATGTTCAAACAAGGATTATTTTTGCACAAAACTCTGTTCACTCTCTCCTAATTGTAACCTTTTGTTCATTTTATATATCAAATGAACATTGCATCACCCCTATTTCTAAAAGCCGTTTTTTAAAACTCACGTATTCAAGTCTGCCTTGTTAGACAACTTCTACAAAATCATTTTATTTTAGTGGGCTTGTCGTGTGACCGCCCATCGGCGAAATCACCAATCGGCGTTATCACTGGGTTTCCGCCCCGCCTTCCGATGAGCCTTTCGATACGTCGACGGCGTCGTTCCCGTCTCGTCCAGAAAGCGCCGGTTGAAATTCGACGCATTGTCGTACCCGCATTCCTCCCGGATCCTGGCCACCGCGCGATCCGTTGTGGCCAGCAGACGTTTGGCCCTGCCGATACGCAGCCGTCGCACGAAATCCGAGAATCCGATGCCGGCCGCCCGCTTGAAGAAACGGGAAAACGCCGAAGGGCTCATCGACACCAGACGGGCCGCCTCCTCCAGCGATATCTCCCCGGCCAGGTTCTCCGTGACATAGGCGATGGCCTCGTTCACCGTGCGTTCGGTGTCGGAGCTGAGCTCGAGATCATACCCCGGCGTCACCACCGTGGATGCCTCGGTCTCCGGAGCGTCGGCGAATACGCCGAACAGCTCGATCAGGTCGGCCACACGACGCGCGGGATCATGGTCGCCCATCCCCTCCAGCAACGCTCCGGCAGCCTGGGCCGACTCCCCGGACAGCACCATCGCACGCGCGGCACGGCGCAGTACCAGATTGAACCGGGCGGTTTCCGGAAAACACGCCATCAACGCCTTCACGGTCTGGGGACGCACATGGCACAGCACGTCACGTCGGGCCAACCGCTCCCCCGGCTTCACATCGGAAACCCAGTTATGCGGAAGATTCGAACCAATCAAGGCGACATGCCCGGCGCGGCAGGGGACCACGCAATCACCCACCATCATCAGCCCAGAACCCTCACGGATGAGATGGAACTCGATCTGCGGATGATGATGCCACTTGGCCAGTGAATTCGGATACCCGTGGCTTGCCCATCGCACCGCTGCATCGGCATCGGGAACGATGACCTCCAACGCCCCAGAGCCCGATTCCACGACGGTCCGACGACGGTCGGCGAACATGATATCGGCATTCATCGAAGCCCCCTTCGCTTGCCCTGGCATCACCGGCGGAACGGCCCGGCCCATCCCACCGGATGGGCCGAACCATACCCGGCTCAGTCGCGATCCACGGTAATCTGCAACTTGATATCGCCGGGACGTCCCTCATCCATACGGTCGAAGGCGGCCTTGGCATCGGCCATCGCATAGGTGTCGGTGATGAACGGCTTGAGGTTCAGTTTACCGCTGGCGACCAGGTCAATGGCCTTCTGGTAGACGTTCGCGTAACGGAACACATTCTCGATGCGCACCTCGGTCGCCTGCAGCTCGGTGATGTCGATGCTCACGGGATCGACCGGGATGCCGACGAGGACGGCGGTGCCGCCCGGCGCGACGAGCTTGAAGAAGGTCTCGTAGGCTTTGGGGGCACCCGAGCATTCGAAGATCACGTCGGCTCCCCAGCCTCCGGTTTCCTCACGCACGCGTTCAACGAGATCCTCCTTGGTGAGATCCACCGGCACGATTCCCGGAATCTTGCCGATGATGTCGAGTTTGATGCTGGAAACGTCGGAGACGATCACCTTGGATGCGCCACCGGCAAGCGCGCAGGAGGCGGTGAGCATGCCCACCGTGCCGGAGCCGGTCACCACGCACACGTCGCCGGGTTTGATGCCGGCCTTGGTGGCGGCCCACATGCCGACGGCGGTGGGTTCGAGCAGCGCTCCCTCGCCATAGCTCACATTGTCCGGAAGCTTGTAGGTGAACGCCGCGGGATGGTTGACCGTCTCGCACAGGCAGCCATCCACCGGCGGGGTGGCGAAGAAACGCACGGCCGGATCGACGTTGTACATGCCGAGTTTGCTGGCACGGGAATTCATGTCCGGAATGCCGGGTTCCATGGCCACGCGATCGCCGACTTCGAAGCCTTCGACGCCTGAGCCGACCGCGACGACGGTACCGGAAGCCTCATGCCCCAGGATCATCGGCTGTTCGACCACGTATTTGCCCACACGCCCATGCGTGTAATAGTGCAGATCGGATCCGCACACCCCCACGGTATGCGGGGCGATGGTGAGCTCCCCCGCCGCCGGAGCCGGGGTGTCCGGCACCTCACGCACGTTGATGACGCCCTTCTTCTCAAGAACGACTGCCTTCATGATGTACTCCTTCTGTTTGTTTGGTTGTTTGGTTACATATTCGATTGCCGGCGGGCCACGGCACCATGGCCGATGACACCGACGAGTGGGCTCTCACCGTCGAGCGACGACCTACCCCCGACATTCCGGTTCGGGCTGCGCCAATTCGCCGCTCGACTCCAGAGGCTTCCGGGATTCCAGGACCGTGGCGCCTTTGCCCTTCAGTCGCCGCCCGCGTTCATCGAACCCGGGCTGCTTCGGCCGGATGAACACCGTGATCAGCGAACCGACCGCATAGAGCCCGGCATAGGCCCAGCACACGCCGCTATAACCGACGGTGGAGATGAGAACCGTGGCGATCAGCGGGCCGAAGAACGTGGTCAAGCCGGAGGCGAGATTGTGTGCGGAAATCGCCGCGCCCTTATGCTCCGGGGCGAGGGCCGGGAATATGGCCCCCATCGGCACGAAGGCGGAGATACCCAGACCGAGCACAATCGCGTCGGCGCACATCAGCGCCATATTGCCGCCGAAGAAGCGGGGAATGTAATACATGCCCAGCGTGCCGAGCACGCACCCCCAGCATCCGAACCAGCGCATCTGCCGCATCCATCCGTAACGGTCGCCCATACGACCCCAGAACACGTTGCCGAACACGGTGACGACGAACTGGAATCCCCAGATCTGGCTCCACTGCGAGACTTCGAACCATGCGCCGCCGCCATTGGTATGGGTGGCGAGATACAGCGGCATGATGACCGGGAATCCGTACAGCGTGAGATTGCAGATCACACGGACCACCGCCGCGAGGGCGATCTGCCGGTTCTCCACGAGGATGGTGGCGCCGCGGCTCAGCTCATGGAATTTCTCCTTGGCGCTCATCCCTTCCGTCTTCTCGTTGCGGGTCGACGGCACCAGGGCAAGGCAGATCAGCAGACCGGCAACCGCGAACGGCAGGGACAGCCACAAGCTGCCGTATTCCCCGACCCATCCGATGGTGAAACTCGGCAGGTATGCGCCGAACACGCCGATGCCGAAGGAATAGGACGTCCAGAACCAGCCCATCGCCGTGGCGAGCTTGCCCGGATCGACGGTCTGCGAGATCAGGACCACGAAGCTGTAGATGAACAACGGATATCCCACGCCTCGCATCGCGTACACCGCGAGCATCAACGCATAGGAACCGGACGGCAATGCCATGGTCAGGAACACCAGATGCAGGCAGATCCACGAGATCGCGCCGATGAGCATGATGCGCTTGGCGCCGAACATCTCGGCGAGCACGCCAGACGCCCAGCCTGCGACCGCGGCCATGAGCCCGTACATGGTGAACATCAGCGAGGCCTGAGATGAGCTGAATCCCTGATCGACAATGTATTTGGACAGGAAGGTGAGTTCGAAGCCATCACCGGTCATGAACACGGCGATGGCAATGAATCCCGCCAACAGTTTCCTTGGCAATCCTATGGACATGTTTCCTCGTTTCCCAGCACTTCGTTGTCTGTTGTGTCTGTCCGCTCCTCCTTGGGCGTAATACCATTCTCATGCTGGAAAACCGGGTGTTTTGGTGCCCAACCACCTCGTTGTGATACTTTTTTAACACGCGAGACAGGGCAACATTTCAAAAAGTCTTTTGCTAAAGTAATGAGGGGCCTTACATAGGCAACGACGCGCGAAACGGAAAGGATACGTCATGAAGCCCATGCCATCCACAGCGGTCAAACAGGCCAACCGTCAGGCGATAATCGACCATCTGTACCGGCATGGCCCGTCCACCAAGCAGCATCTGCAGATGACCCTCGGGCTGAGCCTGCCCACCATCACCGCCAATCTGCGTGACCTTGAGGATGAGGGACTGGTCGGACGAGGCGAGCCGACGGAATCGACCGGCGGACGCAAGGCGCAGACCCACGTGTTCGCCGCGAAATCGCATGCGGCGATCGGCGTGAGGATGCGCGCGGACGGCGTCACGCTGGTGGCGGTGGACCTGTACGGCGAGGTGATCGCCCGCAAACGCAAGCGCGTCTCCTACCGCAACACCAGCGACTACTACGATATGGTCGGCGATTTCGTCACCGAATTCGCGGGGCGTGTGGTGCGTTCGGGAAGCCAGGTGCTCGGCATCGCCTTCTCCATCCAAGGCATAGTCTCCCCGGACGGCAGCGCGATCACCTTCGGGCAGATCGTCGGCAATACCGGTCTGACGCTGGAGAAACTCACCCGGCACATCGAATTCCCGGCGCTCATGATCCACGACTCGGACGCTTCGGCCATGGCCGAGCTCTGGTTCGACCCCAGCATCAGCGACGCCGTCTGCATCTATCTGGAACGGCGCCCGGGCGGTGCGGTGATCGCCCATGGAACGCTCTACCAAGGGCCGAACCTGTCCAACGGCACCGTGGAGCACATGTGCCTGGTGCCCGGCGGAAAACCCTGCTATTGCGGGCAGCGTGGATGCATGGACCCGTACTGCTCGCCGGAAGCCCTGCTGGAGGACGGCGAAGGCATGCCCGGTTTCTTCTCGGTGCTGAGCCAAGGCGAACGCGGGCATCGTAAGCGTTTCGACGAATGGATGGGGTACGTGGCGCAGGCGATCGTCAACATCCGTTCGGTGATCGCGGGCGACGTGATCATCGGTGGCGAAGCCGCGCAATATCTGGACGACGACATGCTGACCGAACTCAAGCATCGCGCGGAGTCGCTCAGCCCGTTCACGACCGACTTCACACTGAAGAAAAGCATCTGCATCGAGGATCAGAACACCATCGGCGCCGCGCTGCGTTTCGTGCGCGACTACGTGGACGGCATCTGCGGACGCATGAGGCCACTGCCCCGAAGGTGAACACGATACGGGAAGGGCCGCTGCCCTACCTTGGAATCAGGTGGGGCAGCGGCCCTTCCCGCCATTGCGGATCCGGTTATCACACGATCTGGCAGAATTCGATGGTCTCGTCATTGGGACCGTACACGTTGAAGTAGCGGATGCCATGCTCCCAGAAGCTGTCGATGTGCTGAATCTCGGTGTCCTTGAACTCCAGACCGAGCTTCTTGGCGTTGGCGAACGCGGCCTCGATATCCGGGGTGTCGAACGCCCAGTGGTTGATGGCGCCGGTGACGCCGGGTGCCGGCTCACCCTCCCAGGTTTCGATGGTCAGATGCCCGTAGCGCAGGAACGCGCAACGGTTGTCGCCGTTATGGAACAGTCCGGCGAGTTCAAATCCGAGCTTTTCCGTGTAGAACGCGATGGTTTCGTCCAGATCCCTGGCGATCATGCCGGAATGCTGCAGATCGGTGGTGAAGGCGGACATGGGTTTGGTCATGATGATCTCCTTTGCATTGGTTGATGGATGATGGTTCATATCAACGTCGTTGACGATTGGATTGCGATTAAGTCTAGACGGCTTCGGCTGCGGCAACACCGACGCCGATGCTCTCCTCTGATACCGTGTTGACCGCCGGCACCGCATCGTCTTGCGGCGCCGTTCCGTTCTTTGCCTTAGCGATCCGATGGCCATGCTCGTCGAATCCGGGCTGCCGCGGCCGGATGAACAACGTCAGCACGAATGCCAGCACATACAACGCCGCATACGTCCAGCACACGCCGCCGTACCCGATGACCGGCAGAAGAATCGTGGCGACGCCGGGACCGGCGAACGTGGTGAGGCCCGCCGCGAGATTGTAGGCGGACAATGCGGCGCCCTGTTTGCCTTCACCGGCGTACAACGTCATGATGGTCGGCAGCGACGAGAAGGCGCAGGTGCCGATGCCCACGATGATCGAGGCGACAATCATCATCAGCGCGTTCGCGCCGAACCATTGCGGAATGTAGTAGAAGGCGACGGATCCGACGGCGAGCACCGCGCAACCGAACCAGCGCATCGGCCACACCCATCCGAAACGATCCATGAACCAACCCCAGAAGGTGTTGAAGATCAGGGTGACCACGAATACGAAGCCCCAGATGCGCATCCATTCCTCGGTTTTGAAGATGTTGATGCCGCCGTTGTGCGTGGTGCACAGGTATAGGGGCATGATGACGGGGAAGCCGTACAGCAGCAGGTTGTTGATGATGCGGATAATCGCGCAGATGAGGATCTTGCGGTTGGTGACGAGGATGGTGGCGCCTTCGGCCAGTTCCTTCAGCTGTTCCTTACGGCTCAGCCCTTCGCCTTTGACGACCTTGTTCTTCGGCACGAACAGGAAGCACATGATCGTGCCGACGATGGAGAACGGCAGCGCGAACCAGAAGGTGCGGTATTCGCCGAACACCGGCATGATGAAGCTCGGCAGGTATGCGCCGAACACGCCGATGCCCAGCGAGAAGCAGGTCCAGAAGAATCCGGTGGCCGAGGCGAGTCTGGACGGGGAGATGTGCTGCGCCATCAGCACCACGAAACTGTAGATGAACAGCGGGTAGCCGATGCCGCGCAGGGCGTACAGGCCGAGGATCAGCGGATAGATGCGGCTGGGGATGGCCACGCCGAGGAACAGCAGGTGGATGCCGATCCACCAGCATGCGCCGAACATCATGACGCGTCTGGCACCGAACATCTCGGCAAGCATGCCGGCGGACCATCCGCCCGCCGCGGCGAACAGACCGTACACGGTGACCAACAGCGAAGCCTGGGATGAGGTGAATCCCTGATCCACCATGAATTTGGAGAGGAAGGTGAGTTCGAAGCCGTCACCGGTCATGAAGATCGCGACGGCCAGGAAGCCGAGCATCAGCACCCGGGGAACGCCGAGGCGCTCAAGCAGCCTAATCATGAGCAATAAACCCCTTACCCGACCTTCACCGACGTTGGGAAGATCGTTTCACAGTCATATGAATGTTCGCACACAGCGGTTCCGGCCCCTTTGCCGGCGCCCCGCACCGCGGGAGGCATGGCCGCCGTCCGTGTGCGCGTGGCGACGGCCATGATTTCATACGTGTGGGCGGATGGCCCGTGGCGTCACTCGCCGATCTTGACGACGGCCTTGGAAACGCCCTTGATCTTGCCGTCGAGGAAGTCCTGCACCTCGTCGAGCCCCAGTTCGTGGCTGATCAGGCCGCCGATGTTCATCTTGCCGGCGGAAACCAGCGAGATGGCATCGCGGAAGGTGAGCGGGTTGATGAAGGAGCCTTGGATGGTCAGCTGCTTCTTGTAAATGTCGTACGTATTCATTTCGAAATGCGCCTCCTGCGGGCCGACGCCGAACATCAGCACCTGGGCGCCCTTCTTGGCCGCGGCGACCGCCTGGGCCTGGGTGGCGGGCAGGCCGACCGCTTCGACGATCACGTCGTAGGAGTCCGCCGGAATCTGCTCGCGGGTGGTGTTGTACGTTTCAGTGACGCCGAAAAGCTCCTTGTTGCGCTGCAGCTTCTCGTCGAAGATTCCGGCAAGATCCACCTGATGCACGCCGTACGCCTGCAGCAGCTGGACGAAGATCTGCCCCATGAAGCCGTCGCCGATGACCAACGCCTTCTGGTACGGGTGCAACTTGAGCAGATCGAGTCCGTGCACCGCGCAGGAGACCGGTTCGATGGCGGCCGCGTCACGCAGGGAGACATTGTCGGGCAGCTTGTAGACCACAGTGGCGGGAGCGGTGAACTGTTCGGCCAGACCGCCGTCGCGGGTGACGCCGACCGCGCTCAAGTGGTCGCATAGTTCCGGACGCTGAGTCAGGCAGAATTCGCACTGGCCGCAGTAGATGTTCGGATCGACGGCCACGCGGTCGCCGACCTTGACGTTGGTGACTTCTGAACCGACCGCGGCGACGACGCCGGAGTTCTCATGGCCGAGCACGATCGGCGGAACTGCGGCAGCGGAGCCGGGGCGACCTGCGTACAGGTCGTGGTCCGTGCCGCACACACCTGCATATACGGTGTTGATCAGCACTTCATCGGGTTCGATCTGCGGTGTTGGCATGTTCTGGATTTCGAATTTCTTGACACCGGTCAGTACAAGAGCTTTCATGATATGTCCTTTCCACTATGAAAGAGGTTCCGGCAGATCGTTCTGCCTGATGATTGAAAACTATACACTTTCTTAAATTCTTTTGCAAATTTCTTTTCATAAAGTTATTTGCAAATCGTGTTGCCGCAGAAAATCAACGTTTTTCAAAAAACCACCATCACAATATGCACATCATCATCAAAAATAGCCAGAACGGCATCTCACCGGCAGCGCAGCAACCATCGATCTGACATGGGCGGAAATGGTCCCGACATAGCAAGTCAACAGATAATTCCAAAGTGTTTAGAATGAGGTTATGAAGAACCCGTCTTTGCACCGTTACGCAACCCGCCCAGGTCTCTACTTCACCGATGACGGTGGCGCCGACGCCATCGTCCGCTCGGAAACAGCAGACCAGCTGTGGTTTTGCGTACTTGAACCACTTGACCAGCCGAGCGCCTTCTATGCCGACGCAGTACGATTGTTCAACGAGCCGGGGCTGACCTTCATCGATCAGGCGATGAAACAGCGCATCTGCACTCGGCGAATCCCCTCGCTCAATCTTCGCGAAACACTATTCCGCATGGACGGGCCCAATTACGGACTGTGGTACGTTCACGTTCCCCAGGCTTGGGATGGCATGCAATACGGATACCGCGTCAACGGCCCATGGGACCCCGACCACGGCGTGAGCTTCAACCCGTACAAACTGTTGCTCGACCCCTATGCCAAAGGCATCGAAGGATCAATGGAGCTTGATCCCGGAGCGTTCTCCTATGAATGCGAGATCGTGAACGGCAAAGTCAAAGGTTCGCCATTCGGCCCGATGAGCACCATCGACTCCGTGGGGCATGTTCCCGTTTCCGTGGCGATAGACGACCGTGCCACCAACAAGCATGACGGTGAGCCATCACACCCGCATGTGGCATGGAGCAAAACCGTGATCTACGAGCTGCACGTCAAAGGCTTCACAGCCAACGCGCCTTGGCTTCCCAAAGAGCTTCGCGGCACCTATGCAGGTTTGGCACATCCGGCGACGCTCTCCTACCTGCAGGATTTGGGCGTCACTTCCATTGAGCTGCTGCCGATTCAAGCCAAGCAATCCGAACTGTTTCTGCAGGAACGCGGACGCGTCAACTATTGGGGATATTCGACGCTCGGCTATTTCGCGCCGGAAGCCTCATACGCCACCAAGCGCTCCCAGGAGGCCGGCGCCGCCGCCGTACGCCAGGAAGTCATTGACATGGTGCGCGCATTGCACGAGGCCGGTTTCGAAGTGATTATGGACGTGGTCTACAACCACACCTGCGAATCCGGTCCGGAAGGGCCGACCGTATGCTGGCGCGGACTTGACAATCTGTCGTACTATCGACGCACCAAAGACAAGATGAGTCGCCTGTACGACACCACCGGCTGCGGCAACACACTTGATTTCACCAACACGCACGTCACCACGTTCGCCGTGGATTCGTTGCGCTATTGGGCCAAACGCATTGGCATCGACGGATTCCGATTCGATCTCGCGGCGACGCTGGCACGTCTCGACGATGAATTCACCCGCTACCATCCGTTCCTGTATGCATTGCGTTCTGACATGCTGCTCGGCAATCTCAAAATGATCATGGAACCTTGGGATTGCGGTCCAAATGGCTGGCGCACCGGCGAATTCGGCATCCCCTTCGCCGAATGGAACGACAGGTTCCGCGATTGCACACGCAAATTCTGGCTGACCGACGTGGATCGCATGCGCGGTGGAGAATACGGCGAAATGACCATGCAGGAGATGGCCACACGTTTGTGCGGATCATCCGACCTGTTCGCCACCGATCCAGGCCGCGGTTCGACCGCGTCCGTGAATTACGTGGCATGCCATGACGGCTTCACCACAGCCGATCTGACCATGTACAAAACCAAGCATAACGAGGCCAACGGCGAAAACAACCGCGACGGAACAAACGACAATCATTCCGTCAACTTCGGTCACGAGGGCCCCAGCGGCGATCAAATCATCGTGCAGCAACGGCAACGCGCCACCATGAACCTGCTGGGTACGCTGCTGCTTTCGCTAGGCACGCCAATGCTGCTTGCCGGCGACGAATTCGGCAATTCGCAGAACGGCAACAACAACGCCTACACGCAGGATAACGACACCACCTGGCTTGATTGGGATTGGCTGTACAGTACCGAACAAACGCCGGAATTGAAGCAGTTCAATCTCACTTCCCGTTTAATCACATTGCGTAAATCCCGTGATTTGTACAATCATGAGGATTTCTTCACTCGCCTGAGCGAAATCGGTTTGCTGAAGAAATCCGATCGCGTGCATTGGTATTTGCCGAATGGACAGATGCCAAATGATGCGGATTGGACGAATCCTTCCGTCCGTCCGTTCGCCATGCAGCTGCTATCTCCCGACGAGCCAAGTCTGCTGATTCTGATCAACGGTTCCGATGAGGTCACGCGTTTTCATCTGCCGAAAGACATCGAATGGGAGATGGTCTGGTCCTCGTCGGAGATTGTCGGCGAATATCCGGGATTGGGAACGTCCATCGAACGTGTGTCGGAATTCGACGAAGAATCGGAAAGCAAGCCCGCGGGCAGACTCCGCAACCATCTGCACCGCATCAACATGATGTACTGGCAGATGAAAGACGATGCGGACGATCTGCAATCCGCCGATGATGGGCTGTCGGAAGATGATCCGACATTGTGGACGCTTCCGGCATTGAGCATCAGCGCGATGAAGCAGATGCCAACCATCTAAACGCCAGTCAAAATACCGTCCGAAATACCAAGAAACCCCTCGGAAATCGAATTTCCGAGGGGTTTCGTATAAGCCGTAAAGCTTTAGCGCTTGGAGAACTGCGGGGCGCGACGTGCCTTGTGCAGACCGGCCTTCTTGCGCTCCACGACGCGGGCGTCGCGGGTCAGGAAGCCAGCCTTCTTCAGGGCGGCGCGGTTGGCGTCACGATCGATGGCGTTCAGAGCGCGGGCCACGCCGAGACGGATGGCGCCGGCCTGGCCGGTGGTGCCGCCGCCGTCAACGAGGACGATAGCGTCGAACTTGCCTTCGAGCTTGAGCAGAACGATCGGGGAGTTGACCTCACGCTGCAGCAGCTTGGAGGGGAAGTACTCCTCCAGAGTGCGGCCGTTGATGGTCCACTTGCCGTCACCCGGAACCAGACGGACACGGGCGACAGCCTCCTTGCGGCGACCGGTGCCGTAGCCCGGCTCGATCGCGGAGGTGCCGGTACCAGCGCCAGCGTTGGTCTCGGTGGTGTAGTTGGTGAGCTCCTCTTCGGTCTCGACAACCTGGGAGTCGTTGGTGTTTTCAGCCATGATTCTTATCTCCTCTCAGGTTTCACTTAGCCTGCTGCGAGACCTGAGCGATCTCGAAGACCTGGGGCTTCTGCGGGGTGTGCGGGTGCTCAGCGCCGCGGAAGATACGCAGACGATCGAGCTGCACCTTGGCCAGACGGTTCTTCGGCAGCATGCCCTTGACAGCTTCCTTGATGATGCGCTCGGGGTTCTTCTCGAGCAGCTCGGCGTAGGAGTCGCGACGCAGACCACCAGGACGGCCGGAGTGCGAGTAGAGTTCCTTGCCCATCTTGTTGCCAGTCAGAGCAATCTTGTCGGCATTGATGATGATCACGTGGTTGCCGGAGTCGGCGTGCGGCGCGAAAGTCGGCTTGTTCTTGCCACGCAGCAGGATTGCAGCCTGGGAGGCGAGACGACCAAGCACCACGTCGGTGGCGTCGATGACGTACCAGTCGTGAGTCAGATCAGCTGGTTTCGGAGTGAAGGTTTTCACTGGATTACCTTTTCTATATATTGTGTTCCGGGCTGTCAGCTGCTTGGCGCGGCTTGGTCAGGGCCGCATCCAAGAGGCTTCAGGCCTCATTATCCGTGGGCTCCCTGAAAGTCCTCGATGGCGAGTGGGATAGCGCTTTGAAGGACCCCTTAGGGAAACACAACAATCCACTAGTATATCGCCAGTCTTGACATAGGGCAACTGTGGAGACACTCCCGCTTTTTTATGTCGTCTCTCCCCCACCTCGCTTCGCGAGGAGCCCTCTCATCAGAGGGGGGGGGCTGGAGTGAGTCAGTTATTGAAGATTTGGGCGAAACGTTGGGCACCGGGGGTGTCGAAGAGGGTTTCGAGCGGCACCACATTGCCCTTATCGTCGGCCAGCGGGATACGCCAGTTCGGATACTCGTTATTGGTGCCGGGCTGGTTCTGCGCACGCTTCTCCCCCACCGCATCGGTAATCGAGGCGGCAAGCAGCTTGCACGGAGATCCCTTCAGCGCACGGTACAACGCATCGATGATGTCCGCCTCGTGCTCCTCACGGTGTTCGGCGAAATCGGCATCCAGATATCCTTGATCAACCAGCATAGCAATCATGGCGTTTTGCTCAGCCTTGGCAGAAGCTTGGAACTCCTCAGCAGGGCCAGTCAGCAGCCCCAAGCGTTCGCGAATCTTGACGTGCTCATACTCCAGGTATCCGGCGGCCGGCGGCAGGTCATGGGTATTCACGGACGCCAAGGCATACGGACGCCATTGAGATGGTGTGCGGAACACCCCGTCCCTCTGCTCGAACCATTCGACCGCACAGCCGAGAATGCCGTGGCCGGACAGGGAATCGGCCACATAATCGGGCATCACGCCCAAATCCTCACCGACCACCACGCCGTTGGCGCGGGACGCCTCGATGGCCAGAATGCCGAGCATGATGTTGGAATCGTAATGCACATAGGCACCATCCGTTGCCGAATGATTCTCAGGAATCCACCACAGACGGAACAGACCAAGGATATGGTCGATGCGCACGGCACCGGCACGGGCGAACATACCATGCACCATGTTGCGGTAGGTCTGGTAGCCAGTGGCTTCCAAATCAAGCGGGCTCAGCGGCGGTTGGCTCCAATTCTGGCCCTGCTGGTTGAACATATCCGGCGGAGCGCCAACCGTAGCGCCCTTGGCGAACCGCTCAGGATTCCACCACACATCCGCGCCGAGGGGATGCACACCGACCGCCATATCAGACATGATGCCGATTTCCATGCCGGCATCCTTGGCCGCCTGCTGCGCAGCGGCAAGCTGATCGGACGCCACCCATTCGAGCCAGCGGTAGAAGTCGAGCGTATCGGGGAATTGACGCTTCAAATCAGCAATCTGCTGAGAATCCCGGCCAAGGGCCTGTTCCCAATTGTCGCCTTGTGCCGAGGGCGCACCCCACTTGTCATAACACAGGCACCACGTGGCATAGGCTTCGAGGTCGGAACCGAAATCCGTCTTGAACTGGTCGAATGCGGCCTGACGCTCGGCAGTGCGACCGGCCTTGAAGATAATCCACAGAGCATGCATCTTGCTGCGCCACATGGCGTCACGGTCAATGACCTGGGCATCGCCGTTCAGCGGCTCCACATCGGAGTGCAGTCCATCCACTTCATTCTTGGCATCGGTCGGCAATGTGGCGTATTCCGGTACCGACTCAGGGCGAATATACGTGAAATTGACCAGACGACGGCTCACCGGAAGATACGGCGACGGCGTAAGCGGAGACACCGGTTCGGCGGCGTGCAACGGATTGACCAGCACAAAATCAGCGCCGGTCTTCCGCTTGGCGTCGACCAATATGGTCTTCAAATCCTCGTAATCGCCGACACCCCATGATCCGGAGGAACGAATCGAGTACAGCTGCGCCATCCAGCCCCACAGGCTACCGTCCTTCATCGGGTCAATCAACGGAACCTGGCTCGGCGCACTAATCAGGGTGGCGTCCTGCGAACGGTTACCGACCTTGACATGCAGGGTGTGATAGCCGACCGGTACATCGGCGGGAATGATCAGCGATGCCGTAGACACAAAGTTACCATCCAAATCGAACGCCGGAGATCCGTCTCCCGGACCGACTCCGATGGTCCCCTCGTATGACTCACCATTCTCCAGGATGATGCTTGCAGAAGGTATCTCCATGATGCCGGTGTTAACGAGCAGACGGTCTTCCTCGCCGACGGTATGCAACACTGTTGGAGCAACCAGTCGGCTATGGCGTTCCTTCAAAATCCTGTGAATGGCTTCCTTTTGCCGATCGTCGTTTCGGGCTTCGATGCCTAGAGCAGACAGGATTTCGATGAGCACATCATCGTCGATCTCATGATAATCGTGGCTCATGCCCACATAGCTGGTACCGATACCCACCAATTTGGCCAATCGAATCAGCGGACGAGCCAATCGTTCTTTACTCTCGGTATTCTCACTCATAGCCCCAGTGTAGCGCCGAAAAGCCGCGCCACACCGTAAGACGGCCATAGAATGCTTACGTTTGCAACAATTGAGCAACCATATATCGACATGAGAACGCTCACATGGCGGCAAAACGGAATCTAGCGACGACTCTCCACCGCGTGACGCACCTCCACTGACGGATCTTCCGCCAGCTTGGCCATCATGTCCGCAGAAGTGTTGGGGTTCAGCGCCACGGCACGACGAACCATGGAAGAAAGCACCGCCGGGGCGCCTTCCTCAAGCTCAGTGCCGAGCAACCCAAGATAATCCAGAGTTTCACTGTCCGCAGCGGGATCCTGCGCACCCTCGAGCCGCATCTTCCAACTGGTGCGCTTGTTGCGCAGCGCGGCATCCCTCACCTCGGGAATCGGATCCTTGGTCAGACGCCCGACCAGCCAGTTCTTATCGTCCTCGTTGGCAGCCACAGCCACACGCACGGAAGGCTCGGGATCCACGGACAACTTGACCAGTACGTTCGGGAACGGCATGGTACTGGCAAGAAACACGCGATCTTCGACCGGCGTGTGCTTGTTGCCAGCCACGGCCTCAAGCAGTGCGGTGGCACGCGAGAACGCCGCCTGATCGCTACGATCAGGCAGAGGACGGCGAGCAAACTCGGAAAGCTCGGCAGAGTCAGTGGAATGACGCAAACGCTCGTATGAGGCGGTCAACGGCTCAAAGGCGGCGCCGTTGGCATCACCGCCCTGTGATGCGGCGGAGTCGCCGCTCTGCTGGGTCTCATTGATGGGGTTCTCGTCGGTCATAGTGTTTAGCTTAGTCATGCCAGAGGAACCGGAATGTTGACCATGTCGATTGGTTCCGGAGATACCGCAGCGTTGAACGCTTCTACGACCTGCAACTCGAATTGTTCGCAATGGTCGACGGGCACCACAGCCGTCAGCTCGACGTTCGCCGCATACGATTCGTCTTCCTGCCGCCCATCCAGTTGGCTGAGCAGCTGCTGGAATCGGGACAACTGCGGGTATTCAAGATGCACGCGATACCGGCGCGCAGTCATGATTCTTGCCACTTGCGCCGCTTTCATGGCCAATGACGCCGCGGATGAATACGCCCGAACCAAACCACCCGACCCCAACAGGATTCCGCCGAAATATCGGGTGACGGCAATCACGCAATCGGTAGTACCGGACTGCTTCAGCACATCGAGGATAGGTTTGCCTGCAGTGCCGGAAGGCTCACCATCATCGCTCATGCGCTCGGACAAACGTCCGTCCGCGCCTCCACACACCGCGGCATACGCGACATGTCGAGCTTTTGGATGCTGCTCGCGGATTGAGGTCACGAATGCGAGCGCCTCATCGAGCGTATCGACATGAGCGGCATCACCGATGAACTCGGATTTCTTCTCCACGAGGGAATCGTGGGCCGGATTGTCGGATGTGTTGAGAATCGTCTGCATAGGCGGCGTTTCGACTAGACGAATCAGTGTTCGGAGACGACGACGTTATAGTCCTCGCCGGCAAAGTAGGCGTTCATGCAGGCGATCATCTGGCGGGTGAGCTCCTTGAATGCGCCATCGGTACGCCAGCCGACATGCGGAGTCAGAACAATGCCCGGCACATGGCAGATGGGATCATCTGCGGCGAGTGGCTCGTGGTCAAATACATCGAGAGCGGCGGGAATGTCGCCTTCCTGCAGACGGGCAAGCAACGCACCGGACTCGATGACTTCGGAGCGCGCGGTATTGATCAACATTGTGCCGGGCTGGAGATGAGCAAGGTTTTCAGCGGTGACAATGCCACGAGTGGCATCATTCAGCGGTAAATGGACGGAAATAACATCACTGGTTTCAATAAGCTCATTGAGATCGTCGACCGGAACGGAACCGGACCGTTCAAAATGCTCGGCAGGCACATGTGAATTCCACGCGGCAACTTCCATGCCGAAGGCGCGGGCAATGCCGGCCACGGTAGTGCCAATGCCGCCCAGCCCGATAATACCCATGCGGCGGCCGGCAAGCTGCAAACCGTCGCCCCCTGCCCATGCCCAGTTGCCCGCCTTGACATCCTTATCGAGTTGTCCGACCTTGCGAATGAGTTCGAACAGCAGCGCGAACGTATGCTCGGCCACGGCATGATCGCCGTAATGTTCGGCATTGCAGACACGAACCTTAAGCTCACGTGCCAGCTCGAGATTGATATAGCTGGCGACTCCGGTACCGCAGAACACGATGCACTTGACATGGCCTTGTTCGCTGATCGTGCGCAATAAGTCATCCGAGATATGGTAGCCGCCGACCAACAGGGCATCTGCGTTTTTCAGGCGTTCAGCCAGCACGGCTTCGTCCGAAGTGAATTCCTCGAACATACGCACGCGAGCCACATCATGCAGCGCCGGGAACTGAGCCTTGATGGGTTCAATCATCGCGTCGAGCACGGCAGGCATCACGACAAGCGGCAAATCGGCACGTTCGCTCTGAGTCTCGTAAATCTCGGTCATGGGCACCACATTAGAACTGCGGCGGGAAATTCACTGTGCGGTTTGCTGCGCCTGTTCTTGGGTAATGTTCCACTCCTTGGCAACATTCTGGTCGGCACCCATCGCATAAATCACATCCGATATGCGCTGGCGCACTTGAGCATCCTTGACCTCGGTCCAACAAGTGCCTATGGGATGGTCGCTGAATATCGCTGTCGTGATGCGGATCGCCTTGCTCGCGCAGGCGATCAATCTGCCAGTCATGGTCGGCGGTCATGCCATTGATGGACACCGTACCGGCCACCAGACCGAGTTTGCCGCCGCCTGTGGGAGAATCAATGACCAACGGCTTAAGGGAATCCTCCTCGGTTTTGTATGAGCCAGTTTGGGCAATGCCGTCGGCCTCCAACGTGTCCCAAAGCCGGGCGATGCCATCGGAGCCTTGATCCCATGAATGGTTGGTGGCATGAGTGCAGGCGTTGTATCCCACGTTGCGGGCGGCATCGGCCACTTCAGGCGGTATGTTGAAAATCGGGTAGGCACTGTAGGGGCCGCCTCGTTGGGCGACTGGAGTCTCGAAGTTGCATACGGCGATATCAGAGGCCTGAATGTACTGTTTCATCGGCTCAAACAGTGGATCAAAGTTGAAGGCAGTGCCATCCGTGGCACTGGTGTTGGCACCGCGGAAACCGTTCCACAGGCTCTCGTGGAACAGCAAGTCGCCATTCACCAGCATGGCGATGCAGTCGGTATCCGGGCAATCCGGCGAATTGCCGTGATGCTCCACCACCGGCTGAGGAACGGATCCGGATTTGTCCAGCGACGTATCGGCAACCGTGCTGGTTCCGGGACGAGACACATCGGTTGAGTCGTTATGCATGGCAGCGAACCATACTCCCAGCCCCAAAGCCACAGCCAAGACGGCAACGAACGCCACAATCAACGCGATGTGATTGCCGTTCGACGACATTGAACGATGCTGCCCTTGACCGCTGATATGGCTCATAGCTTCCCCATTCCGCGACTCTCTGTACTCACTATCAGAGTACCGTCCAAGGGCGGCATTGCTTCAATATTCGGGAAGAACCTTGTCATATGCCGTATTTTTTATGACGCGCCGCTCCCCAAATGCCGGTAGAATGGCTCACGGAGGCGGACGGACAATGGCGTACCTCCGGCTCCGCTAATCTGGCAATGCGACTATCGATAGAACAGTAACAATAAGTATTAGCGATGGATACGAACTTGCGAGCCGTGTACGCAACAAATGAGTTGCCATAAAACAAACAGACATCATGGATTGTGGGACACAGTTCATATGAAAACCGTGCCCCACATTTTTTGCGGATAAGTTATCGCATTCTAATAACAGAACTACCGATACGGGTGAGTTACGACTCCGGTGCGAGAAATAGAACCAAGCCAGTTAAGCGATGCCTTGGGCTGGCGTTCAAAAGTGTCTTTATCCCAACCGATAAGACCGAATGTAGGCTTGAACGACCCCCATTCATAGTTATCAAGCAAGGACCAATGCGTGTAGCCTCGCACATCAATACCGTCATCCATCGCGTCATGCAGTCCAGCAAGGGCATCGAACGTATAGTCGATACGACGACGATCGTCAGCAGTGGCAATGCCGTTTTCAGTGACGAAAATCGGCGTATGTTTTGCGACATCCCAAGTATGACGCACAGCGATGCCGAGGGCTGGAGGATAGTATTCCCAGCCAGTTAGGGTGCGTTCCACATCATCGTCGACGGGCACAGGCCCGTCCTTGCCGATGAATGTGCGTAGGTAGGCTTGTACGCCGATAAAGTCATCACCCGCACCCGCTTCGGTGAAGTAGTCCTCGCGTGGGTACTGATATTCCTCCATCTCCTTCTCACAACCAGGCACAGCATGGAAAGCCTGACAAGCGATGGTCCAGCCGACTTTTGCATCAGGCAGCTCAGACTTAATGACAGCGCGGGACATATGATGCGCATCGACTAGCGCCTTGGAAATCACCGGGTCAGGGGCAGGCAGGGAGACAGCCACAAAGTCAGTGCCTTCCGTGCCGCCTTGGGTCAAAGCGACCATGTTCGGCTCATTAATCGTGCAGATCCACGTTACATCGTTGAGAATAGGCAGCACATAACTCACGTAACGTTTGAACTTATCGAGTGCATCCGGTCGTTTCCATCCACCTTCTGCAGCAAACCACAATGGCATGGTGAAATGGTAGATAGTCACCATAGGTTCAACCCCGAACTCGTGGCAAGCGTCAATCATGGCGCGATAGTGCAACAACTCGGCTTTGGAGAAGCAACCTTCTACGGGTTCGATGCGTGCCCACTCGATACCGAATCGATACATGGTCAGACCAGAGTCGGCGAGCAGCCTGACATCCTCGCGATAGCGGTTGTAGCTGTTTGCGGCATCACCGGATGGTTCGCTCACGTCAGTACGAGGCGAGTGCTCGCGCGCCCACCAGTCGCTGGAGGTATTATTGCCCTCGATCTGGTGACCAGCAGTAGCGGCACCCCAAATAAAGTTTTCAGGAAATACGTAATTTAGAGAAGACATCGAAGCTTATCTTTCTTGTTTAATTCCCGCTTATTTAATGCCCGTCATAGCCACGCCCTGAATGAAGTAGCGCTGCAGGAATACGAACAAGAGCAGGATGGGTGTGATGACTAGCACGGCGCCGGCGAGCAGCACACTGTAGTTGGTGGCGTTCTGGCCCGTGGAGTAGAGGGACAGGGCTACTGGCAGCGTGTACATCTCCTCGCTTTGCGCGGAAACCAATGGCCATAGGAAGTTGTTCCAGCTAGACAGGAAGGTCAGGATGGACAGCGTGGCCAGCGCCGGGCCACATTGCGGCAGGATGATCTGGAAGAAGATGCGTAGTTCGCCAGCACCGTCCACACGAGCGGCTTCCATGAGCGCGTCCGGAATGCCACCGATGAACTGACGCATTAGGAACACACCGATAGGCTGGCACAGGAACGGCAGGATCAACGCTGCGTATGTATTGGCCAGGTGCATGTTCGAGATGATGACGAACAAGGGCACGAACGTGGCGACACTAGGCACCATGAGGGTGACCATGACCGCGCCGAACAAGATATTCTTGCCGGCGAACTTCATCTTGGCCAGTGCGTAGCCGACCATCGAGCAGAACACCATGTTGCCCAGAACAGTGATGACCGCGACGATGAGGCTGTTGGTGAAGTACGAACCAAAGTTCAGCTGGGTGAACCATTGCGAAAAGTTGGCTAGTGTCGCGTGCTCAGGCATGAGCTTGGGCGGCTTAGCGAGGATTTCACGCTGGGTCTTAAGCGAGCCTAGAGCCATCCACAGGAACGGGAAAATCCAAACAATGCCAATGACCGCCAGCACGATGTACGAGATGCCACGACCTTTGATGAATCGCTGCCACAACAGCAGCTTGTTGTCCTGTGCCGGTGCAGGGCATCCGGCGGATTGTATTGTTGCACTCATATCGATCCCCCTTAGTCTTCGGAACGCAGGATGCGGAACTGCAGCACGCTCACCAAGGCGATGATGATGAACAACACCCAGCTGGCGGCGGATGCGATGCCGTACTGGCCGAATCCGAACTTCTGGTAGACGTAGTATGCGGCCGACAGGGTGGAATCAAGCGGACCACCTTGTGTCATAACAAACGATTCCTCAAAGAACTGCAGGTAGCCGACTGACAGTAGCACCGCGCCGAGTAACAGTGTTGGCTTCATGAGCGGCAGGGTAATGGAGCGGAAGGTGCGCCATTTGCTCGCGCCGTCGATGGCGGCGGCTTCCTTGAGTTCTTCGGGGATGGCCTGCAATCCAGCGAGGAAGATAATCATCAGCGTGCCCATGTTACGCCAGACGGTCATGATCATCAGGGCAGGCAGAGCATAACGAGTCTCGTGCAGCCAGTCCGATCCCTGTACGCCGACGAGGGAAAGCAGGGAGTTGAGCAGGCCGTCTCCCTGCAGGATGTAGCGCCATACAACGGAGACGGCAACGACGCTGGCCACGACCGGCGCGTAGAACAGCGCACGGAAGAAGGCGTTCAGGTGCTGGGAGCCCTTGTTGAGTGCTACGGCGAACGCCAGAGCAATGATCATGGTGATCGGCAGACCGATGAGTACGAAGATGCCAGTGACACCAAGCGAATGCAGGAAGCGCTTGTCACTGAACAGGGCGATGTACTGGTCGAGTCCGACGAAGTTCACGTTGAACGGGGTACGCAGGTCGCGGGATGTGATGTCGGTGAACGACATCGCCATGGAGGAGATGAGAGGGATCAGCATAAATACGCAGAAGATGACCGCGAACGGCAGTGCAAATCCCCATGCAAGTAATGTCTGGCGGCGGCGAAGGGAGCTGCCGGCTCCCTTCTCCTGCGCCTTCGCGTGCTTGACCATTGCTGTATGTCCTGATGGACTCACTCGCCGATGCCGATGGAATCGGCTTCGGACTGCAGGCTCTTCAGACCATCGCCCACAGAAACCTGGCCCTTGGCAATCTGTTCGTAAATGCGGTCAGCTGCGGAGGAAACCTGTGCCCAAGTGGTAAAAGCAGGCACGCCCTGAGCATGTTCAAGCTGATCGCCAAATGCGGTTAATGTGGTGCTGGAGGTCAGTGCATCATTGTCCCAGGCGCTCTGAGCAGCCGGCAAATCGGAGGACAGGGTGTACCACTTAGCCTGCACGTCAGACCGGCTAGCCCACTGTATGAACTTCCATGCCGCCTGCTTATTCTTGGAATCCTTGAAGGTAACCAGACCGGAGCCACCGAGGTAGGAAGTACCCATGTCGGAGGAGTCGTCCATTGCGGGAAGCGTCACCGTTGCGTACTTGTCCTTGATGTCGTCGCCACCGAGTTCCTCGATCTGGCTGACAGCAGTGGGCCCTTGAAGCATCATCGGCGTGGTGCCGGCTACGAAGTCAGCGATGTCGGCACCGGCGCTCACGTCAGCATTGGCATCAGCGATACCGTCCTTGTAGAAGCCGGTGACATAGTCAAGAGCCTCGGTCATCGCATCGCTGTCGATGGTCCACTTGGTCTGGCCGTCATCGGAGAGTGCAGCGCCTGCGGAGTAGGCGTATGGCAGGATACCAATGAAGCAGTCCGTGCCAGAAGCACCGATACGCATGCCGTAATCGACGCCATCCACTTTCTGCATGGCTTCAGCCATCGTCTTGAGTTCGTCCCAAGTCTTCGGCGTTTCAGTGACGCCGGCTTTCTCAGCGATGTCGGTGCGGTAGTACAGCACGCGGGTGTCAACATACCACGGCACGCCCAACTGCTGATCTCCGACCTTGTAGTTGTCGGCCGGCCCTTCGAAAAATCCACTCATGTCAAAGTTACCGGGGACCGTAGAGAAGGAATTGGAGAAATCGGCCATCCACGTGTTGCCCATCTGAGCAACGTCCGGGCCGTTACCCGCCGCGATGGCGGTCTGAATCTTGTCGTGTGCGGAAGACCACGGGATAGCGGTCACCTTCACAGTGACATCCGTATTCTCCTTCTCGAAATCCTTAACGAAGTCGCCAAGCAAATCACCTTCGTTACCCATAGCCCAGATGGTCAGATCGCCGGTGGCCTTAGCCGAATCGATTGTGGTCACGTCATCTGCACTGTCAGACGTAGCGCTAGTGCGTCCGCAGGCTGCGACGCTGGTCAGCATAGCCGCACTGGCGATGATGGCAGTCGCCATCTTGAACATGCTTCGCTTCATTCCTCGTTCCTCCTTGAACTGTTACTTCTCAACAATCTAACCGCGTAGATTGTGATTAATATTTAAGCGCATAGTTTTTTGTTTGTCAACTCGCGAACCGATTCGACACGACGAAACAGCATCAACAGTGACTCCCCTGCAGGAGGTCTCAAAAGCCTTATTTAGCCTTCTTCAAGAAATAATCAACACCCACAGCTGCCCCGCACGATGAGCTTGACCGGCAAACGGAACCGTTCGGGCTTGCCCCACGGCTCCCCTGCCTGCTCATCCAACAGTCGGGCCGCCAACTGCCCCAGCAGCTCCAAGGGCTGACGCACAGTGGTAAGCGTGGGAGTCAGCACCTGACCAGCGAGCACACCATCAAAACCAGTCAATATGACATCCTGAGGAACCCGGACACCGGCATCTCGAAGTACGCTCATGACTTCGAACGCAGTTTGATCGGTAGCGCATAGCAATGCCTGCGGCAACCGTCCAGCGTCTATTACCTCGCACAGATCTACGAACCACTCATGCGTGCCAGACACACTGTCATCAAGCGGCAAGTCCGGAACCCGCAACCCTTTCATTTTCAGTTTTGCCCGCATCGCAGCAAATCGATGACGAGAATCGTAGTTGTCCAGACTGCCCACAAACTCCATGTCATGCACGCCGTGGACATCAACCAGATGGTCAATCAGCTGGTTCATGCCAGTTTCGTTGTCACAAGAGATGTAGGCCGCAGGCTCGTCACCATCACCCTCGCTCAGACGCACGATAGGTATGCTTCGGCACAAAGCCTCCAATGGCATAGTGCTGGTGAATTCGTTTGGAAACACTGCTAAACCATCCACGCGACCAGCTACATCTGTGATACCCGCACCATCGTCATGCCGAATAGCAGTACCTAGCAGCACGGCACGATTGCGACGCCGGCATTCCAGCTCGAATCCACGCTGCACTTCATCCACATACAATGGGTACGACAACACACTCGGGCAATCAAAGCTCTCACCTGCGCGATTGGAGAAAATTGGTCTCCCATTCTCAGACACGACATCGTTGCCGCCAGAGCATGAATCGAAATCATCCTCATCGCCAAGCGGCCGCTCAATAAGCATGTCAAAGGAATACAGACCGAGCACGCCGGTGTTTCCGCGAGCCAAGCCACGAGCGTTGGCGCTGGGCACATAGTCAAGGTCTTTCGCCGCCCTGAGTACCTTCGCCCGGGTTGAAGGCTTGACCTTATCCGGGCGACGGAAAGTAAATGAAACCGTGGCGGTGGACACTCCCGCCTTCTTCGCCACGTCATACACCGTTGCCCTACGCATGATTCCTACTTTAATCGATTCCGGAGGTCAGCACACGTTCGACCTGAATCTAAAAAAAGTTTTAGTGGCTTTCCTGTCAATCTCGCATGCATACTTCAGGTTACGGGCGCAGCACCCAATAATGGGTACCGCGCCTTAATGACCGCTACACGAGCAGTCTCAGCAACTGGTAAAGCTGCCATAGGCTGCGCACGTTGAAATGCATGCCATCCACCGTGGCGCACGCCTCGCCATCGCCCACATGGACAATGACGGTGCGACCGTTCACGGTCAGACCACCGTGCATCGTGATATGATTCATTTCGTAACCTTTGGTTAGGGGCGTAAGCCGATAACCACAACAAGGCCCGATGTTCGTAGCGTCGGGCCTTTTTGCTACCAGCTTCCGCCGGTAACGGCCCGTCATATCAACGGGGATGCCGCATGTTACGACATCACTATCCAATGTACCAGTTGCACGAACGCAGCCTGAATGCCTAGAGAACAACAACTGTTCATTCACCTGAGCTATAAGAGCTGACACGTCCATAAGCCGGTATTTATGTTCCTAGTGCGGTGGAGCAGGAAAACAGAAAGGGCCTCCGAGAAATCCCGAAAGCCCGTGCTTGCGGAGTCAGAGGGATTCGAACCCTCGAGCCGTTTACACGACTAACACCTTAGCAGGGTGCCCCTATCGGCCACTCAGGCATGACTCCACGTTACGCAATGAAGCGCAACAGCAAAACATCGTACCATGCCCTGCGGATACAACGTGCCGAATGCGTCCAAAAAAGCGCAAGACGGCCTTGCCGGCCAGACAGCCCGTCACTTGCCCTTGGCCAGGGACACATCACCGGAAAAGGTGACGATCACGGCACAGATCACCAATGCGACGCCAATAACCTCACCGGTGTCTGGAATCTCGCCAAACGCCAGTCCCACAGCCACGGCCATCGCGGGGTTGATTGACTGCATGACCGAGAACGCTCCCGAGGTGGCGCGGCGCAACGTAATCTGTTCCACCGCATACGGGATGAAGGACGCCATCAGGGAAATCACAAACAGCAACGCCAACAGTTTCCATGGCCCGCCAGGAGCAAGCGCCCATGTGGCATCGGATTTCGGATGAATCACATGGCTCACAGCCGGCACGCCAAGGAACAACGACTGCACCAGCCAGCCGACGGCAACCGCGATGCACAGGTTGTCCAGCGAGTTGCCTCCGGACGCCACACGACGGCCTGTCACAATGTAAACGCCCCACATCGAGCCGCCGATAAGGATGACAATCAGACCAATGAGAAAACTACCCTGTCCTGATGGGTTGGCCAGCGAAATCCCGGCCTGCGCCATAGCAACAGCATCACTGCCATAAACCCGACGCGATACCAGACCGAATACAACGGATCAAGCTGGGTGAATGCCAGTTTGGCAATGGCCATAGCCGTATAGATGACCAACGCCTCACCGATCACGATGCACACCACAGGAACCCGATTGAGGATACCGACCGCTGCCTTCTTCATAAGATTCACGCTACTCGCAGAGCCGGGACAGTACATAGTCGGAAGAGTTCGGCTCGGACAACGACATAATGTGGACGTCCCTATGAGACTGCTTACAATGGTGAGCATGAGCACCGCACCGAGACTTGAGGCCGCCAAGCGCGATTGGGGTCATGACGAGACCGGCTGCACCGTGCTGCATATCGATATGGATGCTTTCTACGCCTCGCTGGAAGTGGCCCGCAATCCCGGGCTGAAAGGCAAGCCAGTCATCATCGGCACCGGGCCGCGTTCGGTGGTATCCGCAGCGAGCTACGAAGCGAGACGCTACGGCATCAATTCGGCCATGCCGGCCGCCCGCGCCCATCAACTCTGCCCGGATGGCGTGTTCCTGCCGGTGGATATGGCGTACTACCGCATGATGTCGCACCGCATCATGCACGAGGTCTTTCTGACCATCACCGACCAGTTCGAACAGGTTTCGGTGGACGAGGGATATATGGATGTGTCCGGCGCGCTGCTGGAATGGGACAAACCGAGCGCAATCGGGGCATGGATACGGCAGCAGGTGGCCGAACGATTCAACGTGACTTGCTCGGTGGGCATCGCCTGCAACAAATTGGTGGCCAAAATGGCTTCGACCAACGCCAAGCCAAACGGCATGCTGCTCATTCCGGCGGCACGGTCGGCACAGTTCGTGCAGATGATGCCATTGCGCGGCATTCCCGGCATTGGACCGTCGCTGGAGAAACGGCTCAACGCCTGGGGTGTGCATTCCGTGGCCGAATTGGCACAAATGGATGAAGCCGCTCTCATACAGGCCACTGGATCGCCCGCCGCGGCGCGCGGACTGTGGGCGGCCTCGCATGGTCTGGATTCACGTGAGATCGCAACAACCCGCGAAGAGAAGTCCATCGGTTCAGAACGCACCTTGACCGAAGATACCCGTGACATGCACATCGTATGCCGGCTGCTGCGTTCAGCATGCGATGAAGTCGCCCGTACCTTGCGCCGCAAAGGATTGGTGGCTCGCACGCTGACAGTGAAATTGCGGTTCGCCGACCTGAGTTATCAGACCAGATCCTTCACCATGGAGCAGCCGACCGATACGGCAAGCACGCTGTATCCCGAATGCGTGCGGCAGTTGAAAATTATGCTTGGTATACCGGCGAACGCCGAACCGACCACTCCCCTGCCAAAACTCATCAGGCTGGCAGGCATGAGCACATCATCGCTCAGTGAGGCACATGCTACCGCAGTGCAGCCGTCATTAGACGATCTGCTCGAAGAGGCCGATGACGCACACGGGCAGACCACACAGGCGCGAATGCATGACGCCGAAGCCGCACTGGATGCCGTGCGCCGCAAATTCGGCAACACGGCGGCACAGTTCGGGGCGTAGTTAGGCCATCAGACGCTGGCATGCAGCGTCAATGGCATCATCGGTGGCGGTGGCGGAGAAACGCAGATACTCGGGGGCACCATAGAACTCGCCGGGGCTGGGAATGATGCCCAACTGGGCAAGCTCGGCCATATCCGACCAGCAATCACCAGACTTGGCCTTGACCCACACATACAGTGCACCTGACGGCATCTGAGCCTGATAACCATAGGCATTGAGCGCGTCGACCAATGCGACCAATCGACCCCGATAACGGTTCCACTGCGCATATACGGAGCCGGCGTCGTTCAGTCCTGCGGCCATGGCGGCCTGCACCGGCCCCGGAATGATCTGGCCAATCTGTTTACGATATTCGCCCATTTCGGCGACCAGCCGGTAATCGCCGGCAATCAGTGCGGTGCGATAGCCGGCCATGTTGGACTGCTTGGACAGCGAATACAGCACCAGGATGCCATCGGCCGAGCCTTCGCATACCTGCTGGTTGAGCGCACACGGCGTGGCGAACAGGCTGAACGCGGCATCAGAGGCGGGCTCGTTGGATGCCGCCGCAGGCCTGGAAGTCGTATTGCGCGCCAAACGCCAGTCCATAAGCGCGTAACATTCGTCGGAGAGCACTACTGCGCCAATGCGTCGGGCTGCAGCAACGATGTCGGCTAGCCAATCGGCGGAAATGACTTCGCCGGTCGGATTGCACGGCGAGTTAATCCAGATGGCTTTGACATTGGGAATGTTGACCCAGGAATCGACATCGGTCACGTCATCGACCTTGGCCACGGTAGCGCCGGCAAGCTGGGTGCCGATTTCATAAGTCGGGTAGGAAACCTTCGGCTGCACCACCACATCGCCCTCGCCAAGATGCAGCAAGCTGGCCATTAATGCCACTGCCTCTTTGGAGCCGACGGTGGGAATCACCGCCGCGTTCACGGCTTTCAAATCCACACCGCGCATATTGCGGAACCACGAATCTATAGCGGATTTCAAATCGACAGTGCCCGCCGTGACCGGGTATCCGTGGGCATTCGACGCATCCGCCGTAGAGGCCAACGCCTGCTGCACGGCGTCAGGAACCGAATCCACAGGCGAGCCGACGGACAGGTCGATCATGCCGCCCGGCACTGCCTTGGCCGCGGCCTTGAAACCGGCGATGCGTGACCAATCGTACGGCGACGAATATGCATGAAAGCCCATGGGAACCCTTTCTTGGACGATATGTTCCTAAGATACGACGAGCCCTCGGCCTATTGACCGAGGGCTTGCATTACATGATTGAGCGAATCAGCTCACTGATTCTGCGGCGGCAGCGCGGCCACCTGCTCGGGATCCTTGCCAATCGGACCATTGGCGGAAGCACCACCAAGATCGCCTACTTCGGCAAAGAAGCTGACGGCTGCGTCCTTGTACCAGGCCCACTCATCCGGCAGATCATCCTCATAGAAGATGGCCTCAGTGGGGCACACCGGCTCGCAGGCGCCACAGTCGACGCACTCGTTCGGATTGATGTACAGCGAACGAGAACCCTCATAAATGCAATCGACGGGGCACTCGTCCACGCAAGCCTTGTCCTTGACATCCACGCAAGGCTGAGCAATTACGTATGGCATGGAATTCTCCTTACGAACAACTTTCTACAAAAATACGCGCGCGTTAGGACGCGCCCCCGACACCTCAGCCGTTAACGGCCCGATCAGTCTCGTCAGATAGCGTTTCGCTCAAATCTCCCTTACCGAGACGAGCGTGCCAGTAACCATAGCTGAAGTAGATGGCGAAACCGATCACCAGCCACACTAGGAAACGAATCCAGGTGAGCACAGACAGGTTCAACATCAGCCAGAAGTTGGCCAAGGCAATCAGAATCGGAACCCACGGGTTGCCGGGCATTCTGAAGGCACGCGGCAATTCGGGGCGTTTCTTGCGCATAATCGGAATGGAGATGGCCACCAAGGTGAATGCGGACAGCGTACCGATGTTCACCATGTCAGAAAGCACGCCGATGTCGAACAGGGCAGCGACCAGGGCCACCACTACGCCCACAACAATCTGCAGAACGGCCGGGGTGCCATGCTTGCCGGTCTTGGACAGGCCACGCGGCAGCAGACCATCGCGGCTCATAGCAAAGACGATGCGGGTCAAGCCCAGCAGCAGCACCATAATCACGGTGGCCAAACCCAGCACAATACCAAAGCTGATAATCTTGGCGGCCCAGTCAGCCCCGACCAATTCGAATGCCGTGGCCAGAGACGGGCTATCTTGCTTGGCAAGATCCTTATAGGAGACCATGCCGGTGGTCACAATGGCCACGAGCATGTACATGACGATAATGAGCAGCATGCCGACACCGATGCCCAGCGGCACGTTCTTGTGCGGGTTCTTGGTCTCTTCGGAGGCGGTGGCCACCACGTCGAATCCCAGGAACGCGAAGAACACAAGCGCCGCACCAGACAGGATGCCAGGCACGCCGTAAATGGACGGGGTCATGCCAGTGGCCCATTGCCATAGCGGCTGCGCCATCTGAGCGCTGACGGCACCGTCGCCGGTAGTGGCTGCGGCCGGCTGGCTCGGTGGAATGAACGGGGTGAAGTTGGAGGCCTTGACGTAGAAGAAGCCGACAATCACCACAAACACCACGATGGCGATCTTGAGCACGGTCATCGCGCCATCCACACGAGCGCCAATCTTGGTGCCGAACACCAGCAACACGGTGAAGAACGCGACGATGATAATTGGCGCGAGGTCGAAGTTGAAGGAGCCTAGCGCCAGATCGGTATTCACGTTCCAACCCATCAGACGTATGAAATCGTTGAGATACACGCCCCAGTATTTGGCAATCACCGAACCGGCGAACAGCATTTCCAGAATCAGATCCCAGCCAATGATCCATGCCGTGAGCTCACCCACTGTGGTATAGGTGAAGGTATAGGCGGAACCGGCCACTGGAATCATCGAGGCAAACTCGGCGTAACACATCACGGCCGCGCCGCAGACGATGCCGGCAATCAGGAAGCTGATGATCACGGCCGGGCCGGCGTGGAAAGCCGCCGCCTGCGCACCTACTGAGAAGATGCCAGCGCCCACGGCCACAGCCACACCCATGATGGACAGATCCCACCACGTTAGGCTGCGCTTGAGCTTGCGACCCTCTTCACCTGTTTCGGCAATGGTCTGTTCGACGGATTTCGTACGGAACAGTTGCATGATATTGCTCTCTTCTCCCCTGCCTACACGCCGGACGCGCGCAGCACTGAAAATGAGTATAAATGGGGGTGATTACGTTGTCCATCAATCCGTTATCCAGTGGAATCACTGGTTTGCCGGCCAAACGGCCAGGCGATCATCGCCAAGTTTTCTGCGGGGAATCACAGCACGCCGATACAGACCGGCTCCGGAACCAAGGTGACGCCGAATGCTTCCCGAACTGCTTGCTGTACGGCCTTGGCCAAGACTTCAACGTCGGCGGCACTCGCTCCTCCACGATTGGTCAGAGCCAACGCATGCTGCGTGGACAGACCCGCAGACGCATCTGGACTGACCTTGTATCCCTTATGGCAGCCGGCATGGTCGATAAGCCAAGCGGCCGAGGTCTTGACGCCAGGCGTACCATCGGGCCGGGTCGCGTCAAAACGAGGAGCGTCCTCAGGCAACGCGGCAGCCTGCTGCGCAGAGAGTATCGGATTCATAAAGAACGAACCACAGCTGTGGCGATTGTAATCAGGAGCGGGCAAACCATCGCTGCTAGCCGGGATACCGGCCTGATTGTTCAGAGCGGCAAGCCGATCCAAATCGGACAGAATATTGGCCTCTCGCTTGGCGGTGGCCATATCGGGCAGTGCATAGCGGGTGGGATCTTCGAGCATGCCCTTGGCGGCACGAACCGCAAGTACGGCCTTACGAATATCGGTGGTGGCCATGCGATCGCCCACCTCGACGCCGAGCGCCTTGGCCAATTGCCCATAGCCGACCGTGCCTTCAGCCGAATGGGTAAGGGCAAAGGTAACGGATAGCACCACATAACGCGGGGTCGGGAAGAACCGGTCGGCAGGCTTGCCGGGCCCGGCATACATGCTGGCCTTGAGTGCGGAGTAACGGTATCCGAACTGGAGATCGGCAGGAGTCAAATCGCGCGTGGTTTTGGTTTCGCGGTCCCAGACCTCCACCGATTCCACCGAAGTGGCGACCTCCTGGCCATAGGCACCGATGTTTTGCACCACTGAGGCACCGACCGTGCCGGGGATGCCGGAAAGCCCCTCAACGCCTTCAAGCCCGAGTTCCACGGTGAACGCCACAAAATCATCCCAGTTGGCGCCGGCCTCGGCATTGACATGGACCGTGCGATCGCCGCCTTCGACCGGTGCGGCCTCGTCCGGCACGGTGATCAGGCAGCGCGCATCTCGCACCACCACGCCGTTGAAGGGGTCATCGGAAACGAGCATATTGGAGCCTCCGCCGATAACGACCAAAGGAAGTCCTTTGGAATCGGCGTCTTCCACGGCCTCGATCAGTCCGACGCGCGTGGTCGGCTCGACGAAGTGGGCGATATGTCCGCCCACACCCATGGTGGTGATGTCTGCAAAGCTTGTCATGGCTTCCTATCTTAGTGTCGCACGGGCGATATCGAGGCAATCGTCGTCTGAGACAGCAGCAAGTTCCATACGCAAAAACCCGGCCGCATGGGCCGGGTTTGAAACATAATGCTGTGCGCAATCAACGAGTCTCGCGGTGCACAGTCTGCTTGCCGCAGCGCGGACAGAACTTCTTCAGCTCGAGACGGTCGGGAGTGTTACGACGGTTCTTCGTCGTAATGTAGTTGCGCTCCTTGCACTCGGTGCAGGCCAGCGTGATGCCCGGACGGATGTCGGCGCTCTTAGCCATTGTCATTCACCTCTGTGTTCTTATAAGGTTTAGTGCGCGCCCACCGGTTAGCGGGCGCGATTTGTAGCGAGGAAGAGGCTCGAACTCTTGACCTTACGATTATGAGTCGTACGCTCTAGCCAGCTGAGCTACCCCGCCAGAGAGCCCCGAGTGAGAATTGGACTCACGACCTCTTCCTTACCAAGGAAGTGCTCTACCACTGAGCTATCGGGGCGTGGCGGATAGTGGATTCGAACCACTGAAGCACGAAGCGGCTGATTTACAGTCAGCTCCCTTTGACCGCTTGGGAAATCCGCCAGTCTGTTTCCCGCCGCGGTGTTTGACCTCAACAGGCAACTTGGCTATATAACCACAAAACCCAGACAAACGCAAATCGGTGCGACACTCCGCAAATTCCCGCGTTTTTCCCGAATCCACATAGGCCAGTCGGAGAAATCAGGAAGCGACCAAGACGACGCACTCTTCTTGGAGTCATCAGCACCGGCTTTCTTGCTACCGGCATCGTTGGCGTTATCCGTAGAATCGGACTGTGCGGAGGCATCGTCGGATTGACCGTCAACGGCTGAGCTTTTTGGGGAGAATATGCATTCCCTCGGCCCCCTCAGTCGCCTACGGCGACAGTTCCCCTCAAAGAGGGGAGCCAAGACACAAGACGCAAAAACCCCGACTGTTCGCAAGGAACAGTCGGGGTTGGTGAAGTTCTCTATACGACTAATCAGCCGAGAATGGCAAGAATGTCGCGGGAGGAGACGATGAGGTAGTCCTCACCCTCGTAGTGAACTTCGGTGCCGCCGTACTTGGAGTACAGCACCTTGTCGCCGACCTTGACATCCACCGGAATGCGCTCGCCCTTGTCGTCACGACGGCCCGGGCCAACAGCCAGGACTTCACCCTGCTGCGGCTTCTCCTTGGCGTTGTCCGGAATGTACAGACCGGATGCGGTCTGAGTCTCGGCCTCGGCCTGCTTGACGATGATCTTGTCTTCCAACGGTGTGAGCTTAATCGACACTGTGGGTCACCTCGTATCTACTCGTAGTTCTAATGCCGCGCCAGAACACCTCAAGAGGCTGACGATCACTTGCGTTGTCCCTTTGCGCTAGGACACATCGTAGCGCGATTGTTAGCACTCTGCCAACTCGAGTGCTAACGCTGTGAGAGAAATCCCTTAGTTGCCGCGGCGGGCAAGAATGGAATCGAGCCCCACGCTCAACGATTCAGACGTGGCGACCGGGGCCTGCACCTCAGCACGCTCCTCATGCTCATGGAAGGATTCCGGCTGCGCAGCACTGTGATCCGCTTGAGCCTTGGCTGCCGAGGCGTCGTCGGAAGCCTTGACGGCCTTGGCCTCATCAATCAGCTTGTTCACCATCTCAGGCTCGGCGGGAGTGGCTTTGGACACCTGACGCGTCGACTTGATTTCCAAGCTTTCCGGAGCGTTATCTTCAGCATGGTCCGCACCCAGAGAGAAGGAGATGAGATCCTGGGAGGTGGCCATATCGAACACATCCAGCGCACGGGCCGGCTGAACGGAAGCGAGCTCCGACGTGGCATCGTCCGCAACGGAGTCATGCGCATCGCGCTCATCGCGTACCGTCAGGGAAGGTGTCTCCGCTTCGGAATGGTCGGCAGCCTGCGGCGCAGCAGCCTCCCGATCGGC
This sequence comes from Bifidobacterium sp. M3-N-101, assembly GCF_023656805.1. Classification (NCBI taxonomy): domain Bacteria; kingdom Bacillati; phylum Actinomycetota; class Actinomycetes; order Bifidobacteriales; family Bifidobacteriaceae; genus Bifidobacterium; species Bifidobacterium sp. M3-N-101. Next base: position 75,645 of record NZ_JAMOKQ010000001.1, read on the forward strand.
CTTGGCTTGTGCTTCACGCAACGCCTTGGCCTTGGCCTGCTCGACTTCAGCGTCATGCAGCACGCGGCGAATCTGACGCTGTTCCATCACTTCGGTGGCAGCATCATCTGCACGACTCGTCTGAACGGCCGGAGCGGCGGACTCGGCAGCATGGTTCTTAGCCGGAGAATCAATCTGCCCCTGCTGAGCAGGAGTTGCAGACGTCTTCTTCTGCTCATAGCGGGACACCCTGCGTTCCCACTGACGGGCCTGGCGTGCGGCATTCGCACCCATTGCCAGCACCGCTGCGGTCAGGGCCAAAGGAATCAAAGCGAACAACGGGCTGTAATGCACGATGAACGCCAACGCAAATACCACTATGGCCACGGCGAGAAGGCTGGCCACCAGAATCTGGCGACGACGGATGGATTCACGGCGCAATTCGCGTATATGCGCGATATGCTCGGTCGTCAGCCGGGCTGACTGTGTCGATGCTGGCATTGCTGCCCCTTTCGCCTGATACGGCTCGATATCGCCGAATCGTCTACCGTCTTCCGCTTCCACAATACGCAGGGACGGCGAATAACGATCTTGCCGATGCTCAGCCGCGCGCTTCATGCCGTTAGCCGTACGCGCGGGCAACCATACAGCGATGGCAATTATCACAATCACCAAGACGACAACCGTGCTCAGTGACTCGTAACCCATACCGTCAAGAATAGGAGACATATTGACCGAACCAACACTTCCCGCTCGGGCGTGTCGGGAGTATTAGGAGATTTATTGGAGGTTTTGCGAGGCCAATCGATTGGCGAACCCTTGCCCGGCATCCTCGGCCAACAGCGCAAAGGTCACGTGGTCTCGCCACTGACCATTGACGTACATATAGCGCTCGCGCAGTCCTTCATGATGGGCCCCGACCTTGCGCACCACCGCTAAAGAGCGCGCATTGTCCGGCAAAATGGCGATTTCCAGCCGGTGCAGAACCGGGCCAAAGGGATCCGTCAGTGCCCAGTCGGCGAGCAAAGCCACGGCCATGGGGGCAAAACCATGACCGGCGTAACACTGGTCAACCCAATAGCCAACCACACCGGTGCGCATGGATCCGTAGGAAATCGCCCCCAACGATATCTGGCCCACAATGCGCATCTGGTATTCGATGGCGAACAACGCCCCCACCCCATGCTGCTCGTTACGGCGCTGGCGCTGAATCCACTGATTGAAGGTGATGAATCCGCCATGCATCGGATCTCCTGATTCCCACGGGGCAAGCCAATCATTATTGCGCCACCGCACCTCATTCCACTCTTCCTCGTCGTCCAAGGTCAGCGGCCTAAGCGTTATGGGAAAAGCAGGATGGGAAAGACGAGGCATACGAATCTGATGATCCGGCTTGAACGCCTCTTTGATGGATTGGAAAACTGACACGGCCTTTATTGTAGCCATGCTAGGTTGTGCGGTATGGATAAGGCAACGCTACGGCACAGATTGCTGGCTCAACGAGCTTTGATTACGCCTGAGGCCCGGCTTGCAGCAGGAGAAAAACTGGTTCATCAGTTTCCCGCATACGTGTTGGATCGCCCCTGTATTCACTACGGCTCCGCTCCACTGACGGTGGCGGCATATGTGTCGATGGGATCCGAGGTTGAGACTCGTCCGCTGTTGGCTTGGCTGCTAGCGTCAGGAATCCGCGTGTTGGTTCCGTTGTTGGGATCTGGCCTGGATATCGGGTGGAGTGCACTGGATTCGATGGAATCACTGCATCCAGTGGCGGGTTCTGGATACCGGCGGCCTGACGAGCCGCAGGGAACTCCATTGCCGCCTGAAGCGTTGCACGATGCCGACCTGATTATCGCTCCCGCATTGGCTGTCGACCGGCATGGCAATCGGCTGGGACGCGGGGCCGGCTGGTATGACCGCGTATTAGTGAATCGTCGGCCCGGCTGCCCGATCATCGCAGTGTGCTGGCCTTGGGAGGTGGTGGACGACGATGAGTGGATCGCGGACCCCCACGATGTGCCAGCGGATGGCGTGCTGACGCCGGAAGGATACCGGCAGCTGCCCTGATTACCGGCGAATACCGAACATAAGACGGCTTTTATCTCGCCTGCGTATGCCTGCAGGGCAAAGTGTCAGGGCGGCGACTAGGATATGAACGGTTGTCCAGCATGACGACAATGCCTATGCGTGAGAATTGACTTGTGGAGGAATCCGTTGCCTACTTATCACTACCGCTGCAAGAACTGCGGCTATGACTTCACTGAACAGCAGTCGTTCAACGACGACCCGATCACCGTATGCCCGAAGTGTGCTCAGGAGCAGGTGCGCAAGGTGTATTCGGCCGTACCGATCGAGTTCAAAGGCCACGGTTTCTACCGCACGGATAAGTCCGGCAAGTAGAAAAACCGACCTGACAAGCTGGAACCACAATGGTCGTTTCAGCTTGCACCGAGAGATAAGCGCAAGTCACCATGATGTTCATGGTGACTTTTTCTATATTCACGCCACCCACGCATGGCTTACTACGGCGCCGTCGTATGCTGCATGCCGCGCGCAGGTGCATTGCCGCGTTCTGCGCCGGTTTGGCCGTGCTGTTTGGATTGGGAACAGTACTGGCTCAGGTGCAGACCGCTCCAGTGGTGATTGCCGACCGGCCTATTGCGCGCGGCGAGATAATCTCCAGCGCCGATATCAGAGTGGAGCTACTGCCGGTCAGTACGGTTGGATCGTCTTATGCCACAGATGCCGATGAGATCACTGGACTGATTGCGCAGATTGATATTGCGGTCAATGATCCCATCTCTACGCATATGGCACGAGATGCACCACTGCCGCCCACCGGCACCACGGTGATTGAAGTGCGGTTGGCCAGCAATCCAGATGATCTCTTGCCCGGAGACAGCGTGCAGCTGGTGTCCGCCGTGGGATGCGCCGGGGAGGATTGCGTGCTCGCTGAGGAGGCGCTGGTGATGGCTATTGGCGAGGCTGAAGCATCGTCACTTGGGAGCAATGAACGACAGGTCTCATTTGCTATGAAGCCTCATGCCGCGGCTGCAGTAATGGAGTTGCAGCAAGCCGGCGCGATAGTCGCCGTGATGCGGTGACCGTCTCTTGCTCCCGCCGGCGGAAGCTGGCTCGCGAAGCGAGACTGAAGGTGGACTGTTCTCCCAACCACCCCAGTCGGCTTTGTCGACAGCCCCGCCAGAGAGGGCGACTAGCGCTTGTCGTTGAACACAGCCCAGTGAGCTGAGCCGTATAGCAGACAGCCCGGTGGGCTGTCTGTAGGTGAAGTGAGCGGCTGCACTACAAGCAGCCGCGAAGGCTGCCTCATTGGGCTGACGTTCAACGCTTGTCGTTGAACACAGCCCAGTGAGGCGGCAACTCGCCGAGAATGCGCTTGTCATCGTCGGCTCGACGCTGCTGGTCGGTTTGCATGTCGCCAGGCTCGAGCTTGACACCGTCTGCATCGAAGCTTTCAGTGCCCTTCATCACTACTCGTTTATGTTTGCGTGGGGTGCGCCTTGTAGCCGAATATTCCGCCATGTCTACTCGACTTCGCGATAGATCTCGCCGATACGGGCCACGATGCGATCGACTTCCTTATCCGGGTTCACGAATGCCGCAACGCTCCATACACTCATGACATTCCAACCTAGAGAAATCAAATCCTGTGCCGATAGGCGATGACGCTTGCGCGTGGACTGCACGGACATGAAGCTGGCATCATCGGTCTGCACCGCCAACGCGAACGGGCGACCCTTAAGACCGACGACCAAGGGGACCCTTGGACCCCTATCGAAACCGTAATTCACAGCCGCTTCAAGACCGCGCGCCCGCAGACGCTCGGCGATATCTTCGAACAGTACGTTCTGACCGGCATCATCACGCGTCGGCAATATCGGACGATCGTTGAATTGCTCAGCCCAGGCCAGCATGGTCTTCAGGAATCGTGGGCCCTGCTGGTGGAGACGCTCATCCTCCATATCCTGAGAGCCAAACGCCGAGACGATATCCAAGTTGCGGTCGGCAAGCGCCAATGCATCGAGCAGCATGCCACGTCCGCCCTCGTGCTCCACCACACCGAACTGCTGCAGCAAGCGACCATGCACCGTCTTGGCATAGCACAGGGACAGAATCACGTCGGTGGCCTGGCAACCCGCCACGTCACGCAGCGGAACCAGCCGCACATGCCGCAGGAATCGGCCCATCGGCTTGTTCTTGGAGGCCAACGACTTCAATTCCGCGCCCAGACGAGTGCGGAATACATCAGTCAGCGTCACCACGGTCAGCACATAGCTGGAAGGCACCACAGTAAAGCTGGCAGCCCGCTGAGTGATAAGGTGCACCACCTTATCAATCTCCTGTTGGCTGGATTCCACAAGACCAGACAGCATGACCGGTACGCCGTTGGCGTCCTCGACCGAATGGAAACGCACCTTGCCTGATGCCGGCTCAGTCGCCACATCATACCGAACCGAACCATAGCCCTCAGATTCAAGGAATGCAGCGAGACGCGGGTCGCGGCGGGTCGGAGCGGACTCCACTTCAACATGAGGAAGCAAATCAATCAGTTGCTTCATGGATTCACTGGTCACCGTAGCGCAATGGGCAATCACCACTACCTGACGCACACGGCCAAGAATCGAAAGCAATTCGATGGATGGAATATGCGCGCAGGCATCCACAATGGCCACATCCGCAATAACCGCGGGGTCGGTGAGTGCGGCCAAAGTGCCCGGCGTCGCCACGAGTATCGGCTTGGCAGCAGCCAAAATCTCCGGATAGTCACGGCGAATACGACTGAGCGACACATGGGCACGACCGGCTAACACCGTATGCAACTGGTTGGCCTCCTGTGTATGGGAGAACAACATATCGCACAAACGCCGCATCGATTCCTGAGATACCATCGGCCCCACGGAACGCACATGCTCCACATCGACCTGGGCGAACCGGTCGGATGCGGTTTGCAATGCGGAACCGTCCTGGTTGGAAATGATGGCGGACGAACGCACGATATCCTCAAACACCGTGGTCCACCATGCCAGTTGCACTTCGCCACGAATCTGCGGCACACTCACCTGACGAGTATGCAGATCCTCGACCAATTCGTTCAGTCCGACACCGGCGAATTCATGTTCCAAGCGGCATCGTTCCGGCAAGGTATCAAGAGCCTTACGGTCATCAAGCAAGGCCTTCAGACGCACCTCGACAGTATTGAAATCGGTGGATCCCAAATTGCCGCCCGCCGGAGTCGTGGCGAGCACGGTGTCAAGCGCAGTCATATCGCTGACCATCGCATCCAATGTGGTGATGATGTCGTCCAGCTTGGTGGGGAGCACCGGCCATCCGCCGTGTGGCACGAACTGCCTCCACTGCTCCGACTGCCGAGCCACTACTTTGAGCGCTTCATGCAGGTCTTCCACCTGGGCACCCACGCGCAGCAGACCCTTGGCCTCCTTGATATGACGACGCCGCTCCCAGAAGCCCATCGCGCTTCCTTCAGCCTTGCGCTGAGCCTTGGGCTTGGTCGCTTCAATCATCGAATCGATGTCGCGCTCGAAAATCTCCGGCTGGAACACGTCGAGCACGCGGCGCAGGTTCTTGAGCACGGTGACCTGGCGCTCCCATTCGCGGATGGTCGAGGGAACGGGGAATCCGCACGTCTGTACGGTACGAGCCACCTGCTCACGGGTTGCGGGAAGGAACCGACGCAGCAAATCATCCACGCGCTGGTAGGCTGTCACTGCCTCCTCCTCGGTGTTCAGGGAGGCCTTGTACCAGGCGGTATCATCCGGCCCGATGGAGAATTCGCCGAGTTCACCGGCCCGCTCCAACTTGCCGACCCATGCTTCCATATCGCCGGCAACGGCAATCGCGCTCTGTTCGGTCAGGCGGATATGCGTGGCGGGATGCGTGGGCAGCACGGAGATGCGAGCCAGATTCTGAATCGTCTCGTAAGCAGATACGTTCCACTTATCGTTCACTCCGTGCAGGTCGCCCAAGTATCGGGTCAGACGAGAACGCACGCCAACAAGTTCATCAGCAAGCTGGTCGAAACGCTGTGTGGCTACACCCTGCTGGAATCCCACAGCGGAAATCAACTGCTTGTCAATGGCGGCGTTGGCCTGCGCATCAGCCACATCCAACATCTGAGCCTTCAGCTCATTGGCGGACACGGCTTGCATAAACAGTCGCTTCTGTTCGGCGACACCCGGCACATACAGCACCGACCGACCACTCATCAGGCAGCGCGAAGCGACGGCTACCGCCTGCTCTGCCGTGCCTTTGGGGAACTCTCCGTCAATGACGATGCTATGGCCCGCGGCTGCAAGCGATGCGGCATATCGCACGGTGTTGTCGACATCGCCCACCTCAAATTCCGCATGCGGATCTGCATCGAACGGGCTGTACTGCGCAAGATCGGCATCTTTGAGGGACGACTGCGCATGTTCGTTACCAGCGAGTGCATCAAGCAGCACATTGTCACTTTCGCCGTTCTCCAGCTGGTCGATGAAGCGCTGGCTTTCGGCAATCATCAACGATGAGGGATCCACAAAGCAGCCCAGCACGATTTGGCGCTCGATATTGAAGTCAGGAATGCGTTCCACGGCTTCCGCCGTGATTCTGGCGAACATAGCCGAGGTTTCAGGCTCGCCACTGTCATAGCTGGAACCGTCAAACAGAGAATCCTCGTCAACATATACCCGCTGCTCTCGCAGCACATTGACGAATGCCGTATTCAACTTCACACGGCCGGTGAACTGCACAGTGGCGGCGGATTCTTCCTTGGGCACCGTGACGTTGACCGGATACAGCAGCACGGGCAGTGCATTGCCCTTCCACGTGGCCACACCGACCACCAACGAGAGCTCGGCCACTCCGGACACACGGCGCTTGGCGGTCTGGTCATCCATGACCCGAGACAAGTGCCGTTCCGCCGCCTTCAACACCCCGGCATCACGGAACAGCGAGTCCAAGCGAACATGTCCCGAAGCGAACAATTGTGCAATGCCGGACGGATGGGCATGCGTCATATCAAGTTTGGCCACCAGCTGGTTCGCGTCCTCCAACGGAGAGGGGGCCAACATGCCGCGATACTGGTCACGCCAGCGACGGATGCGGTTCAGACCGTTTTCAGCATTCTGATCCTGCGTCTGGGTCATCTCTTGGCTCACTTTCCAACCGCTTCGCGGTATTCCTGATATCCCTTGTTATGGGATAGAGCTTCGTCGATGTCGGCTTCGCCTCTGGCGGCGAGCCAAGCATACATATCGTCATACAGGTATGGGTTCATTGCCAGAAATGCCAGCAACTCAGGGTGACGAGCAATCTCGAACTGCGTGGAGAAATCCTGCGTGGTTTTAGCATCGTCCGAGGTCAGGCCATCAACTTCCACCACCGGCTCCTGGGCCTTCAGTTCTCCCTTGCTCACACGGTCGAACACGGAGCCCGGCTCAAAAGCTGGTGTATAGACACCAGTGGTGTCAGCCTCGCCCAAATCGGCAACGCTTACTTGAACGGGCTGGTCCGACTGATCGGACTGATCGGGTTGGACGAATTGGCCGGGCTGCTCAAATACCGGCGACTGCTCAGGCTGTGCCTGCACATCCGGCTGCTGGTCCGGGATGGATACCGCCTCAGCGGATGGTGCAGTCTCAGATTCCGTCTCGGTTGCTGTTTCAGATGCGGTCCCAGATACAGTCTCGGGCACCTTGGCAACAGGATGAGCGATCGCATCCACCGGCACCACGGCAGGTGCAGAAGGCTCCGCCGGTTCGACGGGTTCAGCTTGCGGGCTTGTCTGCGGCACGAAATCAGCGGCAGGCTGGGTCTGCTGCGCCTCACCGTCCGGCACGGTATCTTCGGACTGCTCGGCCATCGCATCGGCGAACAAATCACGCGGAGTGGCCGGCTCTTCCGCCTTGACCACGGATTGGGCAATGTTCAGACTGCTGAAGTCGAGTTCGTCAACCTTATGACGAACGCTGGCGGCGCTGAACGCGGCGGTCGGCTCACCGGCCCGCAAATCCAAAATGTCGTCAACGGACATATCAGCGGCATCCGGCTCCTGCGGTGCTTCATTCACCGCGTAGCCGAACAAATCAGGCACCGGAAGCTGCTGCTCATGCTCGACGTCATCGATACGGATGAAGTCCGCCGGAACATCACCGAACTGCATGCGCATCGGCGAGGACGGCAGCATAAACTCGGCGTCAACGGGCAGACGCAGTAAATCGCCATTGTCACGAACCACATAAGAGCCATTGGTCGAGCCTAAATCGCGCACGGCTGCAGAACCATTCTGCTTCACCTCGAACACGGCGTGCCTTTTGGACATCGACTTGGTCTGATCCACCACATCAAGACGCTGCATGCCGTCATCGGCTAGAGGACGCAATGGCTTACGGCCAATCTCCACGCAGTCGCCCGGTTTGACGTTGACTCGATCAACCCCATTGATCCGCACCGTCCATTCACTCACCGTGACCGCCTCCCTATACACACTATGAACCACACTATGTGCCATTGTGTCATCTTTTACTCGGTTTCGCCGGATTATCCCGGTCAAGAATTGCAACTTTTGCGCATTAGCAGCTTCCATGCCGCCAGCAACGGGTGAAATCGCTCCCCCTATTCAGTACAGGGTCTGCCCAAGGGCACAATGCAGGAAACCCCGCAATCCATAACGGATACGGGGTTTCCGGCAACAAGTTGGTGATTGCGGCTTAAGCCGCACAAATCACTTGAGCTCGACGGTGGCGCCAGCCTCTTCCAGCTGAGCCTTAGCCTTCTCGGCGTCTTCCTTCTTAGCCTTCTCGAGGACGGCCTTCGGAGCGCCGTCGACGAGGCCCTTGGCCTCAGCCAGGCCGAGGTTGGTGATGGCGCGGACGGCCTTGATGACCTGGATCTTCTTGTCGCCGACGGCGGAGAGGATGACGTCGAACTCGTCCTTCTCCTCAGCAGCCGGGGCAGCAGCGCCCGGAGCAGCAACGGCGACAGCAGCCGGAGCGGCAGCCTCGACGTCGAACTTCTCCTCGAAGGCCTTCACGAACTCGGAGAGCTCGACCAGGGTCATCTCGCCGAAGGCTTCCAGCAGCTCATCGTTGGTGTACTTAGCCATTATGGCTTCCTTTCAATCTTGGCGGCGGACGAAGTAGGTGATCCGCAGCCGAATAAACCTTGTTTGTTTAAATTATCGAAGCAACTGATTCATGCCGTGAGGGCGTAAATCAGGCAGCCTTCTCCTGCTTGTCGCGCAGGGCGTCGATCGTACGCACGGCCTTGGTCGGCAGAGCGTTGAACAGGTACGCGGCCTTGGCCATCGATGCCTTGACGTCGCCGGCGAACTCGGCGAGCAGCTGCGGGCGAGACTTGAGGTCTGCCAGCTTCTTGGCGCCCTCAGCATCATAGACAGTGCCGTCAGCGGCGGCACCCTTGATGACAAGAGCCTTGTTGTCCTTGGCGAAGTCACGGATGACCTTCGCAGCCTCAATGAAGTCGCCCTTCACGAAGGTGATGGCGGTCGGGCCAGCAAGAATCTCGTCGAGACCCTCGATGCCCGCTTCCTTGGCGGCGATGCGTGCCAGCGTGTTCTTTGCCACGGTGTAGGAAGTATCGCGGCCTAGCTTTTCACGCAGATCGGAAATCTGCGGAACGGTAAGCCCGCGGTACTCGGTCAGGTAGACGGCGTCAGCGTTACGGAATTCTTCCGTAAGCTGAGCGACTACCGCTTCCTTTTCGGGCCTCTTCATGGCGTTCCTTCCTAAGTCGGCCGTTGACTTGGAGTTCGGAACTTTCGGCTGGGCAACAAAAAAGCCCTGCGCACAGGCAGAGCAATATAATCTCGCGAAGCGACCTTCGCCGGCCCTTGACGGGCTTATATCTCTCAACCTGCGCTGGCTTGGCGAACCAAACTTCGAAAGTGCACTTGCGCACACTTCAACCAACGGTCTGTGGTTTACGAATGATTAGGTTACGGGCGGTCGGCGACATTGTGGAATTCGGGCGTGTCGCGCAGGCAGCACCCCCAGGAGAGTGGCACAACAAAGTCCTCCCGGCCCAGCATTGGCGCAACATTCCCGGAGAAGTGATGCAGGATTACAACGTGGCGGCATATTGAGCCACGGATGCCGTGACTTCCTTTAGGTAATCGAGAGAACGACGCCAATGGCCGGGCACCTCAATCGAATGGTTGGCGTCTGGATATTCATGCACATGCGGGGTCAATGCGTTGGCGCGGTCGCGATCATAGAACGGGTCGGCGGTTCCGGCACAAATCAGCGGTGCCGGTCCAGCATATCGGGAGCTGGCGGCGTGTGACTGCCCGGCAAGCTCGGCACGGATTATCGCCTTCGCTTCGGCCACGGATGGTGCTTCGGATTCGGCTACGATGTCATCGCCCACAGCGGGCACCGGAATCACGCGGGCGGATGGGTCGAAATCGGCGTGGTGCAATACCGGGGTCAACAGCACGAATGGCAACCCATAATGTGCGGCCACGTGCGGGTAAGTCATCGTGGTCAGCGATTTGCCGATGAGCAGCAGACGCGGGCCGGATTGATTGGTGGAATCCGACGAATCAGCAGCGTCCCTACCGACATTATCGTTGGAGTATTCGCCGGACTGATTTCCGCGCACTGACTCCACCCACCCGTCAATCGCCTGATTGAGCACCGGAATCACTGTGGACAAATCATCGGAAGCATTGCGTACATTCATGCGATCGACACGCCACCCGGCCTCGACCAAGGCTTGTGCAGACCAGTACAGCAGCGGACGGTCGCAGTTGTAGCCAGTGCCTGGCATGAGCAGTACGCGGCCGTATTCCTGACCGAACTTGACGACGTTCTTTTTCCATGAGGTGATGCTGACTTCGACGGCCGGTTTCACTGCGCGACTTCCTTCCGCGGCACTCTCTGCGCGTTCCTGTATATGTATTGCCGCAGTCAGTCTACCCCGGCCTGTTCACGTTACCTCCACAAGCTATAATCGGCCACGGTTCTGATTGGATGCGTAGCGCCTGACGTGCGTTGGGCAGGTCAATCAGGGCGAGTCGCAATTCTCGCCGGGGCCAACCGGGTCACCCACAGGTGGCGTATGGCCTCGCACAACCCAAGGAAGTAGAGAGTATATGGAGAAGTTCTTCCATTTGAAGGAAAACGGCACGACCGTCTCAACTGAGATTCTGGCCGGCCTGACCACGTTCTTCGCGATGGCCTACATCATCGTCGTCAACCCGCAGATTCTGTCGCAGACCGGTATGCCGTGGGGCGGCGTGTTCCTGGCCACCATCATCGCGGCCATCATCGGCACCCTGGTCATGGGCCTGTTCGCCAATGTGCCGTACGCGCAGGCCGCCGGCATGGGCCTCAACGCGTTCTTCACCTACACCGTGTGCTTCGGCCTCGGCTTCAGCTGGCAGCAGACCATGTGCATGGTATTCCTGTGCGGCTTGATCAACATCATCATCACCGTCACCAAGATCCGCAAGATGATCATCATGGCCATCCCGGAGTCCCTGCAGCACGCCATCGGCGGCGGCATCGGCCTGTTCGTGGCCTACGTAGGCATGCTGAATGTCGGCTTAATCAAGTTCACTCCCGGCGATCCTAAGGCCGCCGCTAAGGGCGGTGCCGTGGCCGCAACCCCGGGCCTGGCCAACTTCAATGACAAGGTACTGTGGGTATTCCTCATCGGCCTCGTGCTGGCCATCGTATTCACCGTGATGAAGGTCAAGGGCGGCATGCTGCTGGCCATCGCCGTCACCACCGTGATCGGCATCCCGTTCGGCGTGACCACCTGGTCCGACTCCCAGTCTCTCGGTCAGACTTTCTCCGAACTGCCGCAGACCTTCGGGGCGATCTTCTCCGCCGAAGGCTTCCCGGCCTTGTTCTCCGACCCGGCCAAGCTGCCACTGGTCATCGTGACCATCTTCGCCTTCTCCATGTCCGACACCTTCGACACCCTGGGCACTTTCATCGGCACCGGCCGTCGTACCGGCATCTTCTCCGCTGAGGACGAGAAGGCCCTCGAGAACGGCCACGGCTTCTCCTCCAAGATGGACAAGGCCCTGTTCGCCGACTCCATCGCCACCTCCATCGGCGCCATCTGCGGTACTTCAAACACCACTACTTACGTAGAGTCCTCCGCCGGTATCGCCGCTGGTGGTCGTACCGGCCTGACTTCCGTGGTCGTGGCGATCTGCTTCGCCCTATCCGTGTTCTTCGCCCCGGTGATTTCCGCCGTGCCGTCCGCCGCGACTGCTGGCGTGCTGGTCATCGTCGGCTGCATGATGGCCGCCTCCCTGAAGGAAGTCAAGTGGGACGATATCGCCGAGGCCATCCCGGCATTCTTCGCCGCCGTGTTCATGGCCTTCTCCTACTCCATCTCCTACGGCATCGCCGGTGGCTTCATCATGTACTGCATCGTGAAGACCTGCAAGGGCAAGGCCAAGGAAGTGCACCCGATTATCTGGATCGTATCCGCACTGTTCATCCTGGACTTCGTGTGCATGGCGATTCTGTGATGTTGGTTTGATGACGGCGGTGAATCACGTCGTTCTAGGCTGATTTGCCGTAAGCCGTAACTTATCTAGGGCCGGGTTCGAAATGAGTCCGGCCTTTGTTATTGCAGATATTTAGGTACTAGTTAGCAGCGTTGCAGGTATAAAGGAACTTCTTAGAGCCGTATTTGCCTCCTTCATAGGCCCGAAATACCTGCAATCTACTTAATGTCGTCTTTATACCTGCAAATTCGCGTCATAAATCGACCTGAAATACCTGCAAATCTTATGGATTATGGCGGATGGCCGATATTCGCCCCGTAAATAGACCCAAAATGCCTGCAACCTATTTATGATTAGGCGACCCGAAAATCCATTGCAGGTATTTTGGCACTATTTAGGACAGCATGCAGGAAATTTCGATACGAAAAGTCCCGGTAAGCAGCTTGCCTACTGAGCCTTTCGACAAATAACGGGTCTCTCTGGCCCAACAACAAACAAAAAAGACCCGCCTTACGACGGGTCTTACTGTTCTTTTTCTACGCACAAACCACTACGCTGCGTGCAGGGAACGAATCTTCTCCGGTCCAGCAATTTCGAACCGGCCGGAGGCCGGACTCAAACCTTCGCTCAGCTATCGCTTCGCTCACGGATCAGCCAAAACGACCGGAGATGTAGCGCTCGGCTTCTTCGTTCTGCGGGTTGTTGAACATCGTGGTGGTGTCCGCGAAGTACTCGAGGTGGCCGGGCTGGCCCACAGCCTTCAGGTTGAAGAAGGCGGTGTAGTCGGCGATACGGGCGGCCTGCTGCATGTTGTGGGTCACGATCACGATGGTGTAGTCGCTCTTAAGCTCGTTGATCAGATCCTCGACAGCCAGGGTCGAAATCGGGTCAAGGGCGGAGCAGGGCTCGTCCATGAGCAGCACCTGCGGGTGGACGGCCACGGCGCGGGCGATGCACAGACGCTGCTGCTGGCCACCGGACAGACCGATGCCGGGGTTGTCAAGACGATCCTTGACCTCTTCCCAGAGGTTGGCACCGCGCAGAGCCCACTCGACCAAATCATCGGCGTCGGACTTGGCCATGTGGTGGTTGTTCAGGCGCACACCGGCCAGCACATTCTCGCGGATGGACATGGTCGGGAACGGATTCGGGCGCTGGAAGACCATGCCGACGTCGCGGCGCACGGCCACCGGATCCACATCCTTGTCGTACAGGTTCTTGCCCTCGAGCAGCACCTCGCCCTCGACGTGTGCGCCGGGGATGATCTCGTGCATACGGTCCAAGGTGCGCAGCACGGTGGACTTGCCGCAGCCGGACGGGCCGATGAAGGCGGTGACCTTGTTCGGCTCGATGTTGATATTCACATCCTCCACGGCCAGGAAGTCGCCGTAGTAGATATTCTCGTGGTTGACGTCAATACGTTGTCCCATGATGTTTCCTTATATTTCCTTGTATCTTTAAGTCTAACGGCTCGCTCAGCGATCGGTCTTCACGGCGAAGACCTTCGCCACGATTCGACCAATGAGGTTCAGCAGCAGCACGACAATGATCAGCACCAGAGCGGCGGCCCATGCACGTTCCATAGGAATCGTGGTCACGCAAGTGGAGGCGGCGTTAGGCGGGCAGTTGGCGCTCAGCTTCGAGTACTCCTGATAGACGAACACCGGAAGGGTGGTCATCTGGCCGGAGAACAGGTTCACATTGGTATTGACAATGTAACCGGCGGTCATGAGCAGAGGGGCGGTCTCACCAATCACGCGGGCGATGGCCAGAATGGCACCGGAAACGATGCCCGGCAAAGCGGTACGCAGCACGATTTTGGTGATGGTGCGCTGCTTGGTGACGCCCAAGGCCAGGGATGCCTCACGCAGGTCATTAGGCACGATCTTGAGCATTTCCTCGCTGGACTTAACCACGGTAGGCAGCATCAGCAGGGAGAGGGCCACCGAGCCTTCAAAACCGTTGATAGTACCGGGACCGAGCAAAATCGTAAACATCGAGAAGGCGAACAGGCCGGCCACAATGGACGGGATGCCGCTCATCACGTCGACGAGCAGGGAAATCGTGGTGGCAAGCTTGCTGCGGTTCGCGTACTCGACCAGGTACACGGCGCACATCAGGCCGATCGGGATGGAGATGACCATGGCACCCGCGGTGATTTCCAGCGTACCGATGATGGCGTGCAGCACACCGCCGTAACCACCGGATGGAGTCTGGCTACCACCAACCACACCGGTCATGTTGTAGGTCAGGAAGTTGAGGTTCAGACGCTTGATGCCGTTGACGATAGTGGTCCACAACAGGGAGACCAGCGGCACACAGGCGATAATGAACGCCAGCGCGATAAGCACCCACATGAAGATATCCATGCTCTTGCGGCGCTGCACGGAGGAACGGGTGGGGCGGAAACGATCGAAATCGATCTTGGGAGCACCGTCCATCGGAGTCTTTTCAGTATTCTCAGCAGCAGTCATCACGCAGTCGCTTTCTCGGTGATCTTGCGGGCAATGAAGTTGACCACAAAGGTGATGAGGAACAGAATCAGACCGGTTCCAATCAGCGTGGAGACGCCCAGCTCGTTGGCTTCAGGATACTGTGCGGCAATGTTCGCAGCGATGGTCTGATTCTGCGAGGCCTGCAGCAGTTTGATGGAGTAATTGAGTCCCGGGGACAGAATCATCAACACGGCCATGGTCTCGCCAAGCGCACGGCCAAGGGCCAGCATGGAGGCGGACACAATGCCGGACTTGCCGAACGGCAGCACAGCCAGGCGAATCATCTCCCACTTGGTGGCGCCAAGCGCCAGAGCGGCTTCCTCATGCAGACGCGGAGTCTGCATGAAAATGTCGCGGGACATGGAAGTAATAATCGGCAGAATCATCACGGCGAGCACCACGGCCACCGTGGCCACGGTACGCGACGGGTTCGCAGCAGGGCCGGCGAACAGCGGGATGAAGCCCAGATGATTGGCGACCCAATTCCAGAACGGGTAGATGGCCGGCACCAAAATCAGGCCACCCCACAGACCGTAGATAACAGAAGGAATGGCGGCAAGCAAATCGACCACATAGCTCAGTGCGGTGGCGAGCTTCTTAGGCGCATAGTGTGAGATGAACAGCGCGATGCCGATGGAGACGAAGAAGGCAATAATCAGAGCCAGCACAGAGACCAGCACCGTGCCGAACAGCAACGGCAGCACATAGCCCCAGAAATTGTTGGCCTTACCGCCGGTGAAGCTGGACACGGTCTTGCTGTTGGCAACCTGATCGCCGCCAATCAACGGCCAGGCACGGAAGAACAGGAACAGGAACACAGCGGCAAGAACAACCAGAATCAGGATGCCGCAGGCGTATGCCACACCGCGGAACACCTTATCGGCGGTTTTGCCGCCGACTGGCTGCACAGCCGTTTTGTCTTGCGAACTCACGGATTCTCCTTATATAGGATGGTTATCAAGTATTCAAGTGGCACGGTTTTCGTCGTCAAACCGTTCGGCCCCTGACCCGCTTTAAGCCGCAGCCGTATGTGTTTACGACTGCGGCTTAAAGATCTCGGGCTATTGCAATCTCAATAGTCTTGTATTCAATTATCGTTTCAGGTCAGTGGTTCAGCAACCCTTTGCGGGTCGGCCGCTCACTTGGTCTTGATGGCCTTGATGGACTTGGTGATCTCGGACTTCAGGGAGGAGGGCAGCGGAGCGGTGCCGGCGGCATCCTGAGCGGCCTTCTGGCCTTCGTCGGAGGTCACGTAGGTCAGCCAAGCCTTGGCGAACTCAGCCTGCTTGGTGTCCTTGTATGCCGGGCAGACGATGTCGTAGGATACCAGGACGATCGGGTAAGCGCCCTTGGCTTCGGTGGCGTGGTTGATCTTGATGACGATGCGGTTGTCGCCCTTCACAGTGTCGTCCTGCTTGGAGTCCTCGATGACCTTGGAGCCGGCCTCAGCGGAGATCTCGTTGTAGGAGTCGCCGACCTTGACGGCCACGGTGCCCAGGTCGCCGACCTGGGAGAAGTCGGCGTAACCGATGGTGCCATCGGCCTGCTTGACGGTGGAGACCACACCAGAGGTGCCCTTGGCGCCCTGGCCAACCTCGTTCGGCCAGTTCTCGGACAGGTCGTAGGTCCAGGAGTCAGGAGCCTGATCCTTGAAGTAGGAGACGAAGTTCTGGGTGGTGCCAGACTTGTCGGAACGGTGAACCACGGTGATCGCGGTGTCAGGCAGGGTCAGGTCCTTGTTCTGATCGGCGATGGCCGGATCGTTCCACTTGGTAATCTTGCCGTCGAAAATCTTGGCGATGGTGTCGGCATCCATGTTGATGTGCTTGCCAGCGTCGGAGACACCCTTGAGGTTGAAAATCACGGCGATCGGGGAGACGTAGACCGGCACGTCGAAAGCGGTGCCATCGGCGCACACGGACTTGGACTGCTCGACCTCGTCATCGGCGAGGGCCTTGTCGGAACCGGCCCATGCGGTGGCACCGGTCAGGAAGGTCTGCACGCCAGCGCCAGAACCGGACGGGTTGTAGGCGATCTTGGCGTCCGGGTTGGCGCCCTGGAAGCCGGCAATCCAAGCTTCGACGGCGGACTGCTGGGAGGAAGCGCCAGCGCCCTGGAAGTTACCGGAAATCGGAGCGGTCTTGGAAGCGGAATCAGTGGAGGAGCTGTCGGTCGTGGAAGCGGTGTTATCGCCGCAGGCGGCCACGGAAGCAAGCATCACAATGCCGGACAGGGCGGCAATGGAGCGAATGAGGATGTTCTTCTGCATGATTATTTCTTAATCCCTCTATCAACTATTCGCGGGCGGCTCTTGCTGCCCGGTCAACTCATGACAACTACAAGATTATTGGTGGTTTTGGGGTCTCGAAACCGAAATCAGTAAACAGAAGATGAACAGTTGGATGTTTGTGGGTCACATAACCGCTACGTAGTTTTTATCACCCTGACCCTTCACGGGAAAGAAGCCATCATACGAAAAGGCGACCTCGAAAGGTCGCCTTTCATCATCCGGCAAACGACCTTTACTCCACCGGGGCGTCGATCTTGTAGCCAAGCCCGCGCACGGTGGTCAAATACTTGGGGTGTGCCGGGTCTTCCTCGATTTTGGAGCGCACGCGCTTGACGTGCACATCGAGCGTCTTGGTATCGCCCACATAATCCGATCCCCAAATGCGGTCAATCAGCTGATGCCGGGTCATCACACGGCCCTTGTTCTGCATCAGGTATTCGAGCAGCTCGAATTCCTTCAGCGGGAAGAACACGGTTTCGCCGCGCACCGTGACCTGGTGCTGGCCGACCTGCATGGCAATGTCTCCGCACACCAGCGGAATATCGTCGTCCACCGTGCCGGAAGCCTGCGCCGTGGCCTGATTGCGGCGCATCACCGCACGGATACGAGCCAGCAGCTCACGGAACGAATACGGCTTGGTCACATAATCATCGGCGCCAATCTCCAGGCCTACGACCTTATCAATCTCCGCACTTTTGGCGGTGAGCATGATAATCGGCACGCGGCTTTGCTCGCGGATACGGCGGCACAGTGCGGTGCCGTCGATGCCCGGCAGCATCAGATCAAGCAGCACCAGGTCAATGCCTCCCTTGGTGAACAGCTCCAGACCTTCCTCACCGGTGGCAGCAGCGGACACGTCATACCCCTCGCGTGTGAGCTGGTACACCAGCGGCTCGCGGTAGGATTCCTCGTCTTCGACGATGAGAATGCGCGTCATAGTGGCCTTTCTTGGGTATGTTCCCGTACGCATCGGTGCAAAAGTATCAGACACTATCGTAACCATGAGTTCTCCATCACCCTGTTGTTTCCTGGAAGTACGTAATTGCGGATACGCGCTACACGCCCTGCACGGCGGTAGGTTCCTCATCTGCGGGAGCGGCCGGCAGCTCGATGGTGAACGTGGAGCCCTCGCCCTTGCGTGACCACACCGAGATCCGGCCACCATTCTCCTGCACGCAATGTTTGGTAATGGCCAGGCCCAAACCCGAGCCACCGGTTTCTCGCGAGCGGGCTGGGTCGACGCGGTAGAACCGTTCAAAAACGCGATCCAATGACTTCTCGGGAATGCCAATACCCTGATCGACCACGCGAATGGTCACTTTGCCATCGCGCTCCCCCACACCGACCGCCACAGTCGTGTGCTCAGGCGAGTAGTGAATGGCATTCTCGACCAGATTCTTGACAGCGGTTTGCATGGCATCCGCATCAGCCATAATCATCAGCTCTGTTTCGCTCGGCTCATCATCGCCTTCGCCAGCCGAAATCGGCACGGGTTTGCCGTTGACATTAAGACGAATATCAATATAGCGGGCATCGGCCTGCACCTGATTGTCATTGATGGCCGCGCGGGCTACAGCAAGCGCGGAAATGCGCTTGACATCAATCACGCTACCTTCGGAAGATTGCGCCTTCTGCAAATCGATGAGGCGACGCACCAATTCGGTCAAACGCGCGGATTCCTTGGAAATACGACCGGAGAAATAGCGCACGGCGTCCGGATCGTCGGCGGCATCGGTCACAGTCTCGGCAAGCAGCGAGATCGCGCCGGCCGGAGTTTTCAGCTCGTGGGACACGTTGGTAACAAAGTCGCGCCGAACCGCCTCGAACCGACGCTGTTCGGACATGTCATTGATAAAGATGGCGTACAGGTCATCGCCAATATCGCCAATGCGCACGCGCAAATACAGCATGTTGGATGGCATCGACTGCCCCGCTTCAAGCCCCCGGCCGTTTGAGGAGAGGAAGACGCTACGATTGACCGGCATCTGCACTTCGCGCTCTCGCACACCGCCGTCGGTGGCGGCTTGGGTCAGAATATCTTCCACTTCGCGAGAGTTGAGCCGGTTGCCGGAAACCAAGCCAAACGGCACCGAACCGGGGCTGGCATACTGCACCCGGCCATTACGGTCGGTGACAATTAACGCTTCGGGCAGCACTTCAACCAATCGACGCTCCGTGGGACGCACGGGAACATCGTCGCCAAACAGACACAGTGCGGTCTCGTCAGATGCTGCAGCCTGCTGCGCGGACACACGCCCGGAAACACGGCCCTTGTTATAAGCGATAATGGCCACCCACGCCACTACCAGCGCGGCAAGCACCACAAACACGATGATCTGCCAGATATCCATGGTTTCCAGAGTAAAACGTGCAAGACGTAGCTTAGTGCCCAAACTACGTAAGTTCGCCTATTGTTCATTTTTGGCAGGGCGAATATAGCAAAGCTCCCGCTGACGGGAGCCAGCGGGAGCACAATATCGGGAGCAATTTACAGCTCGTAGTCCTTGTCCTTGCCTTCCTTGATCAGGAACAGAGCAAGCAGGGCGAGAGCCGCCATGATGGCCATGTACCAACCCACACCGGCAACGCCGAACTTGGAGTTGACCAGCGCCTGGGCGATGGTCGGGGCGAACGCGCCACCGAAGATGGCGGCGAGGTTGTAGCTCAGGCCAGCGCCGGAGTAACGCACGTGGACCGGGAACAGCTCAGGCAGGTAAGCACCGCAAGGTCCGAACAGACCGCCCATGAGCACGAAGCCGATGCAGAGGAACACGAGAATATGTGCGGCGGAGTGCACCAGCAGGAACGGGGTGAAGAAGCTGAACACCAGCGTGGCGGCAGTCACGGCAAGAAGCACCTTCTTGCGGCCCACCTTGTCGGCGTACACGCAGGAAACCACGATGAAGATGGCGAAGAACACCACGGAGACCATTTGCAGCAGCAGGTATTCGCTCTGCTGGAAGCCCAAACCCTTAACGCCGTAAGACAGCGACCAAGTACCAAGCACGTAGAACAGCGTGTAGGTGATGCCCATGGCCACAGTGCCAAGCACGACTTCCTTCCAGTACGGCAGCAGGTCGCGCAGCGGGTGCTTGGAGGTGCGCTTTTCTTCGGAAGCCTTCTGGAACACCGGAGTCTCAGACATACGAGCACGCACGTAGAGGCCGATGATGACCAGCACAACGGAAGCAAGGAACGGAATACGCCAGCCCCAGGCGCCCATCTGCTCCTGACCAAGATGAGTGGTGAGCAGCAGGTTCAGGCCGTACGCGCAGAAGAAGCCGATCGGGGCGCCGAGGTTCGGGAAGGAACCGTAAAGGGCGCGCTTGGAAGCCGGAGCGTTCTCGGTGGCCACCAGAGCGGCGCCGGACCATTCGCCGGCGAGGCCCACACCCTGGCATGCACGGCACACACACAGGATGACAACAGACACGCCGCCGACCTGCTCATAACCGGGCAGGCAGCCCACCAGGAAGGTGGCGATACCCATGGTCAGCAAAGCAATCACCAGCGTCTTCTTGCGGCCCATCTTGTCACCGAAGTGACCGAACAGCATGGAGCCGAACGGACGAGCCAGGAAGGAGACAGCGAATGTGGTGAACGCCATAATCTGAGCCAGTGCCGGATTGGTGACGTTGGCGAAGAAGATCGCGCCGAAGTAGCTGGCGGCTGCGATGGAGTAACAGTAGTTGTCATAGAACTCGATGGCAGTACCCACCATCGAAGCGGCGATGATCTCAGGAACCGAATCCTTCTTCACGGGTTCCGTCACGGCCGCAGTTGCACTTGCAGGCATAATCCTTTTTCTCTCCTCACACTGCGCATAAACCTTAACGCAGCACATGCATTGCATGTTCAATGCTTCGCGACAGTGTTGCCATCGCTCAAAGAATTGAGCACAGCGACCGGCATGCGGGAGAAAGACTGGTTATGACTTGTGGCCCCAGCGATGAACCCCCACACATCGCTGTGCCGCACACTGAGTATGGCGCAGCTGATGAGTCGAGGGCTTGAGAGCGTTCACATAGTGAACGCGTCTTATGGGTCGGACTGCCTAACGCCCCTACAGACGCTTGACGATATCGACGGCGAGACGGGCGGCGGTATCGGCGTATTCGGAGATGTCGAATTCCTTGAACACCTCATAGTCGGTGTCGGCATTGTCAGAAAGCGCGCGAACCACCAGAGCAGGCACGTCATTGCGGGCGGCCACCTGGGCCACTGCGGCACCTTCCATTTCCACGGCATCAGCACCGGTAAGACGGACGACTTCCTCGACCTTTTCAGGCGTGTCCACAAAGTAATTGCCGGAGGCGATGATACCGACGATGTGGGTGATGCCGGCCTCGGCAAGCGCCGCGTCAGCAACCTCCAGCAGGTGGTCGTCGGAGTGGAATTCCTCAATCGGGGCATCGGCAGTGCCGGGCTTCCACTGGCCCACGAGTCGCATGTCGGTGTCGAGGTAGCGCAAGGTGCCGCCGAGCACCACGTCATTGATATGCAGATGGGTGTTGAGGTTGCCGGCAATGCCGGTGAAAATCACGGCATCCGGAGCGAACTCGTCAATCAGCAGCTGCGTGGTGGCGGCTGCATTGACCAGCCCCATACCGCCTACCGTTGCGGCGACCTTAATCACGTCGGATCCAAAAGAATCCACGGTGCCGGAGACTATGTCAAGGCTGCCCTTGGCGGTGTGGGTCACGTGCGTGAGCGATTTGGCAATCAGCGCCACTTCCTCGTCCAGCGCGCCGATAATAGCCACGGTTTTCATACCCATACGTAAGTTCCTTTCATACAGGCTCCCGCTGGCGGGGGGCTGTCGACGTAGTCGACTGGGGGGGTCGTTAAGGTGTCTCGCTCAAACCATCCCCCAGTCTCGCTTCGCGAGCCAGCCCCCGCTAGCGGGGGCATAAATGGCTCAGTGCCACCGCCGCGTCGCCACGGCTTCGGCAAGTTCGCGCAGTAGCGCTTCGGTGTCCGGCCAGCTAATGCACTTGTCAGTAATCGACTTGCCGTACACCAGCTGGTCCAGTGGCGCGGCCTTCTGATTGCCGCCCTCAATGAAGCTTTCCATCATGATACCGGTGATGCCTTGTTCCCCAGCCGCAATTCGACCGGCGATATTGCGCACTACTTCGGCCTGTCGATGCTCATCCTTGCCGGAATTGCCATGCGAGCAATCGATGATAAGGCCATGGGACGCAGCCGATTCGGCGGGCATTTCGGCACGCACGTCACCCATGGCCTTAGCCACGGATTCGGCATCGTAGTTCGGGCCGTACGCGGAACCACGCAATACCACATGGCAATCCGGGTTGCCGAGTGTCTCGACTGCACAGGCACGGCCCAAGTGGTCAATGCCGAAGAACGTGTGCTGTTGGGCAGCGGCGAAGCAACCGTTCACGGCGGCCTTGACCGAGCCATCAGTGGCGTTCTTGAAGCCCACCGGCATGGACAGGCCGCTGGCTAGCTGTCGGTGAATCTGGCTTTCCGTGTTGCGCGCGCCGATGGCACCCCAGCTCACCGCGTCCGAGATGAACTGCGGGCTAGTAGGCTCCAGAAATTCCGTGGCAGCGGCCAAGCCCTCATCCAATACGCCGAGCAAAGTCTTGCGCGCCAGCAACAGGCCCTTCTTGATGTTGTGGCTGCCGTCGATATCCGGATCGTTGATCAGGCCCTTCCACCCGACGGTGGTACGTGGCTTTTCGAAGTACACGCGCATGACGATAAGCAGCTGCTCGCCGAGCTCATCCTTCAGCGCAGCCAATCGATGAGCATAGTCAAGCGCCGCCTGCGGGTCATGAACCGAGCAAGGGCCAACGATGACCAGCAGCCGGTCATCTTGACCGTACAGACATGCACGAATTTCGTCGCGCGAATAGGCGACAATCTCCTGAGCCTTATCGGTCAGAGGAAGTTCGGCAAGTACCTGAGCCGGCGTGGGCAGCGGCTCAAGCTCCAGCACCCTGCGGTTGATGATGCGGCTGACACCTACCTGGTCCTCCCAGCGCGGCACGTCAGTGGCGATGAGCGGGTTCTTGCCCTCTCCCATGGCCTGACGAATCGCGCGAAGCTCCTCCGGCGTATTCAACGGCTGCGGGCCGACCTGCAACGGGTGCGTGGCCGTGGCGCTGCCATCCTGCTGCTGCATAACATCTCTCCTTGGATTACTATCTTTCCCAAGGATAGGGTGTCACGGGAACAAACCCAGATTGTCAGCGATGGAGCGCGCGGCGAGTCGTGACGGCGTCGGCCAGCGTGTGCAAAAGCTCGTTGGCGCGATCCCACGGCACGCAGGAATCGGTGACGGACTGACCGTACACCAGTTGATCGAGCGGGGCCGGCTTCTGATGGCCTCCCACCAGGAAGCTTTCCATCATCACACCGGTAATGCCCTGTTCGCCGGCCGCCAAACGTTCGGCAATCTCTTCGATGACCCCGGCTTCACGATTCTCATCCTTGCCGCAGTTGCCATGGGCGGCATCAATGACGAGGCCATGCTGGCTGGGGCCGGACGCCTTGGATGCTTTCAGATCCTCGAGCGCCTGGCGCACGGATGCGGCATCATAGTTCGGACCATGGCTGGAGCCGCGCAGCACCAGATGGCAGTCCGGGTTGCCTTTGGTCTCGGCGGAAATCACACGGCCATCAAGATTGATGGATAGGAAGTGGTGCTCAAATCCTGCGGCATAGCAAGAATCAGCGGCGGCCTTGATGGAGCCGTCGGTGGAGTTCTTGAAGCCCACCGGCATGGATAGGCCAGAAGCGAGTTCGCGGTGAACCTGGCTTTCGGTATTGCGCGCGCCGATGGCACCCCAGCTGATCGCGTCGCAGATGTACTGCGGAGTGATGGGATCGAGCCATTCAGTGGCCGTGGGCAGACCGAGGCTCAGCACGTCGGTGAGCACCTTGCGGGCCAACCACATGCCTTTGCGAATATTGAAGCGGCCATCCAGATCAGGATCGTTGATCAAGCCCTTCCAACCGATGGTGGTACGCGGCTTCTCGAAGTACACGCGCATCACGATGACGAGACGGTCTTCGAGCTCACGCTTGACGGCGGCAAGCTTTTCGGCGTATTCGTGCGCGGCCTTGGGATCATGAATAGAGCAGGGGCCCACAATGACCAGCAAGCGGTCGTCGCGACCATTGAGCACGTCACGAATCTCCTGACGGGAGTGAAGCACGAGCTCGCTCATCTCATCGGTGAGCGGCTGCTCCTTGAGGAAGGCGCGAGGTGCGGGAATGGGGTCGAGCTGGCGAATATTGACATCCACTGTCTCGGGAAAGACCGCCTGCTCCCCCAAACGACGTTCGTCCTCTGAACTATCAGGACCACGCAGTGCTGCCATTGCTCGACTCCTTTCTTCTTCTATGACTATAAGTTAGGCCTCCGTGCGTGTTGCACGAAGGCCTAACTATAGCAGTTTGTTTATGCTCGCGCTCTCCGAGCCCCACAATTACGGACTCGCCTTTCAGCTCCGTCCTGCTGGCCGAGAAGCCGGGAAAACAGTCCACTGGACAGTTTTCTATTTCCGGCTTCTCACATTGGCCGACGCACGCTTCGCGTGCTACTTAGCCAATGCGCCCATCGGATCCCAAGCCGGAAGCATGGTGGCGGGCTCTTCTAAAGCCTTCTGGTATTCGGCTGGGAGCATGCTCTTCGGGACGGCGACCTCGTAGACGTACTCAGTGAACCAGTCGTCGGACATGGTGAAGTAGCCCTTGTCGGCGATCTTGGCGCCCCAGGAGTTCTCCACGCGCCAGCGGCGGGTGGTGCCATCGTCGGCAACGTCCACACCGGCGAATGCCATGGCGTGGTTCATGGCGGAATCGCCGAAGCGTACGCGGGCTTCCTTATCGAGGTCGAAGTCTACGTCGTATACCTTGCCGTACTCGAACAGATCGGTGGCCCAAGCGCCGGATTCACGATCCATGAACGGGTGGCAGTCGGCACCGAACCACACCGGAATGCCCTGCTCGACCAGAATCTGCTTGACGCAGTCCTTCATGAACTGGTTCGGCACGTTGAGGTACTCGGTGGCGTCGCCGCCGGCCACGTTGCCGAGGTGCTCAATACCGATCTTCTTGCCCTTGGCGTGCTCGGCGCGCGGGTCGTCCACCAGGCACACGTAGTCCTCAAGACCGGCAGGCCCCACGTACTTCTTCCAGAACTCGACCGGCGTAATCTCGCCGTCGCGGTGGAATTCGCCGTCCGCGTCAGTCCACTCCCAGTCGAAGGAGACCGGCGGCTCGCCCAGGTGGATGGTCAGGATACGGTGGCCAGCAGCAGTGGTCTCGGCAATGATCTGCTCGACCTTGGCGGTGTCGCCTTCGGCAGCGTACATGTGCGCCACGGCGGTGTGCAGCAGGTGACGAAGCTGGGTGTTCATCTCGCCGGTGTTCTTGGAGGATTCGGTCTCCGGGAACAGATCCTTGGGCACGGCACCGTACTTCTTGTACACGTTCATGGCCATGGTCCACTGGCCGCCGTCGCCCATCACGTCGGCGAGCAGGTGCTGGATCAGGCGGGAGTCAGCAGGCTCGCCGGCCTCCACCAGAGCTGCCACATCCTTGAGGAAGTAGTTGACGCGCTCCAGCTTGTCGTAGTACATCGCGTAGTTCTGGGAGAACTCGAACTCCTTCAAGTTCATGTTCTTCTTGGCGATGAAGCGGGCCACGTTCAGGGAACTGAACAACCAGCAGCGGCCGGAGCGATCCTGATGGGTGGCCTCGCCGTTATCCACAGTGGTGGAGAAGCGACGCTGCAGCAGACGGGCGCGATCATAGTTGCGGGCCACCTTGTCGATTCCAGCGGCGGTCACCGCATTCATGGCCAGGCGGCTGGTGCCGTCGGCGTCAAATTCGCTGCGCAGAGTGTTCAGCGCTTCGCCAGTCAAAGGCGTCAATTCACTCATGTCTATTCCTTCTTTGGGTTCGGTACGCTTGTGGCGCAATGTTCACAACGATTACGGCACCTGGCGCAGAGCACAGGTGCCGTATATCTTGCCGTTAGTAGTCTAATCGATGGCTTGTCATTCAGCCTCGGGCTCAGACGGTTCCGACTGACCGGCCTCGTCGCCCTGTTCGGCGCTCTGTCCATCGGTTTCGGCGTCATCAGGCTGCGCCTGTTCGTCATCCGATTCCTGCTGCTGTTCCGGAACCGGGTTGACCACCGGCAGCGAGGCAGCGGCATCGCCGGAATTATCGGCGCTGAGACCGAAGCCGGAGAATGCCTGGGCGAACATCGCACGCAGTTCGGCAACGCGCTGGGTAATAGTGGCCTCACGCGACTGCAATTCGGCAATGCGCTTGGCCAGCCCGTCAAGCTCGCTTTGAGCCGCGTTACGACGCTCCTGAATCTGATTGTCGGCGTCCTCACCTGCCTTGCGCACGATCTCAGCCGCCTGTTCGTCGGCCTCCTTACGCTTATCGGCCGCATAGGAGTCGGCCTCTTCACGGGTGTTCTTCGCCTGGCCAACCAGTTCATCGGCCTCCTGCTTGGCGGCAGTACGGCGCTCCTCGAGGTTGGCGAGCAACTCGTTGACTTTCTTGGTGGCCTCATCCTGCTGAGCGGCAATGTCGGCACGAATCTGTTCGACCTCGGCAGTGACCTGGCTCATCGTGCTGGTGCGGTTGACCTCGGCCTCGTCGGTGATCTCCTGAGCCTTGGCCTTGGCGGTATCGGTGATCTCGCCGGCCTTGCGCTGGGCCTCGGTCATCATCTTGGACACCTGCTCGCGTACATCGGCCAGCTTCTTGTTGGCATCGGCGAGCGCCGCTTCGATCTGGTCATTGGAATCGGACTTGAGCTTGGCGATTTCCTCGTTGGCGTTCTTGCGCAGCTCGGCGGTCTGCCTGGCCGCTTCGGCCTTCATCTCGGCGATTTCGCGCTCTTGCGTAGAGCGTTCGGAGGCAAGCCTCTTATCGTGTTCCTCACGGGTGTTGCTGAGCTCAAGTTCAACGGTCTGACGCTGCTCGGTGACGTTCTTGGCGGTCTCAGCGCGCAGCTGGGCGGCATCCTCGTTGGCGGCAGTGGTGATTGATGCAGCCTGATTGTTGGCATCCTGCAGGATGGAAGCAGCCTTGGCATTGGCATCATCCACAATGTGCTGCGCGTCCAACTTAGCGTTGTTAATCAACGTCTCGGCTTGAGCTTGCGCGGTCGTGCGCGTGGAGGAGGCGTCCTGCTTGGCGCGTTCGAGCAGCTCGGAACTGGTCTGCTCGGCGGAAGCAAGCATCTGCTGAGCGTTGGCGCCGAGCGACGCGAACGTGTTGCCCTGCGACTTCTTATTGCGCTCCTCCTGCAATTGGGCCTGCAATTGCAGAATGCGATCATCATCCGCGGCAATCTGCTCTCGCATGTTGGCCAGCGTGCGATGGGCCTCGTTCACGCTATCTTGGGCAACCTCGAATGCCGCGTCCACCTTCTCTTTGTCGTATCCTCGCAGCACCACCGGGAAACGGTCCACCATGTCTGTCCGTCCTTTCACATACGCAACTTGGCTCGTCCTCAAGCACTGTAGCGCATGGAAGCATGCCGAAGCTGGGGACGGCGAACATCGTTACAATGCGTGCGAAACGTGTTCGGTTTTGGTGCGTCGGGGTGAGACTCAGGCAATGAGGATATCGGAGCTGGAGGGCTTGAGATAGTAGCGCACAGCCTCGCGCACCACGTCTCGCCCAGCGGCAATCTGCTGTTCCAGCGGCAATCCGTTCTGGCTGGAATGCGCCGGCCCTACCAATGGGAAGCTCACGAATCCTCCCAGCACACGTTCCTGAGTGGCGGTCCAATTGAGCAAATTGTAGAACAGCGAGTTGCATACGAATGTGCCGGCATCAGAGCTTAAGGTGGCCGGAATCGAATCGTCGGCAAAGTCATTCAAAATCGAGCGCAATGGCAGACGCGTCCAGTAAGCGGCCGGGCCGTCGGGATCGATGGGCTCGCGACGCGGAGTCACATTGTCGGCGTCAGGTTTGGCCGTATCCATCAAATTGGTGGCGCAGCGTTCCAGCATCACACCACGGGCCGAATGCTTGAGCCCAGTGGCGATGACAATGTCAGGCCTCGTGGCCTCGATGGTCTCTTTGAGTGTGGGCCAGGCTTTGGCGAAACTCACCGGAATGCTGACCACATGAATGGTCACCTCAACCTGATCCAACGGGTCGTCCGGACTGGAGGCAGGCCCCAAACCCTGCTCGGCAATGGCCTTGGGCACCTCGATAGCCGGATTAACGTCCACACCGTCATAGTGGTCGAATCC
The DNA here is from genome assembly GCF_023656805.1 of Bifidobacterium sp. M3-N-101. Taxonomy (NCBI): domain Bacteria; kingdom Bacillati; phylum Actinomycetota; class Actinomycetes; order Bifidobacteriales; family Bifidobacteriaceae; genus Bifidobacterium; species Bifidobacterium sp. M3-N-101. The sequence continues at coordinate 104,181 of NZ_JAMOKQ010000001.1, forward strand.
GGAAATCACAACATTGAGTTCACGCATATTGGTAAGTCTAATATCTCTTCACGGGTTTGGGGAGGTCAGCGCATCTGACCTGCGGCTTGGGCGAGGAGCGCATGCATGCGGGCGCGCGCCTCTTCCCTGGGATCGCGTCCCTGAATTTCCTCGGCGATATGTTCGGCGGTGGGCACATCTTCCAGCGTGGTGATTTTGAGATTCGTCTCGCTGCCGGACACGATGGCAACCGGCTCGTCAGGCAGATAGTCGACCACTACCCGAGTGTCATCGGTGGGATGGAAATCCGGATCGGATGCGGCCAGTTCGTATGCACGGCGAATCGTGGCGAATCGGAACGACTGCGGTGTCTGCGCACGGAACGTGTTCGGGCGGTCCGGCACCGATTTGACCACTTTCACATCGCCGAGATCCTCGGTCAGCAGCACTGTATCAGTGGAAGCATATGCCACGGTTGCGGCGGTGAACTGGTCGAGCGCGTCAATCGACCCCTCGATGGAGGACTGCTCCACAAACGGTCGGACGGCATCATGAATCAGGATCTTGGCATCATCGGGAATACCGGCGGCCGCCAACGTGTCAAGCGCGGCGGCGGTGCTGTCCACACGTTCGGCGCCACCGTCGATAATCACGCGCACTTTGGTGTATCCCATATCGTCAATCAGTGATTCGACCGCCGAACGTACCTTGGGATTGACCACCACCACGATGTCACTGACACGCCCGCAACGCTCGAACGCCTCGATGCTCCAGCACACGATGGGCTTGCCGCCCACAGAGACAAGCTGCTTGGGGTTGTCGGGGTCAAAGCGGGTGCCGAAGCCGGCCGCCAGCACCACGGCCACCACCGGCGCGGTCTGTGCGGGTCGGGCGGCTGCGGTTTCAGGGATATCGGAGTCTCTCTCAGTCATAGCCACCACCGTAAGGGGAGGTCTGGCCGTTCGTGACCTGCCTCACAGCTTTCTCCACGGAATGTGCTCGCTATTGCCGCACGATGAGAGCCAGCAGGCGGCCTTCGTGGGCTTTGTTGGCAAGCGAGGCACGGCGATGGGAGTACCAGAGCGGATTCTCGAGCGTGCACATACTGTGGTTGATGTTGCCGATGCGCTCCGCAAGCTCGGCCGGCCCCTCACCGTCGGTGCGGCACAGTTCAGCAAGTTCAGGATCCGCCTCGAGGTATTCGGTCGCAGCATGGACGCGCGGCATGGAATCAACCACCTGATGGACACCGGCAAAGGCGAGGTCAATCATTGCGGCTTCGGCGATATCAATGCCGGCACCGCCGAAGCGTGTCTGCGTTTTGGTCAACGGGAAACGCTTGACGAACTGGTCGGCGACTTCATCGCCCACCTCGTAGCAATCACCGCAGATACGCGGGCCGAGTGTAGCAATGATGTTCGTCGGATCGGCCCCCTTGAGCTTCATCAGTTCCACGGTGGATTCGATGATGCCGCGTTCAAGGCCACGCCGTCCGCAATGAGCCGCGCCGATGACGCCGGTGACCGGGTCGGCGAGGAGCACCGGCAGGCAGTCAGCCGCGAACATACCCAGGGCGATGCCGGATTGTGAGGTGACTTGCCCGTCTGCCTCGATGACCTGCGACACATTCTCAGCTGACCCAGTGGGTTCGGTCGGCTCGTGCTTACGACCATCGGCATCGGTCTCCATGCCACGACCCGTCTGATATTCCTCCACACTCCGGTGGGTGCCGGATACATCGAAACCAAATGGGGTGTTGACAACGAAGGAATCATCCACATCCACAGCCACGCCGGAATGCACCTGCGAGACCAGCGACAGGCGTGCATGCACTGCTTCAGACAAGGCAATGCGGTTCGACATCACGGCCTGTGGATTGTCGCCGGATTTGCCACCGAGGTTCAGATTGCCGTAATCACCGGCGCTCAGCCCTCCCAGCCGCGTGGTGTAAACCACCGTGATACCGGGAGCTAGCGCAATCGGAATAGTCACCGGAATCGGGCGACCCTCCTTATCAGTGGAGCTGATCTGGTTGGAATCGAGGATCTCGTCACTGTATTCGGACATCACGCGCTCCTTTATTGTCTCTGTTGTCTTATTATCTCAGTTATCTGTGGCTCAGCGCCAGAATTTTCGGAAATCAATGGCTTTGTCCCTTAATTTCTGTCGCTTACCAGCTCTCAGTGTCAGGAATTTAGGAAATGAGCCCCCATCTCCTAAATTTCTAACGCTGAACTCGACTCAGCGAAAGGATTTCAGGACGAATGGGACAATTTCCTAAATCTCTGTCGCTGAGATAGCCGTGACGAAGGAACTCCACCGGTAATGCGGTCTTAATCGCCACATTCAACCAATGGCTTCCGGTTCTTCGTCCGTCAAAGCTATTCGGCTTTGAGCGTGGGCTTCTTGGTACGCGAACGGATGGCGGCGTTGATGGGCACCTGATGCGGGCAAGGCATCGAAAACACATGCGCCGGATTATTGATGGCGGGCACCGGTGTGCCGTCTGCATCGCGCAGACCGTCTTCCGGCACAATGTATGCCAACGGACGCTCACCGGGTAGGAGGAATTCGACTTGCTGACCGGGTTCGATTTTGTTGCGGCTCATCAGTGTGACGCGGCCGCCTTCGTCTGCGCTCCAGCTGAGCACTTCTCCGACTACCAGCCAGGAACGGAAATAGGCGGAGCGGTCAGTGTTCTGCGTGACTTTGCGCTCGGGGTAGTAGAAGCCGGTGGAGTAGTCACGGTGAGCCACTTTGTCGGTTTCTTCGAGCAGCCACTCTGGCAGTTCGACGTGAGGGGCCGGGCGGACGGCTGCGTGCTTCCAATCGGTCTCAATCTGTTCGACGGCGGTGTTGGACTTGCGACGCGTGGAACGGGCATGCGAACTCATGCCGTCGGGCTCCGGCGCATCAGACGTAGCGACGGCACGGTCATAGCCTTCATCGGCCACACCGGCGAATGCGGCGTCGGCATTGCGCATTACCTGATCCTCGGTTCCCTGGCCGTAATCAGGGTCGGACGGGCGGATCACGCGGTCGTGGAACGGCAGCAAGATATTGCCGTCAGCATCTTCAAAACCGCGTTGAATCATGTATTCGTTGACGGCGGTCTTGTAGGCGTTGGTCATCGCGGCGATGTAGTAGGCGCTTTTCGCACGGCCTTCGATTTTGAGGCTGGTGGCGCCGGAATCGATCAGATCGTCGAGGTGGCCCAACATGTTCATGTCCTGTGAGTTGAACAGGTAGGCGCCGTTTTCTGTCTGCTCGATCGGGAAGTACTGTCCGGGGCGTTTCTCCTCCACAATCGAGTACTTCCAGCGGCAGGGCTGGGCGCATTCGCCGTGGTTGCCGTCACGGCCGGTCAGGTAGTTGGAGAATAGGCACCGACCGGAGAACGCCATGCACATGGCGCCGTGCACGAAGCATTCGATGTCAAGGTCATCGGGAATGTTGGCGCGGATATCGCGCACAGCCTGCAAGTCCATCTCGCGGGCCAGCACCACACGGCGAGCACCGAGCTCATAGAACGCGTTGGCGGCCTGGTAGTTGGTCACACCCGCTTGGGTGGAAACATGCAGTTCGAGGTTCGGGGCCACTTGGCGGGCCATCATCATTACGCCGATATCGGAAACGATGAGCGCATCCACGCCGGTGTCTTTGAGCTGGCCGATGTATTCGCGCATGGCTTTGATCTCGTTGTTACGTGGCAGCACATTGCACGTCACATACACGCGGGCACCGCGCTCATGGGCGTAGCGCGAGCCCTCCTCGAAGTCCTCAAGACTTAGGTTTTTGGGGGCCGAGCGCATGCCGAACGCTTTGCCGCCGCAGTAGACGGCGTCGGCACCATAATCGACCGCAGTTTTCAGGCCGCGCAAGTTGCCGGCCGGAGACAGCACTTCAGGCTTCTTGCGTGTGGGGATTCTCATCGTGGTATTCATCACCGCAATAGTGTAGTGGTGGCCGTGTAATGCGGGCGGGGCTACCGTTAGGCTGGGGAACATGAAAATCGATATCGTGAGCGTGTTTCCCGAGTATTTTGAGGTGATGAACCTGAGCCTGATGGGCAAGGCACAGGCCAAGGGGCTGTTGGAGATCAAGGCGCACAATCTGCGCGACTGGACCCATGACGTGCATCATTCGGTGGACGATACGCCGGTGGGCGGCGGCGCCGGCATGGTGATGAAGCCCGAAGTGTGGGGCGAATGTCTGGATGAGCTGCTGGGACTTTCGCAGCAGTCTGACTCGGCCCCAGCTCCAGGTATTGCAGCTGACTCTGACGCCGATACGAACCAATCCGACGATCCGGTCTCCGCTGCCAACACGCAATCGGCATCCGTCAACGTTCTCGTTTCTTCTGACGGCTCTCCTGCCGAAAGTGACGTGTCCGCCCAGCCAAGCGCACCAGTGCTCATCTTCCCGAACCCGTCGGCCCCGCTGTTCACTCAGCGCGACGCCACGGAACTCAGTCATGCCAAGCATCTGCTGTTCGGCTGCGGCCGGTACGAGGGGTACGACGCGCGCATTCCCGACTACTACCGTTCGCAGGGCATCGATGTGCGCGAGTATTCCATTGGCGATTATGTGCTCAACGGCGGCGAAGTAGCGGTTTCGGTGATGCTGGAGGCCATTACCCGCCTTATGCCGGGCTTCATGGGCAACCCGGATTCCATTGTCGAAGAGTCCTACACCGGCGAGGGCGCGCTGTTGGAACACCATCAGTACACCAAGCCGGCCGTATGGCGCGATATCGCCGTACCGGATGTGCTGCTTTCCGGAGATCATGGCAAGGTGGATCGCTACCGCCGCGATGAGGCGCTGGCCCGCACCGCCGAGATTCGTCCGGATTTGATTGCGGCGCTGGATTGCAAGGCGTTGGATAAGGCCGACCGCAAGACCCTGATGGCTTTGGGTTGGGAGGTCTCCGCCGCCCACCCGCGCAAGTTGGAGTAGGCTACGCCTCCGGCTCAATCGCCTCAATATAGAACACAGCGGTTTCGCCGTAGTTGCGACTTTCGGTGATTTTCCAGCCCTCAGGGGCCTGCGGATCCTCCGATCGCACCGAACGTTCGAGCATAATCACCGTGTTGGTGTTAGTGGCGCTGCCCGCCGCCAAGTCGGCCAGAAGCTGGTTGCATTCGTCGGTTCCGTAAGCGTAGGGCGGGTCGATAAAAATCACATCGAACGGCTCGCCAAAACCGCCAGTCACCTGCTCGGCCTTTTTAGTGAGCACACGGGCTTTCAGCGAGGCGTCCCAAGAACGGTTTTTCTGCAGTTGCGCGAACGTCTTGGCGATAAGCGCCGCCGCAGGTCGGGAACTTTCCACGGCCACCAGCTCACGTGCGCCGCGGCTCAATGCCTCGATGCCCAGTGCGCCCGTACCGGCGAACAAATCCAGCACACGGGCGTCGTCCAGCACACCCCATGAATCAAGATGGGAGAAAATCGCCTCTTTGGTGCGATCCGTGGTGGGCCGAGTGCCGGTTTTCGGGGTGGTGAGTGCCGCACCCTTGAATCGTCCAGAAATAACGCGCATGTCTACCAGCCTAGCGGCTGCTCGGAACCATCGAACTCGTTAATACGGCCTTTGCAATATTCTGACTGACGGCCGGCTTCCCCACGGATCTCTCATAATTGAGGCAATCAAGGCACAACAATCGTCAATCTGGCCTTCGAGGGGCTGATTGGGGCATTTCAGGAGGTCTATCTCCGTTTCAAGGGGCTCCTCAAGCACGAAACATCGAGTATAAACGGTCTAACGATAACGTCATTCCGCCGTTTTGTGTCCATGTCTACTCAGCCACCAGCCCCTTGAAACGGAGATAGACTTCCGGGCAACCGGTGTATCTGCCCCTCGAAACCGAGAAGGCCTCAGCTGGAAGTCAAAAACGTCTCGTTGCCTCGGGTAAAGTCGAGGACCGCTCCGGCAAGCTGGACTTCGCCGGCCAGTTCGGGGTCGGCTTCGAGCAGCTGCTCGGCACGGGTACGAGCGTCGGCGATCATGTCGGCGTCCTTGACCACGCGCAACAGCTTCAGACTGGACTTGCCACCGGATTGGGCATCTCCCAACACGTCGCCGGCACCGCGGAATTCCAAGTCGGCCTGTGCGATTTCGGCCCCATCAAGCGAATTGTGGATGACCTCAAGGCGCTGCTCGGCGGGCGAGCCCGGCTCGGCACGGGAGATGAGGAATGCCCACGAATTGGTACCGCCGCGGCCCACACGACCACGCAACTGGTGCAACTGGGACAGGCCATACCGGTCAGCATCGAAAATGACTATGCAGCTGGCCTGCTTGACGTCCACGCCAACTTCAATCACCGTGGTCGAGACCAGAATCGGAGTCTCGCCGCTGGCGAAGTCAGCCATGACTTGGGTTTTGACATCATCCTTGTCTCGACCGGTCAATGTGGCGAAACGGATGCCGGCAAACTGCGGGAGCTTCTGCAATCGATCTGCGATTTCGGCTACCGAGTGCAACGGCGGGCGGACTACCGTCTCACCATTGTCGTCGAAAGTCTCATACGGATCATCAATGCCAATGTCATCGGCCGATGCGCGGGATGTCCGCGAAGAAGCCGCCCGACTGGATCGCCCGCTTGAACCCGCTGAAAGCCCTCGCGAACGCCGCGCGGAATCCGCTGCCGACACGCCGCCGTCATCTTCATCATCCGTATCGATGCGCGGGCAGACGATATAGGCCCGCTCCCCTGCATCCACACGCGCACGGATATGCGCGAACATACGCCCCATCGTGCCCGCGTCAGCTTCGTTAACCACCACCGTACGAATCGGTTTGCGGCCACCAGGCAGCTCAGTGAGCCAGGAAATATCAAGATCGCCGAACCAAGTCATGGCGGCGGTGCGCGGAATAGGCGTTGCGGTCATCACCAGCAGATGCGGCGTGGTGCCGTCATCGGTTTTGGCATTGAGACTTTCGCGCTGTTCCACACCGAATCGGTGCTGCTCATCAATGACCACCAAAGCCAGATGTGGTGCTTGGAACGTCTTGGAGAACGCCGCATGCGTAGCCACGATAATGCCCGGCTCGCCACTGGCCGCAGCAGCAAGAGCCTTACGCCGGGCTGCGAGTTTCATGCCGCCCGTTAGCAACGTGACAGGAACATTGAGGTCGGCGACCATCTTGCCAATAGTCTCAAAATGCTGTTCGGCGAGCACCTGAGTAGGAGCCACAAGCACCGCCTGATACCCCGCGCCGACCACTTGCAGCATGGCGGCGAGCGCCACCACGGTTTTGCCGGATCCGACTTCACCCTGCAACAGGCGTTGCATAGGCCAGTCACGAGCCAAGTCAGCGGCGATATCTTCAACTACCTGATGCTGACCAGCAGTCAGTTCAAATGGCAAGGATGCGATGAACCGATCACGCAAATTAGTTACGGCCGTCGTGCTGGCTGCGCCGGTTTCATTATCGCCGTCCAACAGGCACGGATGAGCAGACGACTTATGAGCATGTTGGCGGGCCTTCAGTAGCGAGGCCTGAGAGACGAACGCCTCCTCGTAGCGCAACGTCTCAATGGCCGCTTTGAATCGCACGGTGGAGTCCGGGTCATGAATGGCCAAGAACGCCTCCGCCCTGTGAAGCAGGCCCTTGGCCGCGCGTATGGATTTAGGCAGAATATCCGGGATGGACTGGGCGAGTGTGGCAACCTTGGACTCGGATTCCTCGCCGTCCTGCACCGCGATGTTGTCGGTGGAGGGCGCAGCGAGTTCGGCGGGCATGTTTTGGCCTTCAGGCACGGATGCTGCGCGCGCACCCATCATCCACAGCAGTCCCAGAATCGTCTCGTGAATATGTTCGGACGAGATGCGTGAGCTGGCGTGGTAGATCGGCCGGGGACGGCAGACGCGGGTGAGGGCGTCCGCCACGGTGTCGGCATCATATTTAAGCGTCGAAGCGGGCCAATCGGCGGCAGACTGGAAATTCGCGTATGGGCCAGCAGAGCCCGTGGATGCAGAATCGGCCGCAGCATCAGGAATACTGTTCTCGCCCCCCGAACCCGTCGCTGTTCCCGCCGGCCCGGGCGCGACGGTCACAATATCCGGGTGGGTGAACTGGAGTTGACCCATATATTCACTGGGCACACCAGAAACGACCAGAATCGGACTCGACTTGAGGCGTCTCGCCACCCAGTCAACATAATTCTTACGGCCGCCAAAGAATGTCAGCTGTGCGATACCTCCGGGCATATGGCGAGTGCGCGCATAATCGGTATCGTCCACAGTGGCGATGACACGTGACATGCGGCCTTGCACCACCCGCACATCGCGCACCTGAGCGGCAAACGCCATTTGCTGACCGATCACGGCCTCTCGAATCGTGCGCAGTGGCACCGGTTCGGTGACACGGAAAGGATAGTAGGTGAGTGCCTCGCCCACGGTGGTGACACCCAGCGATTTGAGCGCGGACACGCGACGCTTGTTGGGAACCAGCGAAGCGAGTGCGGTGTCCATGGTGATACTCATAGCGCTCCATTCTATCCGTAAGCCCTCGAACGGCATCACCTACAACAAAACCCGCCGAGCCGAAGCTTAAGCGGGTTTTGTAGACGTTAGTACGTTAGTACGCGATTCACGCGGCCACGCGCTGAACCTTGCCGGCCTTGAGGCATTTGCCGCACACGCGCAGGCGAGTGTTCTCGCCGTCGATCGTGGTGCGCACGGACTGCAGGTTCGGGCGGAAGCTACGCTTGGTACGACGGTGCGAATGGGAAACGGTGAAACCGGTCTGCGGTCCCTTGCCGCACACTGCGCAACGAGCTGCCATGATGGACTCCCTTAAACCTTGATGTGTCAAGTCTTTCACGTATCCGGTCACTGGTTTTACCCGGCAGGCCGAACACACAACTTCACAAATATATAGCTCAATACCGACAACCGCAACTCTTGCGTGTATCATAGCCCGACTCATCATCGCGGCATGCTCTGCATCAGGCTCGTGTGAAGCCTCTATTCGCCGCCATCCCGCGCACTACGCCGTCCGCGAATCGCCGGCAAAACAGTCATATTATCCAATACAACACGCCACCTTGTCTATTCCCTATCCAGCAAGCTCCCATATAATTTCGATATAAGAGATGGCATGGGAACGAAGGGGGCTCCCGTATTCGCGGCATACGCACTGCAACTGCTACGACTACGACCGCAACTCACAAAGAAGGAGGTTGTCATGTTAAATCTCAGGCGAGGCATCGGTACCCATGAGCCAAGCGTGATCTCGTTGGGCCAAGTGTGGGTAGACATCATGCTGGATGTGGACGAGATACCGGAACAAGGTGGATTCGCCGTGGCCGACCATCCGAAGCCCACCATCGGAGGCAGCTACCGAGTGCTGCAAGCGGCCAGCCGCATGGGCGTGCCGACCGAGCATGCCGGCATTTTGGGCAACGGCCTGTGGGCGCACTTCATTCGTCAGTCGTTCCAAGACAACGGCATCACGCATATCGGTCAGGATCGACTTGATGAGGATTCCGGCTTCCGCGTGGTGCTGACCTCCGGTTCCCCGAAGAAGACCTTCATCGCCTCCTATGGCGCCGAAGCGCACGGCGACGCCGATACGTTCAGCACACTCGAGCCGCAGGCTAAGGACGTGGTGCATATCAGCGGCAATACGCTGATGGACCACACGGCCGCAGGCGTAGACGGATTCCTGCTGAAAGCCGGCACCGATCCCGCCAAGCGCGATTACACACTGGTCATCAACCCCACCAATACGTTGCGACTGGTCAACGACCATATGCTTGAGGATTTGGTGCTTGCGCGCCCAGTCTGGTCCTGCAATCGTCAGGAGGCCATGACCTTGGCCGAACGTTTGGGCGCTCCGATTGACGACAGCAAGGTGACCATCGGCGGCGGTCTTGACGATTTCATGCATCAGCTCTGCGACGGTCTGGGAACCACATTGCGCGCGCCATTAGTGGTACGTGTCGGCGCTCGCGGTGCTTGGATACGCGAACCGGGCGGCGAGACGACACACATTGAAGGCTACCCCACCAAGGCCATTCATACTCGATCGGCAGGTGGCTGCCATACCGGCGTGATGTGCGCGATGCTGGCGAAGGGCCATGACTTGGCCGAATCGGTCAAAATCGCAAACGCGGCGGCTTCGATTGCCATTCAACACAGCGTCAACGGCGTGCCGCAGTGCCCTGAATATGACGAAGCGGCAGCGCTGATTGGGTAGCGTCTGCTGCATGAGCCAACGGACTCCCCTCAACAAGGGGAGTCTTCCATATGTGGGCTTAACCTCAACATTATTCACGTGCCGTTCAACTGGAATGACCCCTCTACCACTTTAAGCGCTCCTACGATAGATTGAGTTGAACACTGCCGAGGAGTGACATGACCAATTCCACGAATATCCACGAGCCCACCGGGGCCGAGAGCCAATCCACCGTGCCGACAAACGGCAAGTTGACCGCCCGCGAGAAGAAGTGGATCGTCTACGATGTCGGCAATTCGGCATTCGTGCTGCTCTCCACTGCAGTCATCCCCATCTACGCCAAATCGCTCATGCCCGCGGACGGCAACATCGTGTCCGCGTGGGGCTACGCGCAGACCATCGCATCGCTGGTCATCGCGCTGCTCATGCCGCTGCTCGGCTCCATCGCCGACGTACAAGGCATGAAAATCAAGTTCTTCCTTGGCTTCTTCGGCACCGGCGTGGTCACCTGCTGCGCGATGGCCCTGCCCCTGACCTGGCTGCCGTTCCTCGTCGTCTACATTCTGGCGACCATCGGCCTCAACGGCTCGCTGACGTTCTACGATTCGATGCTTATCGACACCACCTCGAACGAACGCATGGACAAGGTCTCCTCGCACGGCTACGGCTGGGGCTACATCGGCTCCACCGTGCCGTTCATCTTCTGCATCGCGCTGATCTTCGGCGGCCCGTCGCTCTTCGGCTGGTCCACGGTGGCTTGCACGCGCGCCTCGTTCATCATCACCGCCATCTGGTGGGCGGCATTCACCATCCCGCTGCTTACCAGCTACCGCCAGGTGCACTACCGTGCCACCCGCGACCAGCTGGGCTCGGCCGTGCGCGGCACGTTCAGCGAGCTGGCGGGCACGTTCGGCAAAATCGTGAAGAACAAGCCGTTGTGGATGTTCATGATCGCGTTCTTCTTCTACATCGACGCCGTGAACACGGTGATTTCGATGAGTACCTCCTACGGTGCCGAGCTTGGCATCGACTCCACCCAGCTGGTGGTGGCACTGCTCGTCACGCAATTCGTGGCCTTCCCCTGCGCGATTCTGTACGGCCGACTGTCCGGCCGGTTCGGCAGCAAGACGATGATCACGGCCGCAGTCGTGGCATACATGTGCATCGTGTTCTTTGCCGCGTTCTTTCTGAAGTCGGCCGCGGAGTTCTGGATTCTGGCGATTCTGGTCGGCATGTTCCAGGGCGGCATCCAGGCGCTCTCCCGCTCGTACTACGGCAAGATCATTCCCAAGGATCACGCCAACGAGTACTACGGCTTCTACGATATCTTCGGCAAGACCGCGAGCATCCTGGGCACGTTCCTCGTGGCCACCACCACGTCGATCACCGGCAACGCCTCCCTCGGCGTGCTTTCCATCGCCATCCTGCTGGTGTTGGCGTTCGTGTTCCTCCTCCTGCAGAAGGACCCAACGCAAGCGTAATGTCACCCATCAATCAGCAACAGGAACGCCGAAGCAGCAATAAAAACGGCAGATCCTACCGCCCGAGCCGCGACCTGAAACAATGTAGCCCTGCACAACGCACATATTTTGACAGGGCGGTAGTTGTCGCAAATTCTGCGACAACTACCGTTGGTGAATCGAACGCTATAATCAGAAACTTTCAGATGCTGAGTTCCATGCAGTGCCCCCTGTGACCGCAATGCGGGCAGGTAAGCTTGCGTGTCTTGGGCGTGTGTGCGGCGAATACGAACTCTCGCATACCCGGCTGGAAGGTCTCATGGCAAGCCGGACATAGGTACTGCACGCGGGAGCGATAGTACTTCGTCGCCGCAACGGCGAGCGCAATCGCCAGCAGAACGGCGACCGGCAGCGGCCACCATACGTCTGTCATCACACCGATGACGAGGCATGCAATTTGCAACAAAGTCGCGGGCAATCCGATTGCCAGCATGACCAAATATGTGGTGCGCAGGGAATGAGTGGTTGTGGTGTTCATAACGGTTGCCATGTCGGTTAATGTTGGCGATACGAAGTCAGACGCCGAGACCGTCAGTGCTTTGCGCAGCTGCAAGCAGTCATCAAGACGTTGCTTCTGCTCGGCGATACCCGACTGCAAGGATGCCGTCTGCTGATCCAGCAAATCAACCAGCACCCGTTCCGGCCGCTCGTCCGACAGAATCGAGCGAATCCGCTCCAGCTTGAAGCCGAGTCCTTTGAGAAAAAGGATGACCCGCATCCGCTCGACCTCTGCAGTCCCATACAGTCTTCGGCCGCCGTCGCTGATCTCATTGGGAATCAACAGACCTTTGGCGTCGTAGTACTGCACGGTTCGCACACTCACACCAGTGAGTTTGGCGATGTCCCCTGTGGTGCATCGGCTGTCCGTTTCATCGTCCATCGACATGGCCTAACCTCCTTTCACCAAGCAATATGCCGCATTACGCAACGTCACAAGCAACATATGACGCAACGTCGACCACAAAACCTTCACATATAAGCGGACTGTGGAAAGACATCCGACCATCGCAATTGTGCACTGGTTCACAGTGAATACCCCGAACCAGTTAGACGGCAGAACAGCATTACAGCCACACCTGTTCTTCAGGCTTTACCTCGCCGACCGCATTGGCCACACGTATGGCATCATTCCGACTCAATCTACCGGTGAATCCCTGTAGATCCGACCAGAGGAACCGCACCAGCTGCGCACAGCGAGCGGTCGTCAGATGGGTAAGCCCGGCATGCTCATACTCGGGCAGTTGCACATCGCCCGCCCCATGCCAGGTTGGATTGCTGGTCAGTTTCACAGCCACTCCGCCGTCATCGTCGGCTTGTATGACGATGGCGGCCACGTAATGGTTGCGTGATTTCGTCGGATCATCCTCGAACCGCACCTGCATGCGATACACGTCGAAGACATGCAATTGCTCCGGAACCGGCATCAATTCCGGAATATCATGATTATTCGCCATCGCGCCACGCCTTGGGCAGTACGGCAACACCATCGGCGCCCCGGCTTGGATTCAACACCATGGCGTTCGGCACTTCGACCACCGGATATCCCTGTTCGTCGACCCCACGGTACGTAACTCCATTGGCGGCAACATGTCCCGCGCGAGGCAGCACGGGTTCAGGCGCCTTCACCTCGAACGGAATACGACGCTGCGACACCAACTGCACGCTGGCCATATTCACGAACGTATTGAAATTCAATCCCATGGAATCAAGAATGGCGTTCACTTCAGCTTTGAGATCATCATCCATGCGAACAGTGGTAGTGCTCATAATGAATCCTTTCCAAAGCCAATTGTATTACTAATGACTTCTTTTCTCAATATAATCCGTAGGATGCTTAACGCTTTTGCATCATGACCTTGACATCGGGACAATCCCGCGTGAAACCAATCTCTGCCTTTGCGCTCATCAGCTGGGGAGCTCACGGTCACACTCATGCGTCGCAGACCACGAGCCTCACGCGCCTCCTCATTCCACATCTGTGTTAACAACATGTGTTAATCGCATGCATCGCCACCATGATTCCCCAATGATTTCGAGGGTTCCCCGGTCTCACTATTGTTTCTTCCCTAAGACCGCCTCAATCATCGGCACCTTCCTGGTAGCCACCACCACGTCCCTGACCGGCAACGCCTCGTTCGGCGTGCTCTCCATCGCCGTCCTGCTCGTCGCGGCGCTGGTCTTCCTGCTGCTGCAGAAAGACCCGACGCGAAACTAACTAATTTGCGACGCGCAATCAGCGCTCGCGATAATCCTTGAACAGTTGGATGGCGGTGGCCGCGATTCCGCACAGCACGCCGCCGATAGGCCATGCGACCCAGAACATGCTTGTAACGCCGGTCGACCAATCACCGCGCAGAGCAGCTGGGCTCAGGAACAGCAAGCACAGGCCAATCAGCGTGGCTATCATCATGATGATGCCGCATACCGCGCCGGTCAGTTTGGCGTAGAAATCCTGCTCGCCCGCATGCTCCTTGCGGTCGTCCTCGGCCGCTTTGTTGTATGCGTTGATATTGAGCAGACTGTATCTCATGCCGCAGTAGACAAACCCGAAAACACCGGGCGCACAGAGCAGCAGAAAAATTGCGTTGGGCCAGCCATCGGAGACGCCGAGCATGTCATCGGCATACACCGTCACCGCAATGCCAATCAGAATAGCCGAGATGCCACCGACGATGCCGATTACCAGCAGCCGCAATTCTCGGCTGCGGTCCTCCCCGGTGTAGAAATCTTCTACGTATGGGTGACGCCGTTTGAAGTCAATACGCGACAGACCTCCTGGAATCAGCATCGCCAGCCCCGCAATCACACCCACACAGACGCACAGAAACGTCAGAAAATCGTTGAGCGGCGTCGCTCCGAGAATGGAATTGCTGGAATCGAACAGGTTGCCGATGCCAACCCCGGCGACAATCGCAGCAACACCGCCGGCAATCAGCAGCGCGAATCGGCGGCGATGTTCATCGTAGCCAGTGATATCCTGCGCAAGCTCCGCGATAGGAGCGATTATGCCCGCCGTTTTGGAAGAAGCGGCTAAAGGCGATGCCGTCTCAGCCGAGGAGTCAACATTCGACGAACCGGCCGCAGAAGCCGACGCGGCAGGCCGACTCACATCGCCAAGTACCAGATCATCAAGCGTGCAGCCGAACAGGTCGCAGATCATAAGCAGCTTGTCCATCTCGGGATAGGCCTTTTCGGATTCCCATTTCGAAATGGCCTGACGCGAGACGCCAAGCAACATGGCCAATCGTTCCTGGGTCAGGTTGCGTTGCGCACGTAGGTACTGCAGGTTAGCGCGAAAACTCATTGGAATGTCCCTTCATACGTAATCTTTATCATGTCATGTTCGGCCGATGGGCTCACTATGGCATGCCGTCCATGTCACCCGCCACCATCTTTGGGTTGCAATCGCCGGTTATTCGAGCGCAACCACAAGTTGCATCGGCGGAATTCCGCCATTCCGTTGACCTGAGCAGCTTTAACATCGCACTCCACGAGACCGAAGCTTTTCCAGCTATGCGAGGGCAGCTTGTCTCACCTGCCACCACGAATCCGCTTCGACCCACGTACACATCTGTGTACAGCAGCGCTCGCAATCGGTTACCTACGACCCATATGATTTGCTGAGCGACCGCAAAACACGCAATAGCCGAGACAACACCGTCAGCGTTAAAGCTTAAGGCGACTACTTGCCCAATAGTCCGGAAATCTGGCTGATGATGTCAGCGGGCAGTCCTGCTTGTTCGGCAATGGATCCGAGGTCCAGATTGGCACCCTGCTCCTGAATTGCGCCAGCGACCTGACTGATCTGGTCGGCGGAGATGTTTTCCTCCGCCAGCGCCTGCAGCTCGTCAAGTCAGTCGGCGTTCAAATGGTCGCCAACGACCTGTTGATTTCACCCAACTGATCGGCATTGAAATGCTCACCGATTACCGCCGGCAAATCACCAATCGAACCGAGATTGAAATCCCCGCCAAGCACATTGCCTAGATTGTCTGCGGCAGAATTTTTCAGGCTATCGAACAGTCCCACATGTGCCGCTGGTACTGCTTGTTCAGCAACTGCTGCAGAGCATCGCACAGACCCTGCATCAATCGCCGCTCTTCGGCAGACAAGTCCCGCGTCTTACGCATCACAGCCCACGCCATCAGCCGCCGAAAAACTGGCATTGGTATCAGCTGAAGCCGCCGCTTCCACGTGCGTTGATTCTCAACCATGCTCATCAATTCGTCGCGAGCCTCTTGACCCATATCCCGAGCCAGCGAACACGTATTGGACAGCACCAGTCCCTCGATGCGTTCGGGATGGAACTTCGCCACGATTTGCGCGATCACGCCACCCAGCGACTGCCCAACCAGCCACACATGCTCATCCAACCCGTCCAGCAGGCTAGCGACGGCCCGCGCAAGCTTGGCGTTCGTGGTGAACTGCTCCTGATAATCAAACGTAATGACCGAATAATGCTCAGCGAATCGCTCGAAATGCAGATAGAACAGGTCGGGCAGCCCGATGCCGCCTGGCAACAGCACAACCGTAGCGCGGACGACGGGATTGCGATAGTACCGATATGAGAATTCCGCGCCGCCCGGCAATTGCATGGTTTGTTGCGAGTATCGCGCGCAGAACGAGGCAAGATTACTCATTGTCGATATCCCTTTCGATTGGGAGGCCTCACACAAAATCGCGTCTCTCGCTAATTGCGTGAGCCAACATGACTCCGATTGCGGGAGCGCAACACCGGTAGCGCCACTAATGCAGACATAGGCGTCCGGCAAATGGGCCAGATGGGCAAATGAGCACAACAAAAAAACTCAGCGTACGTTCTTCATCGCCGAAAATAGTCCGGGAAATCGTACGTTGAGGGACCGAATGCCCAAGGGGAAGCAAAAACGCTCGCAGTATATAGCTAGCGAGCGCGAATCTCAGGTGGGCGATGTAGGAATCGAACCTACGACCCCTTCGGTGTGAACGAAGTGCGCTAGCCGCTGCGCCAATCGCCCGAGGCAGTGATGAAAAAACCGGCAGTCACCTGCCGGCAATCCATCAAGTGGGCGATACAAGATTCGAACTTGTGACCCCTTCCGTGTCAGGGAAGTGCGCTACCACTGCGCCAACCGCCCGGGTCATTCTCCAGCCGAATCAATCGCGATTAATTGGCCTTTCGAGAGCGGACAACGGGACTCGAACCCGCGGTCTCAACCTTGGCAAGGTTGCGCTTTACCAACTAAGCTATGTCCGCATTCGTCACCCTCACAGGCAACAGATGTTAAAGATACGCGCTCCGTTGGAGAAATGCACCTGCCCTGCGTGTCCCGCGGGTTTTCGGGCTTTGCGGCCAATCACCGAGTCCGCCCATGAACGTAGTTCGCCGTAGCCGCATACAGCAGCCATGCGGCGGGCATGGCCAGCATGGACAACGGATAGAACCATTGAATCGGCGCATTGCCGTACAACAGTCCGCCAACAATCGGCCCCAATGACATGCCCAAATCGATGCCGGCGTAATACGTGCTGTTGGCGATGCCGCTGCACGCAAACAAGTGGCCAAATGCGACGTTGGCCACGATTTACTGAGTAATGAGCGTGTTCCACGCCCGCAGCCACCGATTCTTCGCTTAAGGCGAAGTGGTTGTCAGCGCGGCAACTGCACAATGAGAGCGTTACCAACAACCAATGCAAACCCGCCGGCAGCCGTAGCCGCCGCCCGCAAGGCCGTGGTTGAGGCCGACGGCGTGTGGATCTTCTCCCCCGAATACAACTACAGCTACCCGGGCGTGCTCAAGAACCTGCTCGACTGGCTGTCCCGCCCGCTGGAGCCGTTCCCGGCCGAGTCCGCTTCCGTGATGGTCGGCAAGAAGGTCGCCCTGTCCGCTGCCGCCGGTCAGTCCGCCGGCGCCGGCACGCTCGCCAAGCTCAACGAGGTGCTGGGCTTTGGCAAGACCGAACTGCTGCCCACCGACAAGCAGGTCGGAGTGGCTCTGGCTCCCGAGGCTTGGGGCACCGGCAAGCTCACCCTGTCCGATGAAGACGAGGCGCGTCTGGCTGCCGAGGCTGACGCCTTCCTCGCGCTCGTTGCAGAGTAGTTCATACTCGCAATAGCCGAGCCCAATAATCTTTCAGAACGTAAAAATCCCTCCGGTTCCTCTGACCGGGGGGATTTCTTATACGTCATCGATTACGCATAGATTCAATGGCGGCAATGTCACCGCCGCCAAGGGTTAGCTCATGCGATAATCAATACCCTCCGAGACAGTGACGCCCAATCACGACGTGAAATTGCGAGTTTTTCTTTAGCGAGAGGCATCTCAGCCTGATCAAGCGACTGGACACATGCCCATCTTCGTTCAAAGAGGTACATTTGAGACTTTGCAGAAAGCTATCTGCCTTCAAAGGGGTATTGAAACTCTGATATCGCAAGTATGAGCGTTGATATTCCAACGAAGATACTCGCGGTCTCGCAGTCTAGGTACTCCTTTGAAAGTAGATGACATTCTGCAACTTCTTTGGAAAGCTGATTTAGAGGTCTGAAAATATCTATCTCCATTTCGAGAGGCGGATGCGAACCGTTCCGAAGGTCTAATTCCATTTCGAGGGGCTGATTTGAACCGTTCCGAAGGTCTATCTCCGTTTCAAGGGGCTGATCATCCTATGCACCACGAGTATCAATGGCATAACGTCAACGCCATTCCGCCGTTTTTGCGTCTTGTCTACTTGGGCAACAACCCCTTGAAACGGAAGTAGACTTCCGGCGAATGTCAAATCTGCCCCTTGAAGTGCGAGAAGCCCCTCCTTCACGGAGGGGCTTCTCGCACTTTGTTAATTTTTATCTCACTGAGGCTGTGTCAGTGAGAAAAATATGCGAGGCAGCTCCCCTCAACCGAGGGAAGCCAGGGGATATCAAGCCTCGTAGTAGCCGTCGGCACCGAGACGGGCGTCCGGGTTGAGGAGCATGGCCTTTTCGACCTCGTGGTGGTCGTAACCGCGGTGATCCTCGTGGAAGCGACGGTTATCGATCGGCTCGTAGAGCGCGGCGCGACCCATCATGCCTTCCTCGAGGTGACGCTGGCCTGCAGCCAAGCGCGCGTTGGCACGCTCACGCCAGGCTTCCAGCGCGGCCTCGCCATCGGCCTTGGCCACGGCGGCCTCGAAGGCACCGGGGTGAACCAGCGCCACGAAGCCGGAGACGTGTCCGAAGCCGAGCGAGGTGGCCAGACCGGCCTTGACCGGGCGACCAGCGGTCTCACGACCGAACTCGTCCTCGCCGCCGCCGATGCGCAGGGGCTTCCTGACCCAGACCATATGGTCGTCGCGCTGGAGTTTCGGATCCACGCAGTCGAGCGATGCGTTCGCCGGAATCACGCCGGACTTGAACAGCTGCGTCAGACCGTTGACTTGGAAGATGCAGGCACCGCCCTTGGCGTGGCCGGTGAGCGTCTTCTGCGAGATCACGAACAGCGGGTTGCCGTCGGTGCGGCCGATGGCGTGGGCCAGCGTGTTGTGCAGCTCGGATTCGTTCGGGTCGTTGGCATTGGTGGACGTGTCGTGCTTGGAGACCACGGCGATGTCGTCGGCTGAGACGCCGAGCTTGGCCAGGTCGTGCACGAGCTTGGAGTCCTTGCCACCGAGGCCGGCAGCCAGGGCACCGAGGCCCGGAGCCGGAATCGAGGTGTGGGCGCCATCCGCGTAGGAGTGGATGAAGCCGACCACGGCAGCGACCGGCAGGCCGAGCTTCTCGGCGATGTCACCGCGGGTCACAAGGATCGTGCCGCCACCCTGGGATTCCAGGAAGCCGCCACGGCGACGGTCGTTCGCACGGCTGAAGAAGCGCGCGTCGATGCCCTTGCCGTACATTTCCTCCGAGTTGGCAGTGGCGTTCATGTTGCCGAAGCCGATCACGGATTCCACGCCGATGTCGTCGATTGCACCGGTGACCACGAAGTCGGCCTTGCCGAGGGCGATCTTGTCAACGCCCTCCTCGAGGGAGACGGCTGCGGTGGCGCAGGCGGAGACGGGCTGGATCATGTTGCCGTAACCGCCGATGTAGGACTGCATCACGTGAGCCGCGACCACATTCGGCAGGGCCTCCTGCAGGATGTCGGTCGGAATCTCGTGATTGAGGAAGCGGTCGAGGTACAGCTTGCGCATCGACATCATGCCGCCGAAGCCGGTGCCCTGGGTCGAAGCCACCAGCGAGGGGTGGATGGACTCGAGGATTTCGGCCGGGGTGAAGCCGGCGCCCAGGTAGGCGTCCACGGTGGTGACGATGTTCCACAGGGCGATCTTGTCGACGTCGCCGACCATCGAGGCGGGGATGCCCCATCGGGTCGGGTCGAAGCCCTTCGGGAACTGGCCGCCGACCGTGCGGGTCATGGTGGCGCGGCGCGGCACGCGGATCATCGAGCCGGCGTGGCGGGTCACGTTCCATTCGCCGGATTCCTCATCCGGGGCGATAGTGGTGTGAGCCTCGTCCAACTTGACGTATTCGGCGGCGACTTCGCGGGTGGGCACGGAGAAGGTGACGTCGTGGTCGAGGAAGACCTCGGCTTCTTCTTCATCGGCGCCGTCCTTGTAGTCGTCGCCCATGCCTTCCTCGAACGGGCGGATGCCGGAGCGGGCCACGACCTCGTCGTGGTAGCGCTCGGCGATGTCCTCTTCGGGCACCAGGTTGCCGTCGGTGTCGTACCAGCCGGGCTTCGGGCTGTCGGCCCAAGTCAGCAGGCCCATGTTCCATGCAAGTTCGAGCACTGCGCCGGCAGACAGATCAACGGTGCCGTCCGGGTGGATGCCGAGTTCGGCCTGGGTGCGCGTACGACCGGAACCCCACGGGCCCAGCTCACCGACGGAGACGATGACGATTTCGTCCTCCGGGCGGGCGGTGACGTTCTGCCAATCGGCAAGGTCGACCGGGGCCTGCTTGGTGACAATTGGGGTGGGCAGAGCCTTGAGAGTGGAGCCTGCGGCGCCGCCCTCCGGCTTCTCTCCCTCAATCGCAGCCTTCTCAGAGGAAGCTTCCTTCTCCGCATCGGCCATGGCCTCCGCGCGCAACGCCTTGATGTCGATGGGCTCGGAGCCAAGGCCACCGGTCAGATCTACGTCGAGCGGAGCCTTGAGGGCCTGCTCGCGCGATTCTGCGGTGCACAGGTCGAGCAGTCTGGCCGCAATCTGCGCGGTGGAGTAGGTGTGAATGCCGTGGCGCTCGACGACGGCGACCAGCGGGTCGTTGCCGCCCATAAGGCCGGTGCCACGCACCCAGCCAATCTTCGGGTGAGCGAAGGTGACGCGGCTCGACCACACCTTTTCGGCGCGGGCGCGATTGACGATGGCGTCGAAGGCGCTCTTGACCTCGCCGTAGGCACCGTCGCCGCCGAACACGCCGCGGTTCGGGGAACCGGGCAGCACCACATGCAGCTTGTGCTGCACGTTGGTGTCGGCACCGATGTGGCTGAAGCCGGCGATGGCGCGTTCCACGCCCCACAGCATCAGTCGGGCCTGCGACTCGAACAGGTCGCCGGAGTCGGCAAGCGTGCCGTGAACCGGCGGGGCGGCGAACGGGAAGAACAGGGTCGGCTCCCACGCGGGCTTCAAGATCGTGGTGGTGGCACCAGAGGTCTTCTTCTGCTCGTGGCCCACCCAGTCGACCAGCGCGTCAACGTCGCGATAGCTGGAGAGATTGGCCGGAACCAGCCACAGCTTGGCGTTGCCGGTGGCGTGCTCGCGGTACGCCTGCTTCGCCCAAGCCTTGATGGACGGCTTGAAGCTGTGCGAGGTGGCCACCACGGTGGCGCCGCCTGCGAGCAGGCCTTCGACCACCTGAGCGGCGATGGAGTTCGGGCTCACACCGGTGACAATGGCGATGTCGTTCGCGTAGCGGGAGGCGTTCTTGTCGGAAGTAACGGATTCGAGGGCTTCGGAAGCGGCCTTCTGGAAGGCGGCCTTGAGCTCATCGTTGTTCGACTTGTCGGCGAACCACTGGGCTTCGGCGGCGATGGTCTTGCCAAGGCCGATGAAGCTGCCGTTCAGAGCGGCGGGGTCGTTGTCGTAGTAGGCGCGGGCGAGGTCTTCGCGGGCGGAGGCCCAACGGTCATCGAAGAGGATGGCCTTGTTGGCATCAAAGCGTGGAGCGACCTGCTTGGGCCAGTCGGAGCCGAGCTCGGCTTCGACCTCGGCCACCACGGCGGCATTCTCGTCCTCGGATTCCTCCGGAGCCGGAGCGGCCACGCCGAGCTCGTTCAGCACGAAGCGGGCGGTGGCGGCAAGCACGCCGTTGGAACCGGTGACCTTCTCGGCGAAGGCGTCGAGTGCGGCGGAATCGACCACGGCACCGCCAGCGGCACCACCGGCGGACGGCAGAGCCACGGCAACGCCCTTAAGCTGGGCGACCACTTCAACAGCGGCGTCGATCAGCTTGTCGGCTTCCGGCTTGTTCTGCACGGCAGCGGTCGGCAGCTTGGCCAGGTCACCGCCACGGGAGCTGGAGCCCTCGCGGGTATCGAGCAGCAGTGCGGCAAGCACGCTGGCCACCCAGCCTTCGCCGAGCTGCCACACGTTGGCCACACGGTCGCGGATGTACTGCTGCTTGACGCCGGCGGCACCGAACAGCGAGCGCAGACGATCGCGCAGTGCCTCGGAGAGCACGGCACCGAACGGCTTGTAGTTCGGGGCGGCCTTGTTGACGATTTGGGCGAGCTTGTCGAGCGTCGCCTCGGCGGCACCGTCCACGCTGGCCACGCCCAGCTCGGAGCTGATGTCCATGAGCAGCTGGTTACGGCGAGAGGAAACGCCGTTGGTCAAGGTATCGGTGGTGTCGTTGCTGCCGATCTGGTCAAGACGAACCTTGGCGGCGTATGCCATGAGGACGCCGATGCCATCGGAGGCTTTGAAGGGCAGGTCTGCGACGGCGGCACCGGACGGGGTGCCGGCGGGAGCGGCAAAAACCGGAGCGGCCGGTGCGGGAGCAGCGGCAGCAGCCGGCGCTGCGTCAGCGGCTGCGCTCGAGCCAAGCTTGGCGACGGCGGAACCGCCGGCGGGAGCGGTTTCGACCGGAGCCGCGGTCTCTTCCGGCTCGTCGTCGGGAACCAGCGAATCGGTGTCGGTCATGTAGACGCGGCCCTCATCGCGGCCGACGTTGTAGACCACCGTGTCGTTGCCGGCGAACTCGGGCAGACGCAGGGTCTTGGCACCGAGGTTGGCGAGCGTCGGAGCGTTGCCGAGGCCGACTTCGACGTACTCTTCGACGCCGAGACCGCCCTGTTCACGCTTGCCGAACAGCAGTGCCTGGGTTTCGATCCAACGCACCGGGGAGGCGAATTGCCAGGAGAGCAACTCAGTGAGCAGCAGTCGGCCGAGCTTCTGGTCATCGGCGGCGTAGGAATCCCACACGGCCGGGTCATCCAGTGCGGCCTTGATACGCTCGGAAGGCACGACTTCGAGGATCTTGGCGGCGAATTCCTTGGTCATCTCGAACGGCGAAGCCACGAGGTTCGGAATGTAGCGGTCCACCAGACGGCCACGGTAGTCGATGTAAGCGGGCAACAGCGCGTCGAGCTTGTCGCGGAATTCCGGCACGCCCTTGCGCAGCAAGGTGGAGTGGAACGGCACATCAATGCCGGGCACCAGCATGAACGCGGGCTTGCCGCCGAATGCGGCCACGCGACGGGCGGAATCGGCCTTCAGCGCCTTGAGACCGGCGATCGTGCCAGCGATGGCGTACTGCTGGCCGGCGAGGTTGTAGTTCACGATCTCCAGGAACTCGCCAGAGGCCTTGGCCACGGATTCCACGTATTCCTTGACGTGAGCGTCGTCCACACCGAACTGGTTCGGGCGCAGGGCACCCATGCGGTAGTTGGAGCGGCCCTGGGCGTCACGCTCGATGAGGTGGTGCATGGTGGAACCACGGTGGAACACGAGCTCCAGTACGGTTTCCAGCGGAATCACGTCGGCGAATGCGGACAGCGCGTTGTACTCGCCGAGCGAGTGGCCGGCGAAGTAGGCGGGCCAGATGTCGGCGCCGGCTTCGCGCAGGCGCGCGGTCTGGGCAAAAGCAACCGTCGCGAGCGCCACCTGCGTGAACTGCGTCAGGTTGAGCAGGCCTTCGGGGTGACGGTAGGTCACGCCGTTGGCGGTGAGCTCCTTCGGGTTATCGCGCACAAGACCCAGGATCGAGAAGCCGAGCTTGGCGCGGGTGAGCTTGTCGGCGCGCTCCCACACGTCGCGGGCGGCGGCGGACTTGGCGCGCTCGTCCAGAACCATGCCCTGCTTCTGAATGCCCTGGCCGGGGTAGACGAAGGCGGCGCGAGGCGCGCGGACCAGTGCGGTACCGCGGGAGACTAGCTGGCCGTCGATACGGCAGGTGACTTCGAGGGTCATGCCGCCGTGGCGCACCTTGCCGACGCGCTCCACGGAGATCTCGACGGTGTCGTCGAGCTGGACCATGCCGTACATGTTGTAGGTCCAGCCGGCAATCTCGTAGTGGGCGCCCTTCTCGTCCAGTGCCTGCACGGCGTGCTGGGCGGTGGCGGACAGCCACATGCCGTGCACAAGCGGGGCGGCCAGACCGGAGATGCGGGCGCCGCGCGTGGAGGTGTGAATCGGGTTGAAGTCGCCGGAAGTGCGGGCAAAGGCGGTCATGTCGTGCGGAGCGACGACCTTCACACGGCGCAGCAAGCGGCGCGGCGTCGGAGCGACTTCCGCGTGCTCGGCATCGCCGAATTCAGGAGCGTCAGCCGGCAGAGCGTCAGAGTAGACGCGGCCACGAATGGCGAAACGCTCGGTTTCGCGGGCGAGCAGCGTGCCGTCGGCAGCGGTATGAGTCACGTGAATCGTGACCACACGGCCGGAGGCGGACTCGAAGTAGTCCTCAGCCCAAGACTTCAGCGTGATGGTTTCGCCAGTGTGCTTGAGCAGATCCTCCTCGTTCACCTCAAGTTCGATGAGGTGGTCGAGGTGGACGGCGTTGAGCAGGCCTTCGATAACCGGGTAGCCCTTGACGTACACGGAGCCGAGCGCCGTGTAGATCGCGGGCCAGGCCGGGCCGACCAGCGCATCAGGGGCAATGCGGCTGGGTTGCAGGGTGGAGGGCAGAGCGGCACCGGTGGCCGCCTCATGGTCAAAGCCGAGGTTGGCGGACAAGGTGTAGGTGGCAGTGGCGGTACCGAACGGCCTGTTCTGAGCGGTCTCTCCCTCAGTCACGGCATTCGCCGTGACAGCTCCCTCGTCAGAGGGAACAGACAGGGTGGGCATCGCGGTGAGCTTGTCGCCGGTGATGGCGGTGTTGCCAATGCCGGCGGTGGCGGCGAGCATTGCGTACACGTCCGGAATCAGACGCTCGCGATCCACGACCGGCACTCGGCCAAGCTCGGTTCCTTCCACGATGAGCGGAATGACGATGTCACGAACGGCGTGCTTGGAGGTGCCGCCGTCCGGGTCGTTGTCCCAGTAGGTGTCGAGGTGGATATCCAGATCGTACTTGCCGGCCGCGGCGTCGAACGCGCGGATTTCATAGTACTGATCGCCCAGAGCGGTGCCGTAGGCGGGGTTATCGGTGATGTGGCCGACCCAGGAGATGTTCGGGGACTTGCGGATGAAGTCCTCGGCAGAAACAGCCTCGCCAAGTGCGGCGAAGTCGTTGTTTTCGGCGGCATTCTGCTCGGCCTTCACGCGCTCGATGGCCGCGTTCTCGAAATGGCCGAGGATATCGGCGATCGGCTCGTCCACGGTGGTGATGCCGGCCACGGAAATCGGGCCGGGGATGGCGCGCACGGAATCGGCGGAATAACGCTGATCCTCGGACTGCCAGAGCTGGTCCTGTCCCCACCAACGCAGCAGATCGTTGTCGATGACCGGCACGAACGGCATGGGCTTGGGGTATTCGCGCACGAGCACCGGGAACCAGGCCACGTCGGCCGGGACCACCTTGAGTTCGGCGGTCTGCGGGTAGGCCAGAGCGAGCTTTTCCAGCGCGGGGGCCGGATCGGCGAGAATGCCGTCGCGGGTCAGCAGGCCGGCGGCAGCGGCCTCATCGGCAGAAACGCCGTCGGCGGCGAACAGCTTGGAGGTGAACTCGCCGGAGTCGGTGTCGTTCGCACGGGCTTCGATGCGCTGCAGCAGGTGCTGGAATCGGTCGGCGTAAGTCGGGTCGGCCCATGGGAAGGCGAGTTCGGCGAAGCGCTGTGCCCACTCGAGGTAGGTCATGGAGGCCAGATCGCCGAAGTAGGGCTTGGCGGTCTTGTTCAGGGCCTCGATGATTTCCTTACGGCGGGAGTCGAGCTCCTCAGGATGCTTCATGACGCGTACAAGCAGGCGGCCGCATTCGGCGGAGTCGTTCTCGAGCTCATAGATGTCAGCGTGCAGGTGGCTCAGGCCTGAGGACATGCCACCGACCGACTTGCCGGACGGCACCCAGTGGGCGGCCTGCGGGGCGAACACATCATCGGACTTGGCGTCGGCCGGAATGCCGGGCGTCTTGACGAGCATCTGCTTGACTTCGGGGCTGGTGTGGGCTTCCTTGGCGGTCATCGCAGCGGTGCCGATAAGCACGCCGTCGACCGGCATGTCCGGCAGACCGTAGGCGTGGGCCCACTGGCCGGAGATGTAGTCGGCCGCGCGTTCGGGGGTGCCGATGCCGCCGCCGGCGACCAGCACGAGGTTGTCGCAGGCGCGCACTTCGGCGTAGGTGGCGGCGAGCAGGTCATCCAGGGCTTCCCAGCTGTGGTGGCCGCCGGCCTCGCCGCCTTCGACCTGAATCATGATGGTGGTGGGGGCCACGGCCTTGGCGATGCGCACGACCTGACGAATCTGGTCGACGGTGCCGGGCTTAAAGCTCACGTACGGCAGACCATCGGCCTGCAGGTTCTTGATGAGTTCCACAGCCTCGTCCAGCTCGGGGATGCCGGCGGAAACGACCACGCCGTCAATCGGAGCGCCGGAAGCACGCTTCTTGGGCACGATGCGGGAGGAGCCGAACTGCAGGTTCCACAGGTAGCGGTCCATGAACATCGCGTTGAATTCAACCGTGCGGCCTTCCTCAAGCTCGTCTTCGAGGGCGGCGATGTGGCGGTCGAACACTTCGGCGGTCACCTGGCCGCCGCCGGCAAGCTCGGCCCAGTAGCCGGCGTTGGCGGCTGCGGCCACGATTTCCGGCTCCACGGTGGTGGGGGTCATGCCGGGCAGCAGCACCGGCGGCTTGCCGGTGAGCTTGGAGAACTTGGTGACCAGCTTGGCGCCGGCCGGGGTCTCGATGACGCGCGGCGCGAGTGCCTTCCAGTTCTGGGTGCGCTCGGGCTCGCTTTCCAAGGTGGAGAGAGCGGAGCGTTCGGACAGCGTGGTGGCTTCGACCACGCCGATGCCGGTGCCCTGCACCACGTTGCCGATCAGCTTGCCAAGCGTGTTGCCAGGGCCGAGGTCCACAATCCACAGCTTGGCCGGGTCGGCGGCGTTGAACAGCGCCTTGACGCGGGCATTCCAGTCCACATGGTTGAGCAGCACTTCCTCAGCGAGTGCGCGGGTGCGATCCTGGTCAAAGCCGCAGGCGCCAGCCCAAGACACGGTCTGCTCAACAGCTTCGGCCATGAGCGGAGAATGGAAGGGCAGGGTGACTTCGAGGTATTCGAGAGTGGGGTTGAACACAGTGCCGCCGTGGAGCTTCTGTTCACGCAGCTTGGCCTGGTGCTTGTGCTCGCGCTCGGTTTCGAGGGCGAGTGCTGCCAGGTCTTCCGGGTGGCCGGAAAGCACGTGGTGGTTGTCGGAGTTGGTGACGGCGATGGAGATCGGGCCTCGGGCGTTGTTCACGCGCTTGACCAGAGCCTCAACCTGTTCGCGGGTGGCGCCCTTGACGGAGAGCATCGGGCTGGCCTCGCCGTACTTGGGGTTCAGGCCCAGTTCGCGCACGCGGCGAGTGCCGGCTGCACCGATCAGGGCGGCGACGGCCAGAATCTCGTCGAGGGTCTTGCCGGCGGCTTCGATGGAGCCGGCGGCCTCGATGGCACGGGTCATGTGCACGGCGAGCACGCCCTGGGAGTGGCCGAGCACGGCAACCGGCTTGGCGGCGGCCACACTGTAGCCAAGGTGTTCCAAGTCGAGCAGGGCGCCGAGCTGGGTCAGGGCCACGCCTTCCACGGATGCGGTGGCGTCGGCTGCAGCGCTGAGGCGGGCCGGGTTCGGGGTGAAGCCGAACAGGTCGACCGGACGACCGGTGGTGGCCAGCAGGTCAGAGGCGGCCGGGGCGAGCAGTCGGTTGGCTGCGGCGACGTGGCCACGCAGGGCCTCGTCAAGACTGGGATCGGTGGTCTGGTCTGCCAAGGCGACCGGCCACGGGGTGGACTGGCCGGCGAAAGCGAGCGCATGAGGCTCGGTGGTCAGGCGGTTGAGGAAGAAGGTGGACATTACTTTCCTTACTTGTGTTTTGGTTGACGTCTTCAAAAATCAAAGTGGCTGGTTGCCATGGTGTTTGGTGGTGCGCTTGATGCGGCGCTTGGTAGCAAGCGTGGCCAGCGATTCGACGATCACTTCACGGGTTTGTTCGGGGTCGATCATGCCGTCGATCTGCCCGATTTCCAGCGAGAGGTTCGCGTTGACGGTGCTGGTCTCGTACTCCTTGATGTACTTGGCCCGCAGCGCATCGACGTCCTGTCCGGAGGCTTTGGCCTTGGCCAGGTCATGGCGGTGGATGATGTTCACCGCGCCGGCCGCACCGAGCACCGCGATCTGGGAGGAGGGCCACGCGAAGTTCAGGTCCGCGCCGATGGCTTTGGATCCCATCACGATGTACGCGCCGCCGAACGCCTTGCGCAGCACCACGGTCACCATCGGCACTTGCGCGTTGGCGTAGGCGTAGATCACCTTGGCGCCGCGGCGGATGATGCCGGCGTGCTCCTGGTCGGAGCCGGGCTTGTAGCCGGGCACGTCCACGAGGGTGACCACGGGCAGGTTGAACGCGTCGCATAGTCGCACGAATCGGGCGACCTTCTCGGACGAGTCGACGTCCAGGATGCCGGCGAGCACGTTCGGCTGGTTCGCCACGATGCCGACCGGCTTGCCGTCGATGCAGGCGAAGCCGACGAGCGCGGAGGCGCCGAACAGTTCCTGCACCTGCACGAATTCGCCGTAATCGACGATGCAACGGATCACTTCGAGCATGTCGTACGGCTGGCGTTCGTTGGCGGGCACGATGGTGGCGAGTCGCTTGGCGGTTTCGCGTTCGGCGCGGGTGGCGGCGTAGGCGTAGACCGGCGGCTTGCTTTCGCTGTTGGACGGCAAGTAGGCGAGCACGGTGCGCGCGTAGTCGATGGCATCCGATTCGTCCTCGCCGAGGTAGTGGGCCACGCCGGACACCCGGTTATGCACTTCGCCGCCGCCGAGGTCGGCCATGGAGATGGTCTCGCCGGTCGAGGCCTTGACCACGTCCGGTCCGGTGACGAACATGTTCGAGTTCTCGCGGGTCATGATGATGAGGTCCGTCAGTGCCGGGCAATAGACGGCGCCACCGGCGCAGGGGCCGAGGATCAGGCTCAGCTGGGGCACGAAGCCGCTGGCCTCGCAGGTCTTGCGGAAGATGCGGCCGTACTGGGTCAGGGCGGCCACACCTTCCTGGATGCGGGCGCCACCGGAGTCCACGATGGCTACGATCGGCACTTTGAGGTCGATGGCCATGTCCATCAGTCGGCAGATCTTCTCGCCTTCGGCGGTGCCGAGGGTACCGCCCTTGACGGAGAAGTCCTGGGCGTAGACGGCGGCTTTGCGGCCGTAGACCTGGCCGAAGCCGGTGATGACGGCCGCACCGGCGTTGCCGCCGGCGATGTTGCCGCCCTGGAAGCGACCGATCTCCTCAAACGTGCCAGTGTCGAAGAGCAGGTCAAGGCGTTCGCGCGCGGTTTTCTTGCCTTTGGCGTGCTGTTTGTCGCGGGCGCGCTCTTCGGCGGCGCGAGCCAGTTCGGCGGCCTTGACCACGGCGGTGCGCAGCGGCTGGTGAGCCGGAGGCTGGGAGGCGTTGGTCGCCGAGGTAGCAGTCACGGCATTGACGGCCGGCGAATCCATAATGTCAGTCATTGCCGCCCTCCTTCTTGGAGTCCTCGGCCTTGGCCACATCCAGAGTGACCAACGTGTCGCCGGCTTCCACACCATCGGCTGGACCGACGAAGATCTTCTTCACTTCGCCTGCGGCCGGCGCGTACACGTAGTTCTCCATCTTCATGGATTCGAGCACCACCAGCAAGTCGCCCTTGGCCACCTGCTGACCTTCGGACACGTTGATGCGCGTGACCACGGCCTGCATCGGGGACGCGATGACGCCGGATTTGGCGCCATCGTTCGCCTTGGCGGCGCCGGAGGCCACATTGTGCAGGCCTGCGCCGCGCAACGGCTGAGTGGGTCGCTTGGCACCGCGGGCGCGGGCCGATCCGGTGATGTTCTCCACGATGTCGAGCGGCACGGTGAGCTTGACGCGGCGGTTGTTCATCTCGATGACAAAGGTTTCGGACGTGGACTTGTCGGACGCGGCAGGAGCTGCGGCACCAGCCAGCGATGCCGGCTGACCCGAGCTGGCGGAAGCCGGTGTGCGGTTCAGGTACGTGCGTTCCAGCCACTTGGTGGACACGGAGAACGGGTGACCGTTCTCGGCGGTGAAGTCGTCGTTGCGGAAGATCTCCTTGAACAGCGGAATCGGCGTGGGCACACCTTCGATCACCAGCTCGTCCAGCACACGGCGCACACGGGCCACGGCGTCAAGGCGGTTCTGGGCGGTGACGATGACCTTGCCCATCATCGAGTCGAACTTCGGGGAGATGGTGTCACCCTGCTCCACACCGGTGTCGATGCGCACACCGGGTCCGGCCGGCCACTGAATCTTCTCGAGGGTGCCGGAACCAGGGGTCAGGTTGGTGACCGGGTCTTCGCTGGTGATACGCAGTTCGAAGCTGTGGCCGCGCGGCTCAGGGGCACGGGTGAGTTCACCGCCCGCTGCAATGTTGAGCTGTTCGCGCACCAGGTCAAGGCCGCTGACCTCTTCGGACACGGTGTGTTCCACCTGCAGACGCGGGTTGACTTCCAGGAAATACACCTTGCCATTCGGGGTCACCATGAATTCGCAGGTGCCCAAGCCCACATAGCCGACCGTGGTAAACAGGCGGCGGGAGTACTCCTCCAAAGTGCTGACGATTTCCTCGGGCAGGAAAGGCGCGGGGGCTTCTTCCACAAGCTTTTGGTTGCGGCGCTGCAGCGAGCAGTCACGGGTGGAGTACACGGTGAAGTTGCCGTGCGAGTCGCGTCCGGACTGGGTCTCGACGTGGCGTGCCTTGTCCACGAACTTCTCGATGAAGTATTCCTTCAGATCGCCGCCTTGCAGCGCGTCGTGGTTCATGTAGAAGCGGCGCAGTTCCTCGTCGTCATGCACCACGGTGATGCCGTGGCCGCCACCGCCATCGGTGCGCTTCATCATGATCGGGTAGCCGTGGGTGTGTGCGAAGTCGAGCAGGGTACGCACATCGGTCACCGGTTCGGACAGACCTGGCACGGGCGGTACCTTGGCACGCAGGGCCACGCGGCGGGCGGTGATCTTATCGCCGAGATCCACGAGCGCGGTGTGGTGCGGGCCCACCCAAATGGCACCGGCATCCTCGACCTTTTGCGCAAAGCTCGGCACTTCAGACAGGAATCCATAGCCGGGGTGCACGGCGTCCGCACCGGTTTTGTACAGGATGTCGATCAGCAGATCCTCGTTGAGGTAGGTGTCCTTGTAGGTGTCGCCGGAAAGCAGGTATGCTTCGTCGGCCATGTCCACATAGCGGCTGTTGCGATCCTGTTCGGAGTAGACAGCCACGGTGGAGATACCCATCTCCTTGGCCGTACGCACTACGCGAAGCGCAATCTCGCCTCGGTTCGCAATCAGCAGTTTTTTGACAGTATGAGCCATAACGTCAAATTGTGCCCTTGATATGAGGTATGGGACAAGCTGAGTTCGCACAAAACATATCATCGGCTTTTGTAGGCCATGAACAAACGAGTGCGTAAGTTCCGGGAGCGTAACCGCATGCCCACGCACCCCTTAAGACTTGGAACATCAGGGTTTTTGGCGCTATTGACCAAGCACGCCGGAAGTTGACGCCATTCATGTATTCGTCAACTTACAACAAACCAGAATCGGAAAATTTGTGGGTTATCACGAAATCGCACGAAACCGAACACTCCTACGATGGCAACCGTAAGTTCGGGGGAAGGCTCAACGTACAGGCGGATACAGCCAATGGATCGGCACTCGATTCAGGCATCAACCGCCTCGTTCCGCAGTCGATGGTACGCATGCCAAGCCGTCCGCAATATGGACGGCTAATGCGCATCAAGGCCACATAAGGCCACGGCACTCCCACTCCATCGCATACCGCCTGCCAGTAACGGCGATAGCACACAACATAGGGGTATTCATCATGCAGACTTCACACACCACCTCATCCACTGCGGCCACCGCATCACTCGGCCGCCGCATCGTCGCCGCTTCGTGGAAGCCGGCGCTGTTCGCCGTACTGATGTGGCTGTCCGCAGCCGCAGGCGCAATCCCGATTCCGGGCACACCGGTACCGATCACCCTACAGACTTTCGTGGTGATGCTTGCTGGTCTGATGCTGCCGTGGCGTCAGGCGGGTTCCGCCGTCGCCGCTTACCTGGCAGCTGGTGCAGTCGGTCTCCCGGTGTTCGCGGGCGGCGCTTCCACCATGGCTCTGGTCGGCCCGAGCGCCGGCTTCCTCTTCGGATTCCTGCCTGGCGTGATTGTTATCGCGCTGCTGCGCGGTAAAGCCAACACCTCGTCCGCTTCCGCCGCCGCTCTCACCGCAGGCCGCTACCTGCTGACCGCTCTGGTTGGCGGCGTCGTGGTGGTGTACGCCCTTGGCTTCGTCATTCAGTCCGCGCTGACCGGCGTACCGATCGCCGCCGTGGCCTTGGCTTCCATGGGCTTCGTCGCCGGCGACGCCATCAAGGCAGTCGTCGCCTCCTTGGCCGCAGCCGGTCTGTCCAAGCTCGGTCGCTGACCTACAGCACTCCTACATCGGCGGTGCGGACCGTATGGTCCGTGCCGTCTTCTGTTCTTAAGATCAATGAGGCATCTTCATTAAGCCCGATTGCCTCACCAATCAGCGTGGTGCCATCGGTGAAGTGCGCCTCGACCTGACGGCCGCGCGCCCAACATACCGCCTTCATCTCTTCACGCAATGCCTCGGCCTGCCCGTGCGGATCCGCAATGAACGCTGCCAAGCGCTCTCGGAAGCCCTCAACCTCACGTTCGGCCACCGCGTCACGCATCTCGTTGAACGACGGCAACCCCGAAACGTGCAGCTGCAGCGAAGTCGACTGCGGCGTCGGCAAACGGCTCGCGCCCAACGCCAAATTCAGGCCGACCCCGAAGACGACGACAACATCATCATCAGCTTCCCCGTCCGGCAACAACACCAGTTCAGAGAGCAGTCCGCCGAGCTTGAGCCCGTGGCAGAACACGTCGTTTGGCCATTTGAGCTCCAAAAAACAATCCTGCTTATTCGGAGCGGCGCCATATTCCTTAATCATGCCGTTCAGCGCATCGAGCGTGACCAGGCCCGCAATCATCTGCAGCCAGCCGTTCACCGATTCGTCGGTGGCGATCGCGCGAGGAATGCGCACGGCATAGGACATCGTTGAGCAACGGCCAGGCTGACTGATCCAGGTATGACCATTACGCCCTCGTCCGGCGCTCTGCCAATCGGTGGCGACTACACCGACGGCAAGCGTGCCGCCCTTGCGCTCAGGCAGCGTCAACGACCCGTCACCTATCATGCGCGCAGCCAACGCGTTGGTCGAATCAGTCTCGCCCACGGCGACTACTTGATCTGCAACGGCTTTGGTTCTCGGTAGCTGCGGCGTTGCAGCTTGCAAAGCAATCATCATGGGAACTACGTTACCCCGATTTGCGCGACCAGATTCCCGATGTCTCGCGAAAAAGCGCACAAAACCGCCCATTTTCGGCCAATACCTCGGTGTGAACGCTCACACGTGAGCAAAGTCACACCATGCAGATGGCCCGCATACGATTGCAGTCATAGCGGCCTTGCCTGCGTCTGCAATCCACCGGCGAGACGGCGACCATCACACATCTGCATCCGTTGACCTGTGCGGCTACCATAGACTGTCATGACGTCACCAGCCTCTTCACTGCCTGCTGCCGCAGCCCACCCGCGCCTTGCCCGTGTGGGCGCTGCTGCACGGTGGATGCTGGCCGTACTGGCTTGCCTGTGGCTGGCACTATGCACAGCGGTGGGACCGTTGTACTGGGATTTTGAAAACGGCACCATCGCCAATTGGAATTGGACCAATACCGCATTCTTTGTGCTGTCGTTTGCCATCTACCTTGGGCTCATCGTGATTATGGTGCGCTTTGCGGCAGGACAGCGCGTGCTGCCACGGGCGATCAGCGGGAGACTCAGCCGGGCCGGGCAGCAGCACAGCAATCAGGCTCTCGAACCATCGCAGTCCCAGTCCGTCGTCGCCGACTCCAATGTCTCCAAGCGTCACGCCACCGCTGCGTCCCGCTTCGCCACCTTGGGCCGTTGGATCACCCGCGGCACGAATCGGTTCTGGAAGCTCGCACTCGTGTTCTTTATCGGTTGGCTGTGGGTGCCGACCACCCTGCTGGCCGCATTCGGCGCGGATATCCGCTCGCAAATCCGCGAATTCAGCTGGGCCTGGAACCAATGGACCGGCCTGCAACAGCCGTATATCGGCTTCTTCTCCTTCGTGCCAATGGACATCTACCCCACCGCGCACTATATGTGGCCGCCTGACTCCACTTATCTGACCGACCAGCATAACGTAGTGCTCACCGTGTTCTACGGTGCGGTGGCCGCATTCTCGCGATATCTGACCGGCTCGAACGATGCAGGCATCGTGGCGCTTGCCGCTGGACAGATGCTGCTCGCCGTATTCTGCTGCGCCGCAACCGCCAACCGATTCCTCAATCGACCGTGGATGGGCGTGGCTCAGTCAACCAAGGACAAGAACGGCTCCAGCACCAGCACCGGCAGCGTATCCTCGACTACCAGCGCGCGCATCGCACAGGATTCCGCACCCCAGCTTGCCGGGGGGCGTGCCCGATTCCTGATTCTTGTGTTCTTCCTGTGCTGCCCGCTGGCCGTGTTCGCCACGATCTCCATCACCAAATCGCCGCTGTTCGCCTTCTCGTTCGTCTGGTGGTTCGGCATCTGGTATGAGCTCACCCAGACATGGAAGCCCGCGGGAAAGCGCAAAGGTCTGACTGCTACCGCACCCATCCGCTTACCACGTCATAGTTTTGTTGCGTTCGTTCTTTCCACTGCAGTGATGCTGATTTCCGCGAAGTACGCCTGGTACATCATCGCCCTACAGATCGTGTTGGCGCTCATCGCCGACCGCCGTCGTTGGACAACCTACGTCGTGGCTCTGCTTATCCCCACCATGCTGATTCATGGCGGCATCTCTCTTGCAATCTCCTCCGGGGCGATTATCGGCGGCGACCCCATCGAAAGCCGCGGCGTGCAGTTGCAAATGATCGCCCGTGTGGCCAGCCGCAATCCAGAAGGCATCTCGGAGGAAGCCAAGAAGAATCTCTCTGACGTGTTCAATCTGGACCAAATGGCCGACGCCTATTCCCAGCAAGATGCTGACCCGGTGAAATCCTCAGGTATTCAAGCCAAGAAAGTCAGCTACAAGTGGCGCACGGTGACGCCCGAGGACATGACCAATTTCAATAAGGCATGGTTCGAAATCGTCAAGGACAATCCGGTTATCGCACTGGATGCATTGCTGGCCAAGTGTTTCGGCTACTTCAATGTGACCGACCAGCCATACGTGTCGATGGACTACTACGTGACCAGCGACTACGTGCAGAAGAACTCCACATGGATTAAGAGCTACAACCACAACTGGCGCGAGCAAATTACTGGATTCACCCGGAGCTGGGGCAAAATCCCGGTGATCGGCTGGATTACGCACGGCAATTTCTATGTGGTGATGACGCTGCTGATCGGTGCCGCCGAAGTGATTCGCCGCCGCTGGCTCACACTGATGACCCATATTCCACTACTGTTGCTTATGGGCGTGATGATTACCGCACCGGCCAACAACTTTGAACGGCACATGCTTCCGGTGGCGTTCGTGTTCGGTTTCGTAGTGCTCACCTATTGGCGTGAATCCTTGGTCGAACGTCGGATTGCTCGGCAGGCACAGTCTTCAGCATCGACGACAATGACCCTGCCGCAATAGTTGCGTAAAACGATTGACAATGTGATGCCGGCAGAATCGTTGTCCAGTGCCGGTACCGCCAACGCTAGACTGGTATATATGTCAGATTTTCTCGAACTACTTGCCGCCGACGCCGCCAATTCGTCTGATTTCACAGACCGTTCCGGCATCTCTGCGACCGACCGTGCACGCACTGTGCTGTTCGAGTGCCTGTTCAATCATCTGGCCGACGACCGCGTGGCCTCGCTCTTCACCATCCTTGGCTTCGAGCATGATTTTACCTGCTACGCCATTGCCGGCTACCCCGCTCGCTCCGCCGCCCGCAGCCGTGTTGACATTGAAAAGATCGTGGCCGATTTTGGCGGAACATGTCTGACTGCCGAACGTCCGATAACCGGACTCACAGGCGCTGACAATGGTACGGGCCGTACCGCTGTTGTGGCCCTGATTCGTCCGGTCGGTGCGGCCACACCGGAAATCATCTGTAACACCATCGCCCCGGCTTTCGACGCCGACCGTCCTATCGCCTTGGGATCGCAACGTACCGGCGCCGAAGGCGCCATGCGATCCGTTCAGGCCACGCTGTACTGTCTGAGAGCCGCTCCGGCCTTGGCTGCCACCGCGCAGTCCCTCCCCCGCCCGCTGCGCACCGATGACGCGCTGCCAGAACGCGCGCTGATTGGCGACGAAGATGCTCGCGACGAGCTGATCCGTGTGGTGTACGGTAGCCTAACCGCTGCAGGACCGGATGACCCTACATTGCTGACCGTCTCGACGTTCCTGAAATACGGGGGATCACTGGAGACCTGTGCCAAGGAACTCAATGTGCACCCCAACACCATCCGGTACCGTCTCAAGCGTGCAGCGGAATCCACCGGCTGGGACGCCACCGACCCGCGTGAGGCGTACGTGCTTATTACGGCCATCGCTCTAGGGCGTATGGCCACAGCGCAGTAAATCGTTTTTTCGTGTTCCCCGCTGGCATGCGCTGAATCGTATCCCATACCAATTCAGCCTATGACGCGACAGGCCTCATCAGACAAGGCAGACGAAGGCCACTGCGGCTATTGCAGGGCGTTGTCTCGTACAGTAGGACTGAGCCGCCCCCAGCCGGCTGTTGCCGACATGCAGCGTGAAATCACCCAACCCAACAACCAACCTGCATATAGCAAAAGGCGGCTCCCACCACAGTGGGAACCGCCTTGATTAGCTACTCGGAGCTAAGCCCGATCAGGCCAAGGTGTTCGGATCAACCGGAACGCCCGGGTTCATCGTGGAGGTGATCGTTGCCTTGGTCAGGTAACGGCCCTTCACGGTGGACGGCTTCAGACGCTTGACTTCGTCGGCCACGGCCTTGAAGTTCTCGTCCAGAGCGGACTCGTCGAAGCTCATCTTGCCGATGAGGAAGCTCAGGTTGCCGTTCTTGTCGACACGGAACTCGATCTTGCCGCCCTTGATGTCCTTGACAGCCTTGGTGACGTCCATGGTCACAGTGCCGGTCTTGGGGTTCGGCATCAGGCCACGCGGACCGAGCACACGACCCAGACGGCCGACCTTGCCCATCATGTCCGGAGTGGCAACCACGGCATCGAAGTCGAGGAAGCCGCCCTGAACCTTGGCGATCAGGTCATCATCACCGACGATGTCGGCGCCGGCCTCGGTGGCCTCGGTGGCCTTCGGGCCACGAGCGAACACGAGGACCTTGGCGGTCTTACCAGTGCCGTGAGGCAGGTTGACGGTACCACGCACGAGCTGGTCAGCCTTGCGCGGGTCAACGCTCAGACGGAACACAGCCTCGACGGTCTGGTCGAAGTTGTAGGAGGGCATGCTCTTGAGCAGAGCAATGGCCTCGTTGGCGGTGTAGAGGTTGTTGCGATCGACGCGCTCAGCGGCTTCGCGGTACTTCTTGGAACGCTTTACCATCTGTCCTTCTCCTTATCAGTCCGTAACCGTGATGCCCATCGAGCGAGCAGTGCCCTCGATGATCTTCATGCCGGCTTCGATATCGCGAGCAGACAGATCTTCCATCTTGGTCTCAGCGATTTCGCGAACCTGCGCCTTGGTGACAGAACCGACCTTGTGGGTCAGCGGGTTCTCGGTACCCTTCTCAATGCCAGCAGCCTTCTTCAGCAGAGCTGCAGCCGGCGGGGTCTTGAGAACGAAGGTGAAGGAACGATCCTCGTAAACGGTGATCTCGACAGGGATGACCTGGCCCATCTTGTCCTGCGTCTGGGCATTGTATGCCTTGCAGAAATCCATGATGTTCACGCCGTGGGAACCCAGAGCCGGGCCCAGCGGCGGGGCCGGGTTGGCCTTGCCAGCCTGAATCTGGAGCTTGATCAGCGCCGAGACTTTCTTCTTGGGAGCCATAATATGGTTCTTCTTTCTATAACGCGGTTCAAATGGTCGCCGTCCGTGTCCATCTACTCAGCCCAATCGGTCTTGACTCATTAGGTATCCGATTGTGCTCAATATTTGGCCGCGGTCGGTCTCCTCCCGCAACTTATATTGCTGTGCTGTGCTAGCGGGTCTTCCCTCCAGACACAAGCTTTCCCATTATGTCGTCTCACCCGGACAACAACTGGCCATAAGTCCGCCCCCGTTCTCGCCATCGGCAGCATCATCCACAGTTGTTCTCATCATCGGACTGCGTCATCCACAATCGCCACCCACCTAACGACATCAATGCACCGCCCCAGCGTCAGAAATTTAGGAAAAGAGCGGCTTCGTCCTAAAATTCTGTCACTGAGTCAAAGCCAGTGACAGAAATTTAGGAAATCAACCCCAATCTCCTAAAATCCTGTCACTAAGACTCACTTAGCGACAGAAATTTAGGACGACTGGGATAATCTCCTAAAATCCTGTCGCTAAGCATCCACCGCACCATATTCAGCCGATGATTTGCCCTGGCATATCCACAGGAAGCTGGAACCACATAGGTCGTTCTGGCTTGCATATCCCAGAGCACCCGGTTTAGTTTCAAACAATGAAGACGCACAAGGAAGTAGCCGCATTATTGCAAACCGCACAACGAGAACAACGCTGCGCCATTGGCGATGGAGGCAAACTCTACACCGCCTTGAGACGGCGGACAAAGATCGGAGAAGTTGTCTCTCCTTATCCCAATCTGTTTGCAGCCACGTCATATTGGAAATCATTAAACGTTGAGCAACAGTCAATGCATCTCATCCGCGCATTAGCCAAAGTCCACCCGACATGGACGTTCGCGGGATTGAGCGCCGCCTGTGTCTACCAGTACGAACACTCATACTCTCTGCATAACGGAACGGTGGATATCGTCTCGCCAAAAGGTGCAAATTGCGGTGGGGCAAGCGGACTGAATCGCATATACATGGCAAGATGTTCACAATATCGATGTCAGGGCATACTCGTTACCTCACCGGCACGAACACTGATCGACTGTGCTTCGCTTCCTTTCGATAAAGCTCTAGCCATCTACGATTCTGCACTGCGACTTCAACATGTAACTAAGCTCGACGTCGAAACCCTAATCGTTCAAACTGACTGCAACGAAACGAACGTAAAAAGGCTGCTACGTTACGCTAATCCCTTACGAGAGAACGGCGGCGAGTCATGGACCTATGCACGTATCAGGCAGCTTGGCTTCGCCGAGCCTTTATTCCAGACTGAGTTTGATAATCCCGCCAATCCCGAAATGCCGTATCGTGTTGACTTTTGCTGGAAGCTCCACGACGGACGCATCATCGTGGTTGAATATGACGGCATTGCCAAATACAGGGACACCAGTAATCCAAGCCGTGCTAATCTCATGGCAAAATTTGAGTATGAACGGCAGCGAGACGCCAATCTCAAAACGCAAGGAGTCACCAGCATCAAGCACCTGTTCTATGAAGACGTCTCCGATCTTAAACGACTGAATGCGCTACTCACCGCCATCGGCATACCCAGAATTCGGTAATAAACGACAAACTCATACGGTGACTACGGCACCGTCCATACATTTGTCTGGAACAACATCACACCGGCGATGCTCCACAATGCTGCGTCCTCGTAGTGACAGAAATTTAGGAAAAGAGCGGCTTCGTCCTAAAATTCTGTCACTGAGTCAAAGCCAATGACAGATATTTAGGAAACCAACCCCAATCTCCTAAATTTCTGTCACTAAGACTCACTTAGCGACAGAAATTTAGGACGACTGGGATAATCTCCTAAAATCCTGTCTCTAACGAACAAGGGATGCCCTAGGAACTACAAAGTTACCGGTTACGACTGCAATTACGGTTTGCGACTACGGTCACGATGCGACGAGATGCCCGATGACTAACAACAACAAAAAGCCCGACCGTGATGGCCGGGCTTTTGCTATTAAACCTTGCTATTAAACCTATTAGTCGAGCTTCTGCACCTGGTGGAAGCCGAGCTCCACAGGCGTATCGCGACCGAAGATGGACACGAGCACGGTGAGCTTCTGGGTGGTGGGTTCCACGTCGGAAACGACAGCGGCCATAGTGGCGAAAGGACCATCGGTAACGGTGACCTGGTCACCCATGGCATAGGAGACCTCGACCTTGCGCTTCTTGGCGGCAGCGGGCTTGTCGCCGGCGGCCTTGAGCGCTTCGGAGGCAATCATCGGGGCCATCATGGCCACGACTTCCTGACGGGAGAGCGGAGCCGGATCCTTGGACGGACCAACGAAGCCGGTCACGCCTTCGGTCTCACGCACGACACGGCGAGCGTTCTCGTCCGGCCACATACGAATCAGCACGTAGCCAGGAACACGCACGCGGGTGATGACCTTCTTGCCCTTTTCGGTGTG
This sequence comes from Bifidobacterium sp. M3-N-101, assembly GCF_023656805.1. Taxonomy (NCBI): domain Bacteria; kingdom Bacillati; phylum Actinomycetota; class Actinomycetes; order Bifidobacteriales; family Bifidobacteriaceae; genus Bifidobacterium; species Bifidobacterium sp. M3-N-101. The sequence goes on from NZ_JAMOKQ010000001.1 coordinate 144,892, forward strand.
CTTCTCGACCTCTTCCATCGGCACCTCGACCTGGAAGATCTGATCTTCCATGCCGAAAGAAGCCACACGGGACTCGATGTTGGTCTTCACCCGCTTCTCGTAGCCGGAGTAGGTGTGCAGCACGTACCACTTACCGTCAAGGGTGCGCAACGACTTGGAGAACTCATCAACAGCCTTCTGGCCGGCGTCGGTTTCCTCAGCCTGCTCGGACTCGTTGACTTCGGATTCTTCTTCCGCCGACTCAGCCACGGTTTCAGGGGAAGCCACAGGAGCTTCGGCAACAGGTTCGGCAGACTCAACGGCCTCGGCCGGAGCATCAGCCACAGGAGCCTCATCGGCCGCCGCATCCACGTTCTCCAGAGCAGCGTCGAGATTCTCGAGATTCAGTTCATCACTCATGCGTTGTCATTCACCTTCAGGTTATGCGTAAATCAGCCGAAAATACCCAGCGTGGCCTTGACCAGACCGAAGTCCATGCCGGTAACGAGAGCCATCAGCAGCAGCACGAAGATGAACACCGCCAGAGACCAGAAGAACAGTTCCTTGGCAGTGGGGGTTACGACCTTGCGAAGCTCATCGATGATCTGCTTGATAAACAGACCAATACGCATGAAGACATTCGGCTTGACTGCCTTTTCGTTTGTGCTCGTCTTAGCCATTCCGTACCTCGCATCAGCTGCTTGATTATTGAAGAAACTTGGCAGGGAAGGCGGGACTCGAACCCACAACCTACGGTTTTGGAGACCGTTGCGCTACCAATTGCGCCACTTCCCTAGGTGAAGTTCACCTTGGCTGGCGTTCCGTAGAGAACGCTTCGCCATGGCGGAAACCGCCAAGTTGTTATAGTAACGGCTGGGGTGGATTAAGGCAAATCGCGTGTCGGATAAACTGCAAAATCGCCTCCAAAGACGACCAAGGGGAGCCGGGCTCAACGCGCCCAAAACTCCCCTCAGGATGCGCTCCCCTCTTCGGAGGGGAAAGGAACGGTTTACTTCGCCCAGTCCTTGAAACGCTTCATGCCCTCGGCCAGATCGTCGTCGGCGAGAGCATAAGAGAAGCGCAGGTAACCGGGAGCGCCGAAGGCTTCACCGGGAACAGCGGCCACGTGAGCTTCGTCCAACAGAGCGGCGGCAAAATCGGCAGAAGTAGCGCACACCGTGCCGTTGGAACCCAGCGGCTTGCCCAGCAACGCGGTGATATCCGCAAACGCATAGAACGCACCGGTCGGAGTCGGGCAATACACACCCTCGATGTCGTTCAGAGCCGCAACAATCGCACGGCGACGCACATCAAAAGCCTTACGCATCTCGTATACCTCATCCAGAGGGCCGGATACGGCGGCCAATGCGGCACGCTGAGAGATATTGGCCACATTCGAAGTCATATGGCCCTGCAACTTGGTGGCGGCTTTGGCCACCTCAGCCGGGGCGACCATCCAGCCGACACGCCAGCCAGGCATCGCGTAGGTCTTGGCCACACCGTTAAGCACCAGCAGCTGGTCGCGGCATTCCGGCACGGCAGCACCGATGTATGTGGTGCGCGCGTCGTCATAGTTCAGGTGCTCATAAATCTCATCGGAGATAATCCAGATGTGGTGCTCAACAGCCCAACGTCCGATGGCTTCCACGGTTTCCGGCTTCCATACGGCACCGGTCGGGTTGTTCGGCGAGTTGACGATGATGGCCTTGGTCCGCTCGGTGCGGGCAGCCTCAAGCGCCTCCAGCGACGGCTCAAAGTTCACGTCGGCACCGGCAAATACCTCCACCGGCACGCCATCCGCCAGCTTCACGGCCTCAGGGTAGCTGGTCCAGTACGGAGTGGGGATGATGACCTCGTCACCATCGTTGAGCAGAATCTGGAAAGCCTCATACACGGCCTGCTTACCGCCGTTGGTCACTACTACCTGATCGGTGCTTACCTCGTAGCCGGAATCGCGCAGCACCTTGGCCGCGATGGCCTCGCGCAGCTCGGGCAAACCCGGAGTGGGCGTATACTTGTAATTCTTCGGATCAAGACACGCATCGGCAGCGGCCTTGACCGCGTTCGCGGGAGTCGGGAAGTTCGGCTCACCGGCACCAAAACCGATAACGTCAAGACCGGCGGCCTTCATTGCCTTGGCCTTGGAATCCACGGCGAGCGTAGCGCTCGGTGCCACAGTGTTGATACGGTCGGAAAGAATCTGCCATTGCGCCATAGTCATGGCTCTTACGATAACCCCAACGCACGATGTTTGGAAGTGTGTTGCAGGTCTCAGCAAAACTGGACATCCGCATAGGGTCTGTGGTGCAATGGAGCTGCACACAGCAGGTTGGGAAAGCGTGCCGGAGGAGAGATTATGGCAAAGCATCACGAAAGCCATGACAGTCGTGGGACTCGCCGCAGCACGGTCGAGCCACGTGTGGCGTACAGCCGCAATGCCGAAACGCATAGCGCTCATGACAGACAGTTGCACTACGGGCAACACGCCAGCCACCGTTCCGCTACCGCAATCGCAGCACAGCGCACGCGACGTATCGCTGTAGTGGTGGTAGCAGCCGTGGTGGCAGTGGCCTTGGCAATCACCGTCGGTGTCGTTACGCATGGGTGGTTCGCCCGGCAGTCTGCGCCATCCACGCAACAGCAGCTTCCGACCACCGCGCATAAATCACTTACCCGTAAAACCGTGCCGCAGTTGGATCCCGGCAACATCGTCATCGGTGTCAACGGCAGCGAAACCACCTATGTGCTTAAAGGCGAGCAGTATGTGGAGGGCGGCGCGCATGCCATCGAGCCGGAAGACGGCGTACTGACCGGCAACATTGTCACTACCGGCACCGTAGACACGAACACTCCCGGCGATTACACGGTGCAATACACGGTTCATGATTCGACCGGCCATGAGGCATCCGCCACGCGCACAGTCAAAGTAGTGGACACGATGGATAAGCAGACCGGCGGTATTCCCGTGCTGATGTACCATTATGTCTACGACCCGGCGAATCCGCCTGCAGACGTTGACGCGAACTGGATTCCGACCACGTCACTCGAGCCGCAGCTGCAATACCTGACGCAGAACAATTTCTATTACCCGTCCTGGCCCGAGGTCCGCGCATTCATCGATGGCAAGCACAGCCTGCCCAAGCACAGCATCGTGATGACTTTCGATGATGGCGAGCCGCACTTCTTCCAGTACGGCACCCCTCTGCTGGCCAAGTACAAGGTGCCGGCCACGTCGTTCGTCATCGGGGCCGACGGCGAGGCACTGAACAAGATGAAGACCTACGCCACGCCATATCTTGAGTATGAATCGCATTCGTTCGACATGCACCGCGCCGGTGGCACGGTCGGCCACGGCGGACGCATCAGCGCAATGAGCCATCAGGAGATTGTGGATGATCTCAAGCAGTCGGAGCAGGTAACCGGCTCCTTGCAGGCATTTGCCTATCCGTTCGGCGATACCACGCCAGACGCGATTGAGGCGGTCAGGGAGACCGGCGCATTGGCGGCGTTTACCACTCAGTACGGCTGGGCCGATGTCGGTGCAGATCCTATGAATCTGCCACGTGTGCGCATTCAGGGCACCGGTTCGCTGGACACGTTCATCGCAGCGATTCAGTGATGTGGCGAATAGATGCAGGAAGTGTTGCTCTGCCTCACCGTACTTGACGGCTCCCCCATCAAAGGGAACGCAATAGCTTACACCAGTACAAGATTGTCGCGATGCACAAGCGGATGCGCGTACTGATCGCCCAGGAATCGCTTGAGCTGGGCCGTGTTGCGACCGAGCGTCTGCGGAATCTCCTCGGAGTCGAAGCCGGCCAGGCCACGGGCCAGATGCGTGCCGGATTCGTCATCGATCCATACAGGATCGCCGGCGGAAAAATCGCCATGCACATCGAGAGCGCCGGCGGCCAGCAACGATGCCCGACCACCACGAATGGCCTTGGCCGCACCCGCATCAACCACAATCGTGCCGCGCGGTTCAGCCGCGAAACCAATCCACAGGCGGCGTGAAGATCCACGGGCCTTGACCGGCGCGAATACCGTGCCCACCGGGTCGCCCATCATTGCGGGGCCTGCGTTTGAGGCGCATGTCAGCACAGTGGGGATGCCGGAAACGGCAGCCACGCGAGCGGCCTCAAGCTTCGTAACCATGCCACCGGTACCGACTTTGGAGCCCGAGCCGGACACCCGGATATCACCCAGCGCATCGATCACATTGGGCACGTATTCCACGCGGCGCGATCCAGGCTGGGCGGGCGGCGCGGTGTACAGCGCATCCACGTCGGTGAGCAATACCAACGCTTCGGCACGCACCAGATTGGCCACCAAAGCAGACAGCCGGTCGTTATCGCCAAAACGAATCTCGTTGGAGGCCAGCGAGTCGTTCTCATTGATGATCGGCACCACGCCCAGATCGAGCAACCGGTCCAACGTTCGTTCCACGTTGCGGTATTGGGTGGCTCGAATCGTGTCTTCTGCAGTAATCAGAATCTGGCCCACCCGAATACCGAATCGGCCGAATGCGGCCTCATATCGAGCCATCAACAGACCTTGTCCCACGGCGGCAGTGGCCTGCTGGGTAGCCACATCAGCCGGTCGCTCATCAAAGCCCAACGGGCCAAAGCCCGCTGCGATAGCACCGGAAGAGACCAGCACCACACGGCCGCCCATCAACCGCACTTGTGCCAATGCGGCGGCAAGTGCGTCGAGCTTGCCAGGGTCGAGGTGCCCGCTCGGCTGGGTCAGGGAACTGGATCCGACCTTGACGACGATAGTGCCGGCAGCGGCAATCATGCGCCGTACCTCGGCCTGACTTGGTGTGCTCATTTGTTTTCCAATTCCGCCTCCGACGGTGGAGCTGTCAATCTGCAGCCGACCAGGACTACCCCCGTCTCGCTGTGCTCGACAGCTCCCGCCGGCGGGAGCAACTTCATTATTCTTCCGATGCGCTATCGTCGGCGGATTCGCCGTGACCAAACAGGCTGGTCTCATCGTGGCGATCATCATCGACGGTCGGGTCGGCCCAGTGGCCGGCCTTGCGTTCAGCCATCATCGCATCGCGCACAGCCGCACGGGCATCCATCATCTCGTGGTACTGGGCACGACGTTCGGCATTGGAGCGGCGGTGAGCGCGCGGATCCTGCTCTTCAAGACGCAAATCCTTGCCGCGTGCACCAAGGTTGGAGCCGTCGAGCATTTCGGCACCGGCGGAGATGGTCGGATCCCAGTCGAATTCCACCATGCGATCGCCTCGGCCGATGCGGATCTCATCGCCTGGACGGGCACCTTTGCGGCGCAGTTCGTCTTCCACGCCGAGCTTGGCCAATCGATCGGCCAGATAGCCCACGGCCTCGTCGTTGTCGAAGTTGATCTGCATGACCCAACGCTCCGGCTTGGCACCACGAACCTCGTAGAACACCTCGCCGTTGCCGAGCTCACGGCGTTCCACGGTGAAGTCGAGTGCGTTGCCGCCCTCGTCAGCGCGGCGAGGACGACGACCGGTCCTTTCAAGAGGCTTGATGACCACGCGGGCTTCTTCTTCGGCCTCCTCACGGCTGGCCACTTCCTCGCGCATCTCATGCACCAGCTCAGACAGGGCGAAGTTCAGTTCCTTCAATCCCTCATGGGATGCAGTGGAGATCTCAAACACCTTGAGACCGAGCTTCTCGAACTCCGGACGCACAAATTCAGCCAATTCCTTGGCCTCGGGCACATCGATCTTGTTCAGGATAACGATACGCGGACGCTCGGGAATCGGAATCGCACCCAGCGGCAACTCCAGCTTGTCGGCGTAGAGCGCAAGCTCGTTTTCCAGCGCCTGATAGTCGGACATCGGGTCGCGATCAGGCTCCAGCGTGGCGCAATCAATCACATGGGCGATGATCTCCGTGCGCTCGATATGGCGCAGGAATTCCAGACCCAGCCCCTTGCCTTCTGACGCACCCGGAATCAGGCCGGGCACGTCGGCGATGGTGTACCGGGAATCGCCGGCGATAACAACGCCGAGGTTCGGCACCAGCGTGGTGAACGGGTAGTCGGCGATCTTCGGCTTGGCGGCACTCATCGCCGCAATCAGGGACGATTTGCCGGCGGATGGGAAGCCCACCAACGCCACATCGGCGATGGACTTGAGCTCCAGAATCACATCGCGCTCTTCACCCAGTTCGCCAAGCAGGGCGAATCCAGGAGCACGACGGGTCTTGTTGGCCAGTGCGATGTTGCCCAAACCACCGGCACCACCTTGCGCAACGACAACGCGGTCGCCCTCATGGCGCAAATCGGCAAGCTGCTCGCCAGGATGTTTGGTCTTGCCCTGCTCGCCGCGCGCTTCAAACACCACAGTGCCGCACGGCACGGGGAGGATCAGATCCTCGCCTTTGGAGCCATCCTTGTTGTCACCCAGACCCATCGTGCCGTTACCGGCAGTGCGATGTGGCATGAACCGATAGTCAAGCAGGCTGGTGGCGTTGCGGTCGGCCACGAATACCACGGATCCGCCGTCGCCACCATTGCCGCCGTTCGGCCCGGCCAACGGCTTGTACTTCTCGCGACGAATACCGGCCGAACCGTTGCCGCCGTCGCCGCCACGGACATGGACGGTTACTCGATCCACAAAATCACTCATATTGATTACCTTACAAAAAAACCGCGTCCTTACGGGCGCGGCTTGAAAAGCTTAACGCTATATCGCTCAGGCAGCGATGACGTCGACGACCTTGCGGTCACGGCGCACACCGAACTTCACAGAGCCATCAGCGAGGGCGAACAGCGTGTGATCCTTGCCCATGCCGACGTTCTGGCCCGCGTGGAAGTTGGTGCCACGCTGGCGGACGATGATGTTGCCGGCCACGACGGCTTCGCCGCCGAACTTCTTCACGCCGAGGTACTGAGGCGACGAATCGCGACCGTTACGAGAGCTGGACGCACCCTTCTTATGTGCCATGATTCATGGTCCTTTCTATAACTCAGGCAATCGCCGTGATCTTGACGATAGTCAGCGGCTGACGGTGACCCTTGCGACGAGCAACGCCAGTCTTGTTCTTGTACTTCTGGATGTTGATCTTCGGGCCCTTGGCCTCGTCGTTCACAACCTCAGCCTTGACGGACACCTTGGCCAGATCGGCGGCAGCAAGGGTCACCTTGGCGCCATCGACCAGGAGAGCAACCGGAAACTCCACGGTATCGCCCTTCTTGGCGTCGAGACGGTTCACGAGGATGGTGTCGCCAACCTCGACCTTTTCCTGATGGCCACCGGCCTTCACAATCGCGTACATATTCGTTCCTTTTATGTTTTGGAAAGCTACCTTGCCCAACACGCACCGAGCCTGCGGTCAGACACCGAGTTTCGAATCTACACCTACACGCGGACTAAAGCAACTGGTTTTTATCTGCGTGTCAAGCACGACACACCCCGGCTTTTCGCAACCGAGGGTATGCCCGCATGAAACATTTGTCTAATGCTACTCCTCCTCGGTGTTGTTGGCGGCCACGGCAGCAGCTGCAATCTGGGCCAGTTTGGCCTTGACATCAGCGCTGGAGCCGGCCGGTTCCGGAGCTGGGGCAGTGCCTCGACCATGCTTGTTGGTCTTGACGAACGGATCACCGCCGCGCAATGCGTACGGGTCATCGTAGTCGGCGGAAACAGTCGGCTGATCGTGCAGGATAAAGCCACGACCCTTGCAAGTCGGGCATTCCTCGGAGAACGCCTCGACCAAGCCCTGACCGATGCGCTTACGGGTCATCTGCACCAGACCAAGCGAGGTGACCTCGGCCACCTGATGCTTGGTCCGGTCGCGCGCCAGGCATTCGACTAGACGGCGCAGCACCAAGTCACGGTTAGCGGGCATGACCATATCCACATAGTCAATCATCACCATGCCGCCGATGTCGCGCAGTCGCAGCTGACGTGCAATTTCCTCAGAGGCCTCCAAATTGCAACGCGTCACCGTCTCCTCAAGGGACTTGCCCTTGCCGATGAAGCGGCCGGTGTTCACATCAATGGTGGTCATGGCTTCAGTGCGGTCGATGACGATCGAACCACCAGACGGCAGGTAGACCTGACGCTCCATGCCCTTTCTGAGCTGGGAGTCGATCTGCCACTTGTCGAACACGTCCTTGCCCTCATGCTCGGCCGGGTCCCACTTCTCCAGCTTATCCTTCAAGTCGGGGGCCATGGTGTCGAGGTACTCCTCGATACGGTCGTAGACCTTGTCGCCTTCGACGATGAGCTTGCCGAAGTCGTCGTTGAAGATGTCGCGCACCACACGGATAGCCACATCGGGCTCGCCCTGCAGGAGCTTCGGGCGCTTGCCATGCCAGAATTCCTCACGCTTGGCGTTGATGCGCTCCCACTGGCGAACCAAAGACTCAAGATCCTTGACGATGGCTTCCTCGGAGGCGCCCTCGGCTGCGGTACGGATGATGACACCCATATCCTTCGGGGCGATCTTGGAGACGATGCCCTTGAGCCGGCTACGTTCGCGTTCGGAGAGCTTGCGGCTCACGCCGGTCATGCCGCCGGACGGCACAAGCACCAGGAAGCGGCCGGCGAGCGTGACCTGAGAAGTCAGGCGGGCTCCCTTGTGTCCGATCGGATCCTTGGTGACCTGCACGAGCACCGGGTCGCCGGACTTGAACGCCAACTCGATGCGGCGCGGCTGGCCTTCGAGACGCGCGGCGTCCCAGTTGACCTCACCGGCGTAGAGCACGCCGTTACGGGCCTGGCCGATGTCCACGAAAGCGGCTTCCATGCTGGGCAGCACGTTCTGTACACGGCCGAGGTAGATGTTGCCCACGGTCTGCACTTCCTGGATGTCGGAGACGTAATGCTCGACCAGGATGTTGTCTTCCACCACGGAAATCTGGGTGTGATGTTCCTTCTCGCGCACCACCATGAGGCGATCGACGTTCTCACGGCGTGCGAGGAAATCCTGCTCCATGAGCTGGCTCTGGCGGCTACGCTCACGACGATTGTCACGGCGTCGCTGTTTCTTGGCCTCAAGACGGGTGGAGCCTTCCACATCGGTGATCTCATCGATGTACTGCTGCTTACGGGAGCGGCGAGTCAGCTGCTGATCGTCCTGCTCATCACCGCTCTCGGCATTCTTGCCTCCGCGGCGGCGACGGCGACGGCGGGTAACGGTCTGCTCCTCGTCATCATCACGGTCGCGCTCATCGCGATCATCGCGACGGCGACGGGAATCGTCACCATTGTTCTCGGAGGACTCGCTGTCGTTGTTGGAAGCACCGGACTCGTTGCGGGAGCCACGGCGACGGCGACGGCGGGAACGGGTGCGAGTGGAGTCGGACTCTTCGTCGTTCTCCTCTTCAGCAATCGGCGAGTACGTAATGTCATCCAGCTCGAGGTCTTCCTCAATCTGCTCGACTTCGGCGGCAGCACGGCGCTCCTGGGCGTTCAGGCGGCGGGAACGGTGAGAACGGCGGGAATCGGACTGGTCATCAGCGTCGAAATCATCCTGAGTCTCATTACGGCGACGATTATTGCGGCTGTCATCGCGGTCATCGTGATCATCGCGGTCATCATGATCGCCGTGATCGCTGCGGTTCGACCGGCGGGAACGAGACGGGCGTTCCTCGTAATCGGCCTCATCCTCACGGGCGCGGGAGCGACGAGAAGAGCGGGAACGCTGTTCGCCATCATCTTCCTCATCATCACGATCATCACGTCGCATGTCCGGGAGCACCGGCTCTTGGAACAGCAGGGAAGTCATCGGCTTGCCACGACGGGCGGATTCATGCCCTGCAGGCAGCGCATCAATCACATCCAGCACGCGCTCATCGGGGTTTTCTTCGCGCGCGTCTTCCGAAGAACGGCGGCTGCGAGTACGACGGGCCGAGCGGGGCTCGTCATCGCGGTCATCGCGGTCATTCGTAGTGGAACGACGGCGACGCACCGGACGATCGCCATCCTCATCGGAGTCGTCGACCGCAGTACGGCGGCGAGATGAACGCGGCGCATCATCATCTTCGAGATCGTCAATCACAGAGCGACGACGGCGAATCGGACGCTCATCGTCTTCCTCGAGATCATCGGACACCGCGCGACGACGGCGCACCGGGCGCGGCTCATCATCGTCATCAGCCACAGCACGACGCCGAGTCGGACGGTCCTCATAATCGGCATTATCGGCAGAGCGGCGGCTACGGGTGCGGCGCGCCGGACGCTTCTCGTCATCGGAGGCGTTATTGTCGGCAGTTCCTGTGGAAGCAGATGCATCGGCATCAGGCAAAGCGGGTGCCTCAAACAGCGGGGCGGCGTGTTCCTGGACTTGCAGCTCAAGGGATGCGCCGGCAGCACCGGTGCCACGCACTACACGACGGCCACCGCGACGGCGGCGAGTCGGCTGCGATGCTTCGGCGTTCGGCTCGGAAGCTCCCGAAGCCTGTGATTCAGTATTGGATACGGTTGAGTTATCGGTTTCGTCACCGACGAAACCTTCACGGTTCTCAGTGGGCACAATGCTCCTCGCGGCACGCTGCATCGCGACGCCATCCAGGCCTGTACGCTCGTCTCACACCATGCTCTCACCATGGCCGCGCAAATCCTTTGCGCCGCGTAAAGGCAACTTCGTCTCAAGTCTGTCCTGCGAACGGCGGACACCGGCGCTTACGTTGTCTCGTTCTCGAGAGCCGTAAGGGGATCAACGCCATTACACACGCTGATGGTTATGCAGAACCACCGTCTTTCAGTATGCCACACTTTTTGCACGGGCGCGCCCAGCGCTCTGGCACACCACGACCTATCTGGCTCCCCTTACACACGGATGAGCCCTATCTTGGCTCCCCTCTCTGAGGGGAGCTGGCTGCGAAGCAGACTGAGGGGAGCCTGGATTCACGCCGAGCACTCCCCTCAGTCACCTACGGTGACGGCTCCCCTCAAAGAGGCTGAGCCGAAAAATCTCACACCAGCCAGTCTTCGAGGATTGCGGCCATAGCAGTCAAATCAGATTCGGGCACTTGCTCGTCGTGCTTATGCGCCAGTAACGGGTCTCCGGCACCGAGGTTGACGGCCGGAATCCCGAGCTGAGAGAAACGTGCCACATCGGTCCAGCCAAGCTTGGCCAGCGGATCGCGACCAGTGCGCTCCTTGACCAGACGAACCAGTTCCTGCGCAAGCGGCGCGCTCAGGCCGGGGCGTGCAGAAGGACTCTCATCCTTCATCTCGATGCCATAGCCCTCAAACACGCCACCGGTGGCCACATGTTCGCCGTTACCAAGTTCAGCACCCGCATCCGCACCCATCATCAGCGCCTTGGCCTCAGCCAGGTTCTTGTCCGGAGCGAAACGGTAGTTGACATGCACACGGCATTCGTCGGGAATCACATTCGTGCCCTTGCCGCCGGAAATCAATGTGGCGTTGAGACCCTCACGGTAGTCGAGCCCATCCACATTCACAGTCGCGGTTTCATAAGCATTGAGTCGGTTCAGAATATCAGCGGCCTTGTGGATGGCGTTCTCTCCCATCCAGGCGCGGGCAGAGTGCGCGGCGACTCCATGCGTGACCACATCGAAACGGATCGTGCCGTTGCAGCCGCCTTCGATGCCACTATTGGTGGGCTCACCGATAATGGCAAAATCACCGGCAATCCAGTCGGGGTGCGTTTCGACCACCTTACGCAGACCGTTCTTTTCGGCGGTGACTTCCTCGTGGTCGTAGAACACATAGGTGAGGTCGACTTTCGGAGTGGTTCCCGATGTGAGGCCATCAAGTGTAGCGGCGAGATACAGCATCACCGCATCGGAGGCCTTCATATCCGTGGCACCACGGCCCCACAGCACACGGTCTGCGGGATGGGATTGGGAGATTTCCTCGCGAATGAGCGGATCACCAGGTTCAAGCCACTTCGGAGGGAAGTTGTCGATTACCGGCACGGTGTCGAGGTGACCGGCCAGAATCACGCGATTCGACTTGCCAAAATCGGTGCTGGCCACCACCGTGTCGCCGTGACGGCGGACGGTCAGATGCTTCTGTTCATTGAGGAAAGCCTCAACCTCATCGGCGAGCGGGCCTTCATGATCGGAGACAGAGAAGTTCTCCATAATCTGGGTGAGCAGACTGTTCAACTGCTCAGCAGTGGAATCGTTGCGGTTCAATTCAAGCGTCATGAGTACAGAGTACCGCGTGACAAAGCGCACAGTTCACCCACTACATGAGATTTTGTCGCCGAATACATATTTATGTGTCACACTAGGGTGGCGAAAGGGAGGAACATGCCAGGTCTCATCAGCGCCATGCAAGGCTTCTGCGTTATCGGCATCGTGATTGCGGTGGGATATGTCGCCGCTCGAATGCGCATCGGAGGCCCATCCGCTCAGATGGTGCTGAACCGCTTCTCTTTCTTTGTGTCCAGCCCGTGCCTGATGTTTGCGATTCTGTCCAAGGAACCGATTTTCGACATCTTCCATCCATCAATCATCGTGGCGTTCTTCTCTGCGGTGCTAGTGGGCGTGGCGTTCCTGGTGCTCAATCAGATGTTCTTCCACCTGAACGCCCCGGATGCCACCATCGGCGCATTGAACTCGCTGTATCTGAACTCCAACAACATCGGTTTGCCGATTGCCACCTATATTCTGGGCAACCCGGCGCTGGTGGCACCGATTCTGGTTATGCAGCAGGCCATCTTCACGCCGGTGGGCCTGACTGTGCTTGATGTGACCACCAAGGGCAAGGTCTCCGTCAAGGAGATTGCCAAGCAACCGCTGCATCAGCCGCTGCTTATCGGCTCGCTGCTGGGCATCGTGGTCTCTGCCATCTCCGCAAAGATCGGCTGGTTCCCGGTGCCGAAGTTCATCTTCGACCCGATTGACATGATCGGAGACTCTGCGGTGCCGATGATTCTGATGGCGTTCGGCATGTCCTTGCACGGCACCAAGCCGTTGCAACAGAAGGGCGATCGTCCGGCCGTCTTCACCGTAGCGGTGCTCAAGAACGTGATCATGCCGATCATCGCGTTCCTGCTCGCCTACTTCGTGATGGGCTTCCGCGGTTCCGAGCTGTATGCCTGCGTGGTGCTCGCCGCCCTGCCCACCGGCCAGAACGTCTACAACTACGCGGCTCGTTACAACGTGGGCCTCACTTTCGCGCGCGATGGCATTCTCATGAGTACCATGACCAGCCCGGTGTTTATCGCGATCATCGCGGCGCTGCTGAGCTGAGCCGGCAACTGTAATCACCGTAAAAAAACTTCCGCGAAATCCACCGTAGGATTCCGCGGAAGCCTGAGATATACGCTACTTGAGAATCGCCTTAATCGCCTCATACTGCTGAGCAATGAGTTGCACCGCTGGCTCACGGATCAGGGTGGAAATGTTCAGTCCCTTGGCCTTGACCGCACCCTTGATGGCGGAGATGAACAGGTCGGTCTGATCGTACAGCGCCATCAGGTGGCTGATGCGTTCGGCGGCCTCAATTGCGGTGCCATAGTCGCCGGCCTCATATGCACGGTGCAGCGTAACGAAGGTCTCCGGCTCCACATTGGTCATGCCGCAGATCACGCCATCGCCGCCGGAGACGCGGTTGACGAGATAGTACTCGTCGAAACCGGAGAACACCGCAAACCGTGGATTCACGGCCTTGACCGCGCGAATCACCTTGCGGGTGTGGCTGATTGTGTCGACCGTGTCCTTGATGCCGACGATGTTCGGGTGCGCGGCGGCAAGCTCGGCCACGAGCTCCGGGGTCAAGTCGCTGCCGGTGCGCGGTGGGAAATTATAGAGGATCACCGGAAGATTCGTCGCTTCAGCGACCGCGCCGAAGTACGCCTTCGCGCCTCCCGCAGTAGGGCCGAAGTAATACGGCGAAACGACCACGAGCGCATCCACTCCACTTGCTTCGACTGCCCGCGCGAAGTCGATCACATTGTTCAAGTTGGTATCGCCCACGCCCGCGAACACCTTGATGCGCCCGGCGACATGCTTGGCCACGAAGTCGACCGCCTGCTTCTTGACGTCCAGAGGGAAGGCATAGAACTCGCCGATGCTGCCAAACACCAGCACGCCGTTGATACCGGCCTCGATCAGATGATCGAGATGCTGCCCCCAACGTTCATAGTCGATGTCACCGTCGTCCTTGGTGATGGTGATGGATGGACAGATGATGCCCGAGAATTCGGCGCTGCTTGTCATGATTGTTCCTTTCGTTACGGAATAGGGGTGCCGCACAAGCGGCACCGGGTTTGCGGCCTCTCCCCAGTCGTCCTGCGGACGATAGCCCCCTCATCAGAGGGGGCTTGGGTTTAGTCGATGTTGTAAGCGCGGCGGGCGTTGTTTTCGAAGAAGTCCTCGTCCTCGCCGAACGTGTCCAGCATGAGTTGGAAGTGCGTGGCAAAGGTCGAGTTGAGTTCCACGACCGGCCAGTTGGAGCTGTACAGCACCTTCTTCGGGCCGAATGTGTCCCGCACGTATTTCACGATGTCCGGGTCCACCGGGTTGTCGCCGGAAACCTTGATATACGAATTCGGCAGTTCGGCCAACGCTGCGAGCGCGGCGCACGATTCCTCATCAAGCCCGGGCACGTTGCCGAGATGATCGATGATGACCGTCACTTCAGGAACCTGCGAGAACGCCTTGGCCATGTCGCCCAACTCCGGGCCCCGGTTGCACAGCTCAAAAGGCATTCCCTTGACGGCCATCACACGTAGGCCGGCGATGAATTCGGGTTCGAGGGCTCGGCCCCGTGGCTCGGAATCCACATGCAACGGCTCCCTGATGCCATCGGCGTTGATCGGAACACGCATCCATGGGCTTATCCGCCCCTGCAGCATGCGCTTCAGGATCAGAGGGCTGGCATTCTCGTACAACAACCGGTCCTCGAGCTCGTGATCGGCCGCGTCGACCTCCACATATACGCCGCCGAGGAAGTTCACGCCAAACTTGGCGTACTGTGCGGCTAGGTCTTCAATCGTGTACTTGTGTTGCAGCGAGGGCAATCCTGCCAGCCATGGCAAATCCTGCGCATCCGGATCCCAGATATGGAAGTGGGAATCGATTACGTTGAGTGTCATGTCAGGCCTCCTTCAGACCGATCTTGGAACCCCAGAATGCGTACCATGCCACGAACAGGAAGCCCGGGACCATCACCAGGATGGCGATCTCGATGCCTGCCGCATCCTGAATCACACCGAGCAGCAGCGGAATCAACGCGGCGCCCACAATGCTCATCACCAAAGCCGAGGAACCGGTCTTCGCCGCGGAACCCTTGATACCTTTCAGCGTCAGGGAGAATATGGTCGGGTATCCGATGGAAATGAACAGATACGCCACCATGAACGCGATGACGGAGACCTTGCCCAGGCCAAGGAATACCACGAACATCAGCACGGCTGAAATGGTCATGTATACGCCAAGAATCTTCGCGGGATCGAATTTGGCCATCAATGGGGTGGTGGCGAAGCGTCCGATGGTGAACAGCAGGGAAAGCACGGAAAGCATCATCGCTGCGGTGCCGGCTGTGACGCCCGCGCCCCAGTGCTTGAGCGCGTAGGCGGAGAAGACCGCCATGCCGGCCACTTGCAGGCCGATGAAAATGAACTCGGCAAGCACGCCCAATGCGAAGTGCGGGCGCTTGAGCAGGCCGAAGAAGGAGCTGTTCTCGGAGGAGGCGCCGCCCGCGGCCTCCTCTTCGTCTCCCGGAGGCGTGGGCAGCTTGAACAGCGCGAACACGGCGAGCACCACGACCAGCACAACGCCGATCACAATGTATATCGTGCGGGTATCATTCAGGAACTGCGTCTTAGCGGCGTCGAAGCCGGACTCGCCTGATGCGACGGTGGTGCCGAGAATCTGGCCAAGAATCAGCGGGCCAACGATGTTGCCGACGCCGTTGAAACTCTGCGCCATGTTGATACGGAACGATTCGCCCTTTTCATCACCCAGCTTGGTGATATACGGATTGCAGTTGGTCTCCAGCGATGCCGCGCCGAGCGCGATAACGAACATGGCGAACAGGAACAGGCCGTAGCTGGCCATGCTGGTGGCAGGGATCACCATGAACGCGCCCAGAGCGAACAGGAGCAGACCGGAGATGACGCCGCCCTTATAACCGAAACGCTTGGCGATCAAGCCGGCCGGAATGGCCATGACGAAGTATGCGCCGTAATAGGCCACCTGCAGTAATGACGCTTCGGCGCTGCTGAGTTCTATGTAGTTTGCGAACGGCGAGTTCAACGCGTTCACGAGGTTCATGGTCAAACCCCAGATAAAGAACAGTGAGGTCACCAGCACAATGGCGATGGTCGCCTTGGAACCGGTTGTGTTTTTGGATGTCATCATTGACTCCTTAGTGATACGAGTTTCCCCGATATTGCCTAGCGAGAAGTGGACCACCCTGGGCCATGTTGGTAAACGGATGACCCAGGGCGCGGGTGATACGGGCGGCATACGCGGATACGGCGTACGGATGGAGCAATGATCAAAGCTCCGGAATTGCCGCGCGAATATTCGGGAAAGGGCTGCTTGTCAGCTCAGCGCACGGTCAAGGTGGACATAGCCGCCATCGACGTACACCCACTGACCGGTGGTGTGGCTGGAGCGGTCGGAGAGCAGGAATGCCGCTTCATTACCGATCTCTTCGGTGGTGGTCATACGATGTTCCAGCGGAATCTTGTCGGTGATCACCGACAGGCGCGCCTGCTGGGCCGCTTCATCGCCAAAGGTCTTGATCCAATCGGCATAGAGCGGGGTCCAGCACTCGGAGACGACTATGGCGTTGACACGCACGCTATCGTGCACCAATGCGGCGGCCCATTCACGGGTCAGGCCCAGGATCGCGCCCTTGGCGGCCGCATAGGCGCTGGTCTTGCCTTGGCCGGTAAGCGCGGTCTTGGACGAGATGTTCACGATGGATCCGCGGCTTTCCTTGAGATACGGCACGGCCGCGTGGACCAGCTCGTAATAGTGAGTCAGGTTGCCGTGAAGCGATTCCTCGAACTCACGCCAAGTAGTGGTCTCGAGATCCTTGTTGTCGTTCTTTCCGGCGTTATTCACAATGCCATCGATATGGCCGTACTTCTTGTATGTTGCTTCGACGACGCCGGCGATCTTGTCGGTGTCGTTGAGGTCAAGCAAGTGCACATCATAGGTGGTGGTGTACTGCTCGATATCCTTCTTGAACTCGTCGAGAGCGCTGTCGGGTCGATTAATCACCACCGGGATGGCCCCCTCCTGGGCCAGTTGCAGCGTGATGCCTTTGCCGATGCCTTTGAAACCGCCGGTGATGATGATGACTTTGCCTTCGAGATGCAGATCCATGGGAACTCCTTCGTCCATCCTTATTCTGCGTTTCATGGGTGTTCCATGTCACGCCCGGCCGGGGCTTCGGCGCCCCAGCCGGAGTGGTTGTGTGTTGTTGTGTTGAGTTGTGTTGTTCAGTTATGAATTTCCAATTGCGGTCAGCAGCGATACAGGTACTTCTCGGCCGTCTCCAGCGTCATTTCGGTACCGTTGCCCGGAGCGGTCGGAGCGACGTAGTTGCCGTCCTTGATCTCAGTCGGATGAACGAAATGTTCGTGCTGATTATCGACATATTCAATCATTCGGCCATCCATCGTGCCGGATACCGCCACATAATCGAACATCGCGAAGTGACACACGGCCTCGCACAGACCCACGCCGCCGGCGTGCGGGCAGACGGGCTTGTTGAACTTCTTTGCCAGCAGGTATTCGAGCACGATCTCCTGCGGACCGGCCACTCGGGTGGCGTCAATCTGCATGATGCCGAAGGCGTTGGCCTGCAGGTACTGCTTGTACAGGATGCGGCTCTGCATCTGTTCGCCGGTGGCGACCTTGATGGGATTGATGGCGCGCGCAATCGTGGCGTGGCCAATCACGTCATCCGGGCTGGTCGGCTCCTCGACCCACGCCAGATCGAAGTCGTGGAACTTGTTGATCCAGTCGATGGCGGTGGGAACATCCCACACCTGATTGGCGTCCACGGCGAGGCGCACGTCGGGGCCGATGGCCTCACGGGCCTTGGACAAGCGGCGCAGATCGTCATTGATATTCTGGCCGACCTTAAGCTTAATCTGCTTGAAGCCCTTGACCTGGGTCTCCTCCTTGGCGAGGGCCACCATCTTCTCATCCGAGTAGCCGAGCCAACCGGGAGCGGTTGAATAGCCGGGGTAACCGACCTCCAGCAGATGCTTGATACGCTCGGCCTTGCCCTTCTGACCCTCTTTGAGAATCGCAACGGCTTCCTCAGGGCGCAGGGCGTCGGTCATGTAGCGGAAATCGAGCGTGGAGACCAGCTCCTCCGGCTCCATCTCGCCCAGCAGCAGCCACAACGGCTTGCCCGCACGCTTGGCCTTGATATCCCACAACGCGGAGAGCACCGCGCCGATGGCCATATGCTCCACGCCCTTTTCAGGGCCAAGCCAACGCAGCTGGGAATCATGCACGAACAGGTCCCATGCAATGCGCATGTTGTCGAGCAGTTCCTCGGTGTTGCGCCCAATCAGCACCTGCGACATCGATTCGATGGCCTTGCAAACCACGTCGTTGCCACGGCCGATGGTGAACACGAATCCCACACCCGTGATGCCGTCGTCGGCGCTGGTGGAAATCTCCACGTACGCAGAGGAATAATCCGGATCGGGGTTCATTGCATCCGAGCCGGAAAGCGTCGTTGAAGTGGGGAATCGGAAGTCATACGTCTTGACTTTGGTGATGGTACTCATGTGTTCGGGCTCCTTCGCCTGGTGTGAACCAACGGCTATATCATACGTCCGAATAAAGAAATTTGCAAGCCTATTTGCGAAAATTTTTATTCAAGGCCGGACAAAGGGCAAGAAAACACGGAATTGTTACGGCACAATGCGCCATAATGGTGGGAACATCGACGAAATCGTCTCAGTAATTGAACGGCGAATATTCAAGAGGGAAGCACCGATGACTAACGATACATCCACCCACAAGCTCAAGGTCGGCGAGCTCGCAAAAATCGCCGGCGTATCCGCATCCACTGTTTCCAAAGTCATCAATGGCAGGCCAGGCATTTCCGACGAGACGCGGAGACAAGTCGAGCAAATCCTCAAAGATCACGGTTACTCAAGGCCTCTGGTCAACACCAAACTCTCCCCCACCATAGAGCTCGTCGTCGAATACATTGAGCACAACGGCACGATGGAACTCATCAAATACGCCTCATACTGGGCGCAGCAGGCGGGCCTCGCCATCACGGTCACCCAGACCAACCATGGCGATGCCACGGAAGACTGTTTCCGCGGCATCATCGATAGAAATCCCCAAGGCGTGATTATGCAGCAGATGGGCGGTCTGACCACTCAAGCGAAGTCTTTGTTGAAATCGCGCAGTATTCCCGTGGTCATCATCGACCCAATCGATACCGTCGATTCGGATGTGATGAGCGTGTCCATCGATAACTGGACCGCAGGATACCAGGCCGGCAAACACCTGCTGTCGCTCGGCCATCGACGCATCGCCGTTATCCGGGGGCCGGCGAACCTACAGACCAGCATCGCGCGCTATAGCGGATTCACCGCCGCTCTGCAACAGGCCGGGGTGGATCTGCCGGAGTCCTATATCGAACAGGGCGACTACTTCCCCGCCGAAACAAGCTATGAAGCAGCCTGCCGGCTGCTGGAACTCACCGACCGACCCACCGCGATTTTCTGCTGCAACGACTTATCTGCGGTAAGCACGTATCGTGCCGCACGAGAGCATAAGATCGCGTTGCCAAAGCAATTGTCCGTCATGGGGTTCGACGACATTTTCCCCGCCGGCCAACTCATGCCCTCCCTGACCAGCGTGCATCAGCCGTTCAGCGAAATAGCCCAACGCGCCGTGCAGATGATCATCGACAGCCGCAAGGGCAATCAGGGTGATATGCACGTCATCCTCCCCACCAGTGTCGTCACCCGGGAAAGTACCGTACCGCCTCAGTCATCGGCCCGATAATCGGCCAGATTCAAGCTGGCGGCCACCCGATTGGACGCGAACGCACCCACCGAAACCAGCGCATAGCACAGCACAAGCCCGCCGAAGAAGCTGGCCAGCGTGGCCGGTTCGGTCATCGAAGCGGCGAACAGAGGGGCCATAAGCAGCATGGAACAGCCGCCGGCCACGATCACCACGATGTTGAGCGGGGTGAGTACCTCGATGAATCGCGCACGGTTCAAGGTCTTGACATCAGTGCCCTCCAACACCAGCATGCGATATTCGCCGGCCTGATCGTACACGCTGCCGGCCTGCATCACACCGGAGCTGACCGCGGCAAGCACAGCGGCGAACACTAGCGTCAGGATGCCGCCGGTGCCGATGTCGCGAATGAACACGGTGGACGGGTCGTTGGCGTCACCGACCACGGCGGCCGATCCGAAGAATCCGCAGATCGAGGTGATGCCGGCGATGAACACGGCCAGTGCAATGCCGGACACATTGCGCCACGCGCGCTTCGGATTGTCGAGAATACGGCGCATGGCAATCATCGTGGCCGCGTCCTTGGGCCGTTTGGCCTTGGCTTTGGCGCGGGCGGTGACCACCCAGGAGCCCACGAGGTTCACCAGCGCGAAGCACAGCAGCATGAAACCGATGATCACGCCGTACATCACTACTTCACCGGCCTGAGCCAGCACCATCGGATTCTTGAACAGAAGAACGGCAATCACCATGATGACGGCGAACACCACCACACGCCAGCCGGACGGCAGCGTAGTCGCAACGCGTGAAGTGACGCCGAGTGGCGTGATGGCCACGCGCCGAAGCGTGACCAGCGAAGAGATCAGCGCCAACACGGTCACGCCAACAAGCGTAATGATCAAGGCAATCGGCCCCACCCACAGTTGCTCGAACGTAAACGTCTGATTCTGGAAATGCAGCAACATGATTAGGGGGATCAACACGCAGTACCCCGCGATGCCAATCAGCGCCCCCACCAAGGCCTGCCCAGCCGCATCAAGCGCCGTAAGGCGAATAACTTGCCCCGTGGTCGCGCCTGCCAAGCGCAGGGATGCGAGCCGAGCGTCACGACGGGACGCAGCCAATCGCGCGGCGGAACCGGCAAGCGCCACGAACGGCACAATCAGCAGCAGGCAGGCAAAGAACGCCAGCACGACGTATGCCGTGGCGTATTGATCCAGGCTGTGGGGATTGGCGATACGCTGCTTCCAGATTTCCGCTGTTCCGGGTTTGCAAGCGTCGAGATTGATTGCGCATCCAATGGTGTGGTCGGCGGAGGCGCGCCACATGAACCCATGCACGCCGCCCAAAACGGTGAGAAAGATAGTGGTGGCTGCGGCAAAAGCAATGATGGCCAACACCGAAGTATGACCCGCACTGCCACGCGAGCCGGGGCGATGGAACAATCGCCACAATGCGAAAGCGCTCATCGTACGCCTCCCAGCTGGCCGTCCTGCATGGTCACGGTGCGCGAGCAGAACGAAGCGACGTTGGGGTCGTGGGTGACGACGACCACGGCGGAACCGTTGTCCCGCGCGGCGGCCATGAGAATGCCCATGACCTCGCGGCCGGTGGCTTGGTCGAGCGCGCCGGTCGGCTCGTCGGCGAAGACCACGGCAGGTTTGACGGCGAGCGCACGGGCGATGGCGATGCGCTGCATCTGTCCGCCGCTCATCTCCCCCGGCCGGTGCGTGGCGAGCGCGCGCAATCCCATGCGTTCCAGCCACAGGATCGCCGTGTCGGTGGCGGTGCGGTAGGGCATGCCGTCAAGCATCATCGGCAGGGCGATATTTTCGACCGCCGGCAGTTCGGGCAGCAGCTGGCCGGATTGGAAGACGAAGCCGAAGGCGTTGCGGCGCAGTTTGGTGCGGCCGGCATCGCTCATGGCATCCAGATTCGAGCCACGGAAGGTCACTGTGCCAGCGGTCGGCTTGATGATGCCGGCGAGCGCGTGCAGCAGCGTGGACTTGCCGGAGCCAGACGGGCCCATGACAGCAACCGTCTCACCCTCACCCAATGCGAAGCTCACGTGGTTCAGGGCAAGTGTGTGCATGGTTGGCATGGCGAAACCGGGCTGACCATTGGCAGCGGGAACCGCAGCACCTGTTCCGGCCGGAATCACACTGGTAACGCCATGACCGGCCTGCGCACGGGCCATATTGGCGGTGTAGTCCATGACCAAGTCATGTGCCTCGATCACCGGAGACCACTGCTGCCGTGCGTCCTGTTGTTGCACTGCTTCCGGTGCGGTCTGAGTCTGCTGAAATTGCTGTGTTGCTGTATTCATACTCCCGAGAGTACGGATCGAGCAGAAGCCTGACCATCAGGCTGCGGTATGAACCTTTTCAACCGCCCCACCCACCTCTCATCCGCAAGGATTAGAGATTCGCAGTCGATGCGACAATACTTTTATCAATGGCAATGTGGATAACTTCGGAAGCTGGAGCCACATAGGTCGATTCGGCTGGACATGCGAATCACGCGAACGGTATGTTCATGGAATCAGCGTGCTGCACGCTCGCAAATCGGACATACCAAGCAAAGGAGCTCACGTGGCCATCGCAATCGATATCCCAAACATATCAATTTCGTCCGTACAAAAGCCGTACAATAGGGGTATGACTACTGAGAACAACAAGAACAGTCGTTTTGAGATGAGGCTCACTCAAGAACAACGATCCAGAATCGATCAAGCGGCCGAGTCCAAAGGCCTGACTGCGTCGCAATGGGCATTGTCGAATCTGCTCGCCGCCGCAGACAGGGATATCCATGAAGCTCACATCATTCGACTGAACAATCAAGCGTGGAATGATTTCACCGCCGCATTGGACGAACCCATGGGACCACGTCTGACTGAATTGTTGGAAAGCGATCCGATATGGACGTGATCAACTTCACCAAGCCCCGACGCCTGACTGCAAACGACGACATCTCCGGTTTCGATTGCGGTCTGTCACTGGTCAATGATTGGCTGGCAAGACATGCCGCCACGGCGGGTAGACAAGGCACTGCCGTGGTCTATGCCACCTTCACCAAGGACATCAATGGCACTGATATGCTGGCTGGATTCTACACACTAAGCGCATACAGTATTGAACACTCGGGGGCTTCCGGCTGGCTGAAACGCAATAGCCCGAACCCCATCCCCGCAATCTTGCTAGGCATGATGGGCGTAGACATCAGATTTCAAACCATGCATGTCGGCAGTCAACTACTCCGAGATGCGGTACTTCGTTCCATGAACGCCGCCGCCATCATTGGAGCGCGAGCGCTACTTGTAGAACCTGCCACCGACCAAGCAGTTGCATTTTACGAACGATATGACTTTCGGCACATCCCCAAATCATCCAGAATGTTCACCCCACTCAATATCCGCAATCACCGATGATGTGCGATCGGTAACCACTATTCAGTGCCGGTCATTATCAGAATCGCATTCAGGCACCGCACTCATCCTTGCGCGGCGGCCAGCTCATCCAGACGTGCGGCGAAACGGGGCCAGTCGGTTTTCATGGCGGTGAGGAGCTTGCGGTTGGGCACGTCGGCAATCGGCACCCAGCAGACTTCCATACTTTCGTCGTCGTTGGCCTTGGGCTCAACGGTGTAGCCGGACTTTTCGAAGGCGAACACGGTGGTGTATGCCCACGGACCATGATCTTCGCGGTAGGAACCAACCACCTCAATATCCTCGGGCGTGATATTCGCCTCCTCATAGCTCTCGCGCAGCGCGCCCTCAATGGGTGACTCGCCATCCGCCGTGGCACCGCCAGGAATGCCCCATGTGCCACCCTCGGCGCTCCATGCGGCGCGATGCTGCATAACCACATGAGTCACCTTGCCGCTCGCAGCATCGCGGCGAGCCAGCAAAATGCCGGACGCGCCGTTGGTGCCCCAATGCTTGCGACCGCATGCGCAATCCACCCAGCCGTCGCCAGGCTGGTGCACGTTCTCCACCGGCGGCAGAATGCCGGCGTGCTGGTTGCCCGAAGCCTTGCTCTCCGGCGCCAGCTCACCACGGTCTACGTTCCACAGGTCAGTCCATTTGACGCCTAATTCACCAGCCAAATGCCGAGCCAGCGGCAAGCTGAGGCCGATGATACCGTGCGGATCGCCCTCGATGCTGTCAATGAACGCACCACCGAAGCCCTCGAGCGTGAACGAACCGGCGACTTCCAGCGGCTCGCCAGTGGCGATGTACCGCTCGATGTCATCGTCGGTGAACTCACCGAAATGCACTTTGGCGTGACTTGCACCGCGCACAGTACGTCCGGTTGCAAAATCGATGAGGCAGTGGCCGGTCCACAGTTCGCCGGTCGCGCCGCTCATACGCTTCAGTCGTTCGCGGGCCACGGCTTCGCTGTGCGGCTTGCCGTAGCATTCGCCGTCCAGGAGGAACATCGAGTCGCAGCCAAGAATCAGCGGGCCGACTGTCGCCTCGGTCAGTCCCGACTGTCCGGCAATAGCGGTGGCGATGGGTTCGGTAACGGTCGGCATATCGATGCCGGAGAAGTCGCGCGTGGTGGCGATTTCCGCCTTGGAATAGTCAATGGGCTTGCCAGCGGCGGCTTTGCACAGATCTTCGACGGCAGCTTCGCGTTCCGAATCCTTGATTTCCTTGGCCTTGAGCGGGTAGGCGATCACGCGGTCACCGGTCGCGGCGGCGGCAGTATCGGCCACATCACGATACGCACGATGAACGGCCTCGGCCTTGGCCGTGGCCAGAATCATCACGCGCTGCTTGATGCTCAGATCGTCGACGGTGACGCCTTCTTCACGGGCGGCCGCTTCCAGCGCAGCAGGCTCATCCACGTGCGAGACGCGAATTGTGGGACAGATACCCGCCGAATACAGCACGTCACGGCGAGGCTTGGACTTGGAAGCAAGAATTAGCGGAATGGACATGACTTAAGTCCTTATGCTCCCGCTGGCGGGAGCTGTCGAACGAAGTGAGACTGAGGGTGGTCTCTGCCGGTATGGGGGGACCACCCTCAGACCGCCGGCGGCGGCCAGCTCCCGCCAGCGGGAGCCTTCTCCTCGACTTAGCGACGCTCGATTTCGACGCCGGCGGTGTTGATGGGCAGGTGAAGCACACGCCAATGGCCGGAAGCAAGCTGCTCCGATGCGATCTGATCGATGGCTTCGCGGGCGTTGCCGTAATGCAGCACGAGCACGCAGGGGCCGGCACCGGAGACTGCGGCGGCATAGCCCTTGGAGCGGAAGAGCGCAATGAGCTCGGCGGACGGCGGCATCAGGGCACCGCGATACGGCTGATGCAACTTGTCCTGCGTGGCGGTGAACAGCAGCGCGTTGGACTGGGCCTGAGCGGCCGCAAGCTCGTCAGCGAACGCCGATTCACGGGTTCCGCCAGCGCAAGCGCACGCATCGGCATCCTGAGCCGGAGAAGCGGCGACGCCGGACTTGCCCTGCTGGGCGGCCTGGGCCAGCACCACGGGATTCATCGCAGCGGGCAGCAGACCCACGCGAGACACGTTGTAGACGGCGTCCTTGTATGGCAGTTCCCTAGGCAGCGCCTGACGGGCCTTCTCAGTGGACA
This sequence comes from Bifidobacterium sp. M3-N-101, assembly GCF_023656805.1. NCBI lineage: Bacteria > Bacillati > Actinomycetota > Actinomycetes > Bifidobacteriales > Bifidobacteriaceae > Bifidobacterium > Bifidobacterium sp. M3-N-101. The sequence goes on from NZ_JAMOKQ010000001.1 coordinate 170,360, forward strand.
GCTCATAGTCGGGCACGAACACGGCGGCGGTGATGGACGGGTCCACCGGGTAGTTGACGGCGTGGAATCCGCCGTGCAGCGGTTCACCACCAGGAACGGCGACCGAGCCGACGCCTTCCGCGGTTTCGAAGTCCCAGGAGACGGTCAGGCCACCGAACACGGCCGGGGCCACATTGTCCGGGTGTCCTTCAATCTGGGCGGCCATATCGAAGACGGCAGGACGGTTGAGGTCACCGGTCTGGGCGAAGGCCGCGGCGGCGGCGATGCCGGCCACAATGGCCTCGGCGGAAGAGCCCATGCCACGAGCCTGAGGGATGTTGTTGGTCGCTTCCAGCGTGAAGCCGAGTCGGCCGAGGCCGAACGTGGCACAGGCACGGCGGAAAGTGGAGACCACGAGGTGGGTTTCGTCACGTGGGAGGGTGTCGGCACCCTCGCCGTGGATGATCACGCGGGCAATGCCGTCGTTCGGGTCGTCGTTGAGCGTGAAAGTGAGCTCGTCATGGTAGTCGAGCGCCAGACCCACGGTATCGAAGCCGGAGCCGAGGTTGGCGGACGTGGCGGGCACGCGCACGTGAACGCTATTGCAGATTGGATTCATGGTTGTTCCTTAAAAAGGAGCTCCCCTTGTCAGGGGAGCTTGGGTATTCAGCTTGCACCGTTCGACCGCCTCATCAGAGGGAGCCTAGACGGTGTCAGTCCAGCACGCGCAGGATGGACGGCTCACCGGTCACGAAGTCGAGGGACTGCACAGCCTTGACGGTGTTGCGCAGGGTCTCTTCGTCGGTCAGGTGAGTCACCACGCGCAGCTGCTGGATCTCACCGTCATAACCGGGATCGGTCATAGTGGGCTTCAAGTCCTGGTTCACGCCGTTGATGGAGACGCCGTTCTTGGCGAACTCGGCGGCGATGGCAGCCAGCACACCCGGCTTGTCGTGAATCAGGAAGCGCACGGCAAATGCGGCCTTGGAAGCGGTAATCGGAGCCTTCGGCAGATTCTTGTACAGCGGAATGGAGGGGCCAGTGCAGCCAGCGGCAATGTGACGGGCTTCGGTCACCACGTCGCCTACAACGGCGGAAGCGGTCGGAGCGCCACCGGCACCGCGGCCGTAGAACATCAGATCGTCAGCAGCCTCAGCCTTGACGAACACGGCGTTGAAGGAGCCGTGTACGGAGGCCAACGGGTGGCTCTCGTCAATCAGGGCCGGATAGACACGAGCAGAGACGCCGGCTTCGCTATTCTCGACCACGGCAAGCAGCTTGATGACCTTATGCTCGGCGGTGGCGGCGGCGATGTCATCAGCAGTGATCTTGGTGATGCCTTCAACGGACACATCGTCGATGGTCACGGAGGTGTGGAAGCCGAGGGTGGCCATGATGGCGGCCTTGTTGGCAGCGTCGTAGCCCTCGATGTCGCCGGTCGGATCGGCTTCGGCGTATCCCTTGGCCTGAGCATCCTTCAGAACATCATCGAACTGAAGACCCTTGGTGGTCATCTCGTCAAGAATGTAGTTGGTGGTGCCGTTGACGATGCCGAGCATGCTGGTCACCTTGTCGCCGACCAGGGACTCGCGCAGCGGGCGCAGGAACGGAATCGCACCGCCCACAGCAGCCTCAAAGTAAATATCAACGCCCTTGGTCTCGGCGGCCGCATAGATTTCCGGGCCATACTTGGCCAGCAGCGCCTTGTTGGCAGTGACCACGGAAGCGCCGGATTCGATGGCGGCAAGCACAAACTTGCGAGCCACGGTGGTGCCGCCGATAAGCTCGATGACGATGTCCGAGTTGGTGGCCACGCTCATTGTGTCGGTGGTGACGATGGACTGATCAATCCACGGGAACGCTTCGGTTTCCTTCGGATCAAGGCAGGCGACGCCGGTCAGTTCAATCGGTCGTCCGATTCGGGCTGACAGCTCGCTCTTCTGTTCCACGATCAGTCGGGCAGTCTGAGATCCGACGGTGCCCGCTCCCAAAAGTCCAACGCGAATAGGGCTTTCATTCAGCTGTGCCACAAGGTTCCTTCCTATTGATGCCACATCATCCGCCAAAGGCCGCGGCGGATGTCCGCTTACTATCCTACGTAAGGAATCCGACACGCCGTGGCGGAAAATCTTCATCGAAGCGCATGCGGCCAATATCGATTGAATCTTTCCAATCGCCAGGCTCACTGGTCTGTCGGTGGCCATCGCCGCAGCAATGGACTGGATGTCCGGCTTCAACTTCTCGGCCGGTTTGGTCGACTTCGTTCTAGGCTGGCCGCTGGCAACAAAACCTTACATGCTCATCGTGCAAGGCCTGGTGTTCGCAGTCATCTACTACTTCGTGTTTGACTTTGCAATCCGCAAGTTCAACCTGATGACCCCGGGCCGCGAGGCCGAGGAAGTCGCTGCTGTGGACGAGGCTCCGGCCGCCGGCGAAGACAAGTACATCACCATGGCCTCCCGCATCTACGCGGCGCTGGGCGGTGCTTCCAACGTCAAGTCCATCGAAAACTGCACGACCCGCCTGCGCTTGGTGGTGAACGACACCTCGCTCGTCGATCAGGATGCCATCAAGAAGACCGGTGTTCCGGCCGTCAAGGTGCTCGACAAGACCAACCTACAGGTGATCGTCGGTACGGATGTGCAATTCGTGGCTGATGCGATGAACGACATCGCCAAAGGTGTGACCGTTGGAGGCGACACGGCCCCAAAAGCGTGACGGCAGCACCCGCTGCCGCCCCTAAACCCGCAGGCACAGCTTCCACAGCCACCGTGCTTGCCCCGGTCGATGGCACGATCGAACCGATTGACCAGGTGCCCGATGAGACCTTTGCCGAGAAGCTCCTCGGCGATGGCTTCGCGGTGATACCGAAGTCAGACACGATCGTCGCACCGGTGTCCGGCAAGGTGTCCACAGTCGCCCAGGCCAAGCACGCCGTCGGTATCACCACCGACGCAGGTCTGGAAGTGCTGGTGCATATCGGCATCGACACCGTGCAGCTCAATGGCGACCCGTTCACCATGAAGGTCACCGAAGGCCGGCAGATCACCGCAGGCGACCCGATCGTCGAGGTGGATTGGAACGCGGTTCGCGCTGCAGGCAAGGCCACGGATGTGATTGTTGTGTTCACCAACCCGGCGTTGGTGGATGCGCTGGCCATCACAGCTGCCGGAGCCGTCACCAACGGCTCTCCGGTCGGTACCGTGACCACCAAGTAAGCAACTGGTTCCACATAGAGGGCCTCCCGTCTCGCGGCGGGAGGCCCTCTCGTATGCGTTATTGAACGGCATCGAACAGCTATGCCGCTTTGTCGTCAGCCTTGATCCAAGTCCAGCAGGTCATCGATGGTCTGGCGGCGCAACATAACATGCGCGCCCTGCTCAGACACGGCGACCACAGCTGGAATCAACGCCTGGTTATAGTTGCTGGCCATAGTACGGCCATATGCTCCGGTGACCGGCACGGCAAGAATGTCGCCGCGCTTCAAATCTGCGGGCAAACGCACCTCATGGACCACGATATCGCCGGATTCGCAATGCATGCCGCACACGCGGGCAAGCATCGTCTCAGTAGAGCCGGTTCGGTTGGCCAAACGTGCGGTGTAATCGGCTCCGTACAGTGCCGGACGGATATTGTCGGACATGCCGCCATCCACAGACACATACACACGCTCGTCAATCGGGTTGCCGGCACTGTCTTTGGCATCGCTCAGGTGCACATGCTTGATGGTGCCTACACGATACAGGGTCACGCCGGCTGGAGCCACGATGTAACGGCCGGGCTCGAAGCTGATGGCCGGGGCGGGCATGCCCAGAGCACGGTTTGTGTCGCTGACCGAGCCGGCCAGACGAGTGAGCTCCACATCGATGTCCATGGAATCTTCGCCGTCGGTGTAGGCCACGGAGTAACCACCACCGAGATCGATTTCGGGCAGGGTGTAGGCGTCGGTGGCCCACAGGGTCTTGCGCAGCAGCATCATGCGCTTGGCGGCGTGGATGAAGGCATCCGCGTCGTGGATGTTGGAGCCGATATGCGAGTGAGCACCGACCAGTTCCAGCACATCCTGATTGGCCAGGATGGTCTTGAGCACGGCAATGGACGGACCGTCTGCGATGGCTTCCATAGCGGCGGCAAGTACCTTATCCGTATCGGAGACTTCCTCATGGCTCAGGTCGTACGGATACTTGACGTCATAACGCAGTTCGCGTGCCGGTTTGCCGCTCCCGCTGGCGGGAGCTATCGGCGTAGTCGACTGAGGGTGGTCATTGCCGGCATTAACGTCCGACTCCGCAATACGCGCGTTGGTCGCGGCAGGTGTCACGTCCGTCAGGTTGTTCAGCACGTCGAGCACTGCGGCGTCGGCTCCGGCCGCCAGCAGCGGGACGCCGAACTTCTGATCCTCGTGAGCGGTGGAGATGTATTCGTGACCACCGGCATGCACGCCGACAGTGACACGCAGCATCACGCGGGCACGCTTGCCGAGTTTACGGGCGATGGCGGCGATGCGCTCCGGCTCATTAGGCTCATCGACCACGATTTTGGCGAAGCCCTGTTCGATGGCCAGCGCGATTTCATCATCGGACTTGTTGTTGCCATGCAGCACTAGGCGGCGGCCGGGCACACCGGCAGCGAGGGCGATTCGCATCTCCCCCATCGTGCAGGTGTCCACAAACATGCCAGCCTCGGCGACCAGTCGCACGATTTCCTTGGACAGGAACGCCTTGCCGGCAAAGCTCACGTGCGTGGTGGAAGTGTTGAATGCCTCGGCTGCAGCGCGTACGAAGTGCTTGGCACGGGCCGATACCTCATCGGTATCGATGAGGTAAAGCGGCGAGCCAAACTCGTCCAACAGGGATTCGGCGGTGCGGCCATGAAATGCAATGGCACCATTGGCATTCACGGCCGTGGCGGCCGGCCAAATTGGAGAAATAGGCATAATCACATCTTTTCGGGGGCGGTAACGCCGAGGAGGTCAAGACCGTTGGCGATGACCTGCTGGACGGCGTCGTTGAGCTTCAGGCGGGCGGCGGCGCGGGCCGGCTCCGGGTTCTTGGCGATTTCCAGGGCCTTGCGGGCCTCGTCGTCACCACGGGTTTCCGGATCGGTCAGGGCCATCGGCACCACGCGCTCCACGTTGTACCACTTGTGGTAGGTGGCGGCCAGCTCTTCGAGGTAGCGGGCCACCTTGTGCGGCTGGCGGTCGTCGGCCGCGGTGGCGAGCACGCTCGGGAACTGGGCGAGGGCGGCGAGCACTTCGCCATCGGCCTCGGTGTCCAGCAGGGACAGGTCGGCGCCCTCGTAGCTGAGGCCGGCGGCTGCCGCGTTGCGGTCCACGTTCTTGGAGCGGGCGTGCGCGTACTGCACGTAGTACACCGGGTTGTCGTTGGTGTGCGAGGCGAGCAGAGCCAAGTCGATGTCGAAGTTCTGGTTGTAGTCGGATCGGGCCAGCGAGTAGCGGGCGGCGTCCACGCCGACCACGGAGACCAGGTCGTCGATGGTCACGACGTTGCCGGCGCGCTTGGACATGCGTACGGGCTTGCCGTCCTTCATCACGTTGACCAGCTGGCCGATGAGAATCTGCATGTTCTTGCCGGGTTCGTCGCCGAAGGCCGCGCACATGGCCATCATGCGGCCGATATAGCCGTGGTGGTCGGCGCCGAGCATATAGATGGCCACGTCGGCCGGGTTTTCGGCGCGGTGGCGCTTGTCCCAGTAGTAGGCGATGTCGGCGGCGAAGTAGGCGAACTCGCCGTTGGACTTGATGATCACGCGGTCCTTGTCGTCACCATGCTTGGTGGATTCGAACCAAGTGGCGCCGTCCTTGTCGTAGATATCGCCGTGAGATTTAAGCTCTTCGATGGCGGCTTCGACCTTCTTGTCGACGTAGAGGCTGTTCTCGTGGAACCAGACGTCGAAGTTCACGCGGAAGTCCTTCATGGACTTCTGAATCTCGTCGAACATCATCGGCACTGCGCGCTTGCGGAATTCCTCGCGCACTTCGGTGTCGTCCTCGCCGAGCGGTTCACCGTCATCGTTCAGGCCCTGATCCTGGTGGGCCAACGCGGTCAGGTTCACGCCGTCGGCCTTGGCTTCGGCTTCGACGCGGGCGGCGATCTCGTTGATATAGGCGCCCTTGTAGCCGTCGCACGGGGTTTCGGTCTGGTAACCGGCGCCGCCAAGCTTGTTGGCCTCGGCCCAGGCGGCGACCAGTGACTTGGCGAAGCGGTTGATCTGCTCGCCGTGGTCGTTGAAGTAGTATTCGCGCACCACCTTGGCACCGTTGGCCTCCAGCACACGGGCCATGGCGTCGCCCACCGCGGCCCAACGGGTGCCACCGATGTGAATCGGACCAGTGGGGTTGGCGGAAACGAACTCGAGGTTCAGGGTCTGGCCGCCCAGATGGGCGTTGCGGCCGTACTCGTTGACCTTGTTCAGGTGCTTGTCGCCATCGACCGCAGGGGCCGCGGCAAGCACAGTGTCCACCACTGCGGCGGCCGAGGCGGAATCAAGGGTGATGTTGATGAAGCCGGGGCCGGCAACCTCGACCTTGGCGATGCCGTCGGCTTCGGCCAGTGCGGCGGCGAACGGCTCGGCCAGATCGCGCGGCTTCATGCCGGCCTTCTTGGCCAGCTGCATGGCGATATTGGAGGCCCAATCGCCGTGCGCGCGGTCCTTCGGGCGCATGACGGCGAGCTTGTCGATGGGCGGGATCAGCTCGTCGGTCAGTTCTCCGGCTTGACCGGCTGCGACGAGGTTATGGGCAATGTTGGAAATCAGTTCACTTAAGGCTTCAGGGCTCATTCTTCTAAGGATACCGAGAACGGCGACACTTGCGGTCCGGTATGCCTATAGACCGCCCCCGCTGGCGGGGGCTGTCGGCCTTGGCCGACTAGGGGGTCTTACCACCACGGCAAATGACCACCCTCGGTCTCGCTCCACTCGCCAGCTCCCGCTAGCGGGAGCCCCACCGCAATATTCCGAAACATACCAAGCGAAAATCGGCCATCAGCAATCCCCTGAAAACGTTGGGGGCTCACCGGAACCGCTATACATACCATCGGTCGGTATCTATAGTGATCGGCAACGCCGCATACCGCATACCGCAGGGAGGCCAGCATGGCACGTAACGCGCACCCCGAGGTGACGCGCAATCGCATTCTCGACGCCGCGCAACAGCTGTTCATAACCAAAGGCTACGAGCACACCTCCATCCAGAACATCGTGGACGAACTCGGCGACCTTTCCAAAGGCGCGATCTACCATCATTTCAAATCCAAGGAAGACATCCTCGAAGAGCTCATCAACCGGGACAACGACGTGCAGGACGACTTCAACGAATCGGTGATGGGCCGCAGCGACCTCACCGCTCTCGAAAAGTTCCGCATATTGTGGCACTATTCGATAACCGCACAGGACCATGTGCAGATCATGCGCGCCGCCATGCCCATGCTGAGCGACCCGGTTTCGTTCGCCGCAAACATGCGGATCTGGAGCAAGCACCTGCCCGAACGGTTCCTGCCGCTGATTGAAGAGGGCGTCAAGGACGGCTCCATCCCCACCGCATATCCGCGAGAGGCCGCCGAGCTGCTCTCGCTCCTGCCCAACTACTGGCTGATGCCGTATTTCTATCCGGCGAGTTTGTCCGAGATGGAGCACCGCGTACGGTGTCTGGCAGCCATGCTCAGCGCGATTGGCGTGCCGATTTTCGACGACGAACTTATCGAAATGACCGCCAAAGGCATGATGACGTTCGACAGACTCCCCTCAGCCGCCTGCGGCGACAGCTCCCCTCAGAGAGGGGAGCCAAGGAAAGGCTCACAATGAACACAGCAATAAAACGCAAGAACGACAACAGCCCCCAGCGCCCGCCGCGTTCCCGCGACTTCGTGCTGTTGGTCGCCGGCCAGGGTATTTCGCTGTTCGGCAATATGATGCTGCGTTTCGCCATGTCGATGTGGGTGCTGGACGAAACCGGCTCGGCTACCGTGTTTGCCTCGGTACTGGCCGTATCCATCGTGCCCACCATCCTGCTCTCCCCGTTCGGCGGTGTGCTGGCCGACCGCGTCAACCGCCGCACGATCATGGTGGCACTCGACGCCATCTCCGCCACGCTCGTGCTGGCGAGCGCCATCGTTTTCGCCGCCGCGGGCTTCAATATCGCGGCCATCGCCACCATGCAGGTGCTGCTCGCCGTACTCGGCGCGTTCGAGACGCCGACCGTACAGGCCGCGCTTCCCCAGATGTTCCGGCAGTACGGCCCTGCCACTATGCGCCAAGGCATGGCCGTGATCAATCAGGTTCAGCAGTTGAGCTCCCTGCTGCCAAGCTTCCTCGGCGGCGTGCTATATGCCATGTTCGGCATTCGCCTCATGATGATCATCACCATCGTGAGCTTTGCCGGCGCGGCCGCGCTCGAATGCTTTATCCGTCTCAGCGCACCTGACCGCGGAGACGAAGAACTACCGACACCAATCGAAGACCTCAAAGCCGGCATACGATTCCTTGTGAAAGACCGTCCCAACGTGTTCAAACTGTTGTTGTTCTCAGCCGCACTGAACTTCGTTCTCATCGGATACTCCGGCGTCGGTTTCCCCTACACGATTCGCACCGTGCTGGGCTTCAATGCCACCGTGTATGGCATCGCCGACGGTCTGATTGGCGTTTCCGGAGTAGCAGGCGCCTTCATCGCCGGCCTGTTCGCCGCAAAACTCACCATGCGCTGGTTGCCAGGATTGATGGCCGCACTCGCGTTAGCCATGGTTCCACAGGGCATAGTATTCCTGCTGCCGGTCGGCGCATGGACCAAGCTCATGATACTCATCATCTTCACTTGTGGCACAATGATTGCCAGCTGTTTCACTAACCTCATCGCCGTGCCCACCATCCAACTCAATACTCCTGAAGCGATGACCGGCAAAGTGATGTCCATGGCCGCGGCTGTGAGCATGTGCGCCCAGCCGCTCGGCCAGATGGTGTACGGATGGGCCTATGACCGGATGCCGGTAGCAGCAGTGTTGTTCATCTCCACCGTATTGTTCGGAATAATCACGGCGATGCTCGTGCCGCTGTCCAAACAATTCGAGGACTAAACGGCTCAATACAATTCTGGCTTCTCTCAATGAGAGAAGCCAGGAAGATCAGTCGAAGTCGGCGCCGAGCGCCTCGAGCTTGCCACGGAAGTCGGCATAGCCACGGTCAATCAACGAGATGCCATGCACATCGGACGGACCGGATGCAGCCAGCGCAGCAATCAGATGCGAGAAGCCACCGCGCAGATCCGGCACGTCAATATCGCGGCCGGTCAGCGGGGTCGGACCGAAGATCACAGCGGAATGCTTGTAGTTACGCTGCTGGAAACGGCAGGGCAGGGAGCCCAGGCATTCGCGATAGAGCTGAATGGTGGCACCCATCTCGACCAGTGGCTTGGTGAAGCCGAAACGGTTCTCGTACACGGTCTCGTGCACAATCGACAGACCATTCGCCTGAGTCAAAGCCACCACGAGCGGCTGCTGCCAATCGGTCATAAAGCCGGGGTGCACGTCGGTTTCGATGGCCACGGGCTTCAAGTCACCGCCCGGATGCCAGAAACGAATGCCCTTATCGGTCACCTCAAATTTGCCGCCCACCTTGCGGAACACGTTGAGGAAGGTAATCATCTCCGGCTGGGTGGCACCCTTGACGAAGATGTCGCCGCGCGTGGCAAGCGCCGCAGACGCCCAAGAGGCAGCTTCAATACGATCGGTCAGCGAAGTGTGCGTGTAGCCTTGCAGCTCCTTGACACCTTCAATACGGAACGTGCGATCCACATCCACGGAAATGATGGCGCCCATCTTCTGCAGCACGCAGACCAAGTCCATAATTTCCGGCTCAGTGGCGGCACCAGAGAGCTCAGTCTTGCCTTCCGCGAGCACGGCGGCCAGCAAAGTCTGCTCAGTGGCACCTACAGACGGGTACGGCAGGTGAATCTTCGCGCCGTGCAGACCATTCGGCGCAGTGATGTGAATGCCGTCCTTATGTTCCTTATCCACGGTGGCGCCGAGCTTGCGCAGGGTCTCCAAGTGGAAGTCGATTGGACGGCCGCCGATTGCGCAGCCGCCGAGGGCCGGGATGAACGCCTCACCCAGACGGTGCACCAGCGGGCCGGAGAACAGAATCGGAATGCGGGAGGAGCCGGACAGCGTATCCACGTCGGCCACGTCGGCCAGCTGTACATGGCTGGCGTCGATGGTCACGATGCCCTTCTCGCCGTTCACGTCCACATCCACGCCGTGCAGTCGCAGCAAATCGGAGACCACGTGCACATCGCGGATCTCCGGCACATTCTTCAACACCGACTTGCCCGGCGCCAGCAGCGCGGCCACCATGGCCTTGCTCACGAAGTTCTTCGCGCCACGCACCTTGATCGTGCCATTCAGCGGCTTGCCGCCTTCAACATGCAGCACGTCATCCGGATTCTCAGCCACGCCACTCTCCTATACGAACAATTCTGAACAATTGCACAAAATGCTATCGTCTAGTTTGCCATAACCCATGTGCCGACTCGGTGAAATGCGCCTGAAGCCGAACGATGGCAGCCGCAAGCGTGAACTTTCCCTCTCGGATACTGAACCGAGACCCCAAGTCCAACCTCCCGCAACAAACGTGATCTTCCTCACAGCTGAGCCCACGGTGTTCCTCATGCTTCTACGCTACGATTCAGGGCAATGGCACCTGACGCCATGGCCACAAGCAAAGGAGCATTCATGACCACCGTCGCCGTTATTGGCTGTACACACGCCGGCACATTCGCCGCCACCTCAATTCTCGCCGAACACCCCGATTGGACCGTTCACGTTTTCGAGCGCAACGGCACGCTCTCCTTCCTTTCCTGCGGCATCGCCCTGTGGGTGGGCGACCACGTGTCCGACCCGAAGAAGATGTTCTACTCATCTCCCGCCGCCTTGGCCGAAGCCGGTGCGACCATGCACATGCGCACCGATGTGACCGACGTGAATCTTGACACCAAGACCATCACCTACCGCTCTCTGGAAGACGGTGATGACGCTCCCGAGCAAACCCTCGCTTTCGACAAACTGGTCGTAACCACCGGCTCCCGCCCCGTAATCCCGCCGATTCCCGGCATCGATAGCCCGCACGTACTGTTGTGCAAGAACTGGGATCACGCCATCGCCATCAAGGAGAAGGCCAAGACCGCCAAGTCCGCGGTGGTCATCGGTTCAGGCTACATCGGCGCGGAGATCGCCGAGCAGTTCAGCGTCACCGGCGTCAAGACCACGCTGGTGGACGGGCTCGACCGCCCGCTAGCCAATAATTTCGACAAGACCATCACCGATCAGGTGGCGGCGGCGTTCGAAGAGCACGGCGTGACGCTCGCGCTCGGCCAGAAAGTGGTGGAATTCCACGACAACGACGACAATACGGTCACCGTGGTCACCGAAAAGGGCGAATACACTGCCGAGATGGCAATCCTGGCGGTCGGCTTCCTGCCGAACACCGATCTGCTCAAGGGCAAGGTGGATATGCTGCCGAACGGCGCGATCGTGGTGGACGACTACATGCAGGCTTCCGTGCCGGACGTGTATGCCGCCGGTGACTCCGCCACCGTGTTCTACAACCCGACCGGCCAGCACGATTACATTCCGCTGGCCACCAACGCGGTGCGCCAGGGCCTGCTAGTCGGCCGCAACATCGAGGCGCCGACCGTGAAATACCTGGGTACGCAGGCCACGTCCGCCGTGCAATTGTATGATCTCTCGCTCGCCGCCTCCGGCCTGACCCGTGCGGGCGCCGAACGCCGCGGGCTCACGGTCCACGAAACCTCGCTCACCGAGGATTACCGCCCGGACTTCATGCTCACCACCACACCGGTCACATCAATCCTGACCTGGGATCCTGAGACTCGTAAGGTCAAGGGTGGCCAGTTCTGCTCCAAGGCCGACATTTCCGGCGCGGCGAACGTGATCTCCATGGCCATTCAGGCCGGCTTCACCACCGACCAGCTGGCCAACGTGGACTTCCTGTTCCAGCCCAACTTCGACAAGCCGGTCTACTACGTCGGCGCCGTGGCCATGAAGGCGGCGGCTGAGTAAAATCCATCGATCTGCCTGCATCCTGCACGATACGTGAGCTGTCGGCAGCGAAAGCGTCCGTAAGTATGCGAGGGTCTCGTCGAGCCGCATACTTACGTACGTTCGTTCTCTTGCCGCAGCTTCCGTCCACCGTTTCAGTCAAATATGCAACATAACTACCTGTTATGCACATTAGGTATTGATTTCCAATTTACAACTCGACTATCATGGAACTTTCGCCATTTTTTGCGTATCAGTATCCCTTGGTTTCATTGACGCTGAGACATCGTTATCAATAATCTCTATAAGCAATAGTGATAAACGGCTCCTTTCCAGCGTTTCACCGCTATACACTATTGCCCGTTGCTGCAATCGATACCACCGCACTTTGCATACGGTGAGGTCCTGCACTGACACGTAACACTGGAGAACATGGTTAGATAGAGAGGGGCCACCTCCAAATGAACTCATACTCACTGAAAAAGACGGCGGTAAAAGCTCTTGCGGCCGTCGTCGCGCTGAGCACTCTGACCGGTTTGGCCGCCTGCGGTTCCGCGCAAGCCGCTGATAGCGGTGAAAAAACACTGAAAGTCGCACTGGTCGTGCCGAACAAACCGTATGCATACGCCGAAAAAGACGGTAGCCCCGCAGGCTTTGAATACGAAGTTCTGAAGAAAATCGACGATCAGAACAAGAACATCAAGCTCGAGTACTCGACTCTTGAATACCAGAATGCACTTATTGGCCTCAAGGAAGGCAGGTACGATCTGGTCAGCGGCACCTTCTTCCGCACGCCGGCTCGTGAGAAGGACTACCTGGTCACCAAGCCGTACAACTACTACTTCCTGAACCTCATTGTGAACCCGAACAGCAAAATCAAGACCATGGAAGACCTCAACGGCAAGTCCGTGGTGCCGATCGAGTCCACCGATGGCCGTTACGTTGCTTTCCGCGATTGGCAGAAGAAGCACCCGAACGTCAAGATCAAGATGGAGGCTTCCTCCACCCAGCCGACCTTCACCGACATGATCCAGCAGGTGCACGACGGTACATATGACGCCGTTTACCTGTCCAAGGACCAGTTCGATGGCGTCAAGGACAGCCTCGGATACCCGATGAAGGTCACCGACGCCGTCGACGGCCGCGACACCGTCTTCCTGCTCAACAAGAAGAACCAGGACGCGCAGCAGCAGGTGAACAAGTCCATCGAGGCCCTCACCAAGGACGGCACCTTGGCCGGTCTGACCAAGAAGTGGTTCAAGCAGGATAACTTCGCCCTTGCCGAGAAGCTCGGCATTGCCGACAACGGCTGATCTCAGTTGTATTTCGCTTGAGATTCGCTGAATAACTATACGAGGGGCCATATGGATTCCGGATTGCAAATCATAGTGAATGTATTGCCAGGCATGCTTCAATACGTTCCGATGACGTTGGTGTACACGCTGGCGCCCAGCATCATTGCCGCGATTTTGGCAGTGTTCATCTGCCAAGCACGGCTTCGTGGCACTGGCGTCGTGTACTGGCTGGTATCGCTGTTCGTGTCTTTTTTCCGAGGCACTCCCCAGCTGGTACAGCTGTTTCTGATTCTGTATGGCCTTCCTCGACTGCTCCTCATCATTGGCATTGATATCAATGATTGGTCGGCAGGTACGTTCTACATCATCGCCACCACACTGAACCTGTCATGCTTTGTGGCTGAAGCGTATCGTGGCGGATATCTCGCTATGGATTACCGCCAGATCGAAGCTGGCTACAGCATTGGTTTCAGCCGTCTGCAATGCTTCTTCCATGTCATCGTGCCGGGAACGCTGCAGAATGCTGTACTCAATTTGAAGAATCTTGCCATTGATGTCCTGAAAGGCGCCTCACTGGCCTACACTATCGGCGCAATTGAAGTCATGGGCTATGCGGATCGCATGATTGGCTTGAATTCCGGCGTAGGCAGGCTGTGGGTGCTCGGCGTCGCCGCAGTTATCTATTTCGTACTGGTTGCGATTCTCGAGCTGCTATTCAATCTGGCTGCAAAGCACTACCAGCGTTACGGGAAGGCGTGAGACTATGACTTTGGATTACGAATTCATGGGGCAGGATATTCCGGTCCTGCTGCGCGCACTGCCCGCTACTATCACACTTACCTTATGGTCGATGCTTGTGGCGTTGCTGTTCGCCGTCGCCTGCGGCGCCTTTATTCTGGTACGCATCCCCGTACTCAAGCAACTGGTCATCGTCATCAATACGTTTATCAAGGGCGTGCCGCTGGTCATTCAGCTGCTGTTCTGCTACTACGCGGTGCCCATCGTGGCCAAAGGTCTCGACGGATTCCTCGGCTATCATTTCGACCCGCGCAACCCGCCGTATTTCCCGGCCGCGGTACTGGCACTGGGATTGAACTTCGGCGCATACATTACCGACGTAGTGGTTTCCTCGGTTCGTGCCATTGACCACGGGCAGATTGAAGCGGGCAAGGCATGCGGCATGCGCCGTCGAGAAATCATCTGGCATATTCTGCTGCCGCAGGTAGTTGTGGTGTCTATCCCCGATATGGGCAATTACTTTATATGGCTGCTCAAGGGCACCAGCGTTGCCTCTCTGGTCGGCGTTGCCGAGCTGTTGGGCACGGCGAAAATCAGCGCCAGCCAGAATTACGATTTCCTTGAAGCGTACTTGGTTGCCGCACTGCTCTACTGGGTGGTGTGCGTGGTTGCCGAATGGTTGCTGAACCTGCTGTACGCCAAACTCGGCAAATTCAATATCAAGGAAGATGATGCCATGCAACAGTTCTCGTTCTTCTTCTTAAGCAAGCAGGCGAAATCCAAGTTGCGCAGAAAGGTATCTGTCATCGCCTGATGACATACACGCAGCAGCATCGCATCGAACAATAATTTCAAGCAGTGCAAGTAGTTCAAGCAGTTTCACATCCTAGGGAAGGAAATCTCATGGCATTCGAAAACAATGTTCCGAGCATCGTCAACCCGGTGGTGGACGGCCTTCGCGACATTTCCGCTCGTCGCGCCGCAACCATCAGCAACATGATTGACGAGGCCGCCAAGCACGGCCTGGACGATCAGTTCGCCTATGACGCCGTATGGACGTACGGTGCCGACAACGGTAAGGAATTCGCCCAGCAACTTGGCGAGCATCCGGCCTTCCGCCAGTTCGCAGATGATTTCGGCCGCGATCACAACGAGCAGATCTATGAGATGGAGCGTGTGGTCGACAACGACGACGAGCTGGAGATTCATTTCCATTACTGCCCGTACGTCACCGAATGGGTAAAGCAGGGCAAGAATCCTGAGCAGATTGCCCGTTTGTGCGACGTTGCCATGGCCGGAGACCATGCTTTTGCGCAGGAGTTCTCCTACCTGGATTTCACGCTTGAAGGCACAATCGCCAAGGGCGACCCCGTGTGCACCTTGCGCTTCGTTCGCCGCAAGGACCACGAACTGGCCAAAGACGGCCAAGGCTTTATCAAGACCAAGAAGGCTGCCTAAGCGTGGCGCAATCCCGTAATTAGGCGCTAATACATAGGATCAAAAAGGAACGTCATGGAATACGCCATCAGCGTCGAAGACCTACATAAATCCTTCGGCGACAAGGAAATCCTGAAAGGCATTTCCTTGCATGCCGCCAAAGGTGAGGTAACCGCCATTATTGGCCCCAGCGGGTCAGGCAAGACCACCTTGCTACGCAGCATGAACCTACTGGAGACCCCGGATTCGGGTGTCATTACCATCGGTGGAGTCAGTGTTGATTGCGGCAAAAAAATCAAACATGCCGATGCACTGGCACTTCGCCGTCAAACCGCCATGGTGTTCCAGGACTACAACCTGTTCAAGAACAAGACCGCGTTGCAGAACATCACGCAAGGTCTACGCACGGTAAAGAAGAAGTCCAAGGCCGAGGCTGACGAAATCGCCCGCAAACAACTGGAATTGGTCGGCTTGTCTGATTTCGCCGACTATTACCCCATTCAGCTTTCCGGTGGTCAGCAGCAGCGTGTTTCCATCGCACGAGCACTGGCTTTGAACCCGACCGCGATCCTGTTCGATGAACCGACTTCCGCGCTTGATCCGGAATTGGTGGGCGATGTGCTAGAAGCGATTGGCACAGTGGCCAAGCTGGGCATCACTATGGTGATTGTGACGCACGAGATTCGTTTTGCGCGTAAGGTTGCCGACAAGGTGGTTTTTGTGAACCAAGGTGTCATCGTGGAAGAGGGCACTGCCGAAGAGGTTATCGACCACCCGACCCACGAACGCACCAAGGCATTCCTGAGCCGCATCAACGATAAGTAATCGGCGTCCGGCCAACGTGAAAACGGGTGTGGCCTGTACGTGCACATGCATTATGAACAATGCCATGCGCATACAGGCCACACCCGTTTTCACGTGTTCAGCAGACCGTAACGCCTTGCCGTTATTTGATACTGGACTTAATCTTGCGGGCCAGTTCGGCATCCCACATCGCGCCGGTGGCGGACATCACCGAGTCCGCACCGGCGTTTCTGTATGCCTGATAGTCGGCCGGCGAAACCACGCCGCCCACGCCATTGATCTTGAAATCAAGACCGAGCTTCTCGCGGATCGCGGCCAGACGGGCGACCATGTCGAGTCCAGCGCCGCGAATCGCGTTGCCGCATACGCCTGAACGGTAGCGGCCCGCGCCGGGCAGTGCCTGGTTACCGTTGGCGTCGACCAGTTTGGCGGAAATCGTGTTGATGGTGCTGAAGCCCTGCACGGTGCCGTGGCCCACGGTGGAGCGCACCATGAGCTCCAGGTCATCATCGCTGGGGATGTAGGCGAGCTTGACCATCAGCGGAATATCGCCGATCTCCTGCTTCACGGCTTCGGTGATGCGACCCACGAGCAGCGGATTATGGCACAGCAGCCGATTGTGGCCTTCGTTGGGGCAGCTGGTGTTCATTACCATGAGCTTTGCACCGGTTTCCTTGATCAGCCGGGCGGTGGTGGCGTGGTCGGCGATGTATTCTTCCTCGCTCATGCCTTCCACGCGCGAGCCTTGGAAGCTCGGCACCAGCACTTGGCCGAGACCGGCGGCGGCGATGGCCGCGCGCATGTCCGGCTGCCAGACGTCCGGGCTTTGCGAGGGTACACCGAAGCTGTTGGAGATGGAGATCGGCTGCTCATAGTCGGTGTCGGCGAGTACGCCCTCGTCCAGTTCTGCGCTGCCCGGGGTCAGCGAGCCGTCCGCCGACTTGGGATGCACGGCGAGCACGTTCGGGAACGGATTGCAGCCCCATGCCCGCGAGCGCACGGTTTTGTAGGTAGCCAGATCGAAGCCCATGCGGAAAGCGGCCGTAGTGAACCGGCTGTTCAACAGCGGACCTGCGGGAATGCCGAACGGCAGGTTGACCGGCTGGCCAAGGAAGGCAGCGGATCCTGGCTCCCCCACTACACCATCTGACGTCTTTTTCCCTGGCTCCCCCTCATAGGGGGAGCTGTCACCGGAGGTGACTGAGGGGGTCGCCTTCAGCGCCTCGGCGAACGCCCCAAACGGCCCTTGCTCATAGTTATCTTCATAGCTATGCTTCACATCGTAAAACGGCTCAAAATCACTCATAGTTCAACGATAAGCCACGCCCGGCCATCACACGCACAAATAGCGCGCTTACCCCTGCACGCCTATACCCAGCACAATGAACACCGCAAACCACAACGGTTGCATGCGCCCACCACCGTACTGGCTGATACGGCCGAGCTGATTGGGCTCACCATAGCTGTCGACGTGTGGGCCGCCGAGCCAAAATTCGCGGGTGAAAATATCTCGATGACGCATGAGCAGCAGGAAGCCGAATGCGAGCAATACCGAGACCAGACCGATAATGCCGTCGTATTGGACGGTGATGTTGCCGTTGGACGTTGATATGCCGATGGCGATGGCGGACATGTCATTGGCCACCGAATCGTGAATCATATGGGCCAGCTCCTGCTCGCGGGTGATACGTCCGAGTATCCGTTCGGCGCGAGCAGCACGGGCATCGGCTTCGAACGAACGGCGGAACGCCGAGCCAAACGCCACCAGGGACCCAAGCATCAACAGGTTCAGCACCAACGTTGCCGCAAACACAATTAGCGAATACTGCGGCAGTGTGATCTCAACCGGAGCTGCAGCGCTGGAGCCGATTGCATCGTCCTTGGTTGTATCGTTCAGCGCGTCAATCGCACCCCGAATAATGCTGCCACCCACCGATGCTGATTGCAGCATCGCGAATCCGAGAGCATCCAGTACGGAATAAGCCAGTGGTACAGCGACCGCGACGCGTTTGGTAAACACGTAACCGACTGCCAAAAACACCGTTACCAACGCAGTGCCACCAGTAATCCACCAACCTTGCAGAGGCAGCAGAGCCGCGGCCAGACAAACCGCAACCCCAACCGCGCCGGTTCTCATCATGCAGGCGGCGAACTGATAACGAAAGATTCGGAATCCACAGCACCAGCTCAACAACAATCGCGGCATTGTCCATGAGATTGCTCAGGGGCGAATCGATGATGTCCGAGCCGTTGCCGAACGAATAGCCCATCAATGAGCCGATGCCGCCGGAGATGATGCCGACTGCAGCCGTCAACAGTATCGTGAACAAATGCACCCACCAGTATTCACCGCGTGAGGCACGGCCGTGAAAGATGAACGTCTTGCGGAAGAATCGCACGATTAGTTACGCAATCCATGCCATCAACAGCACTTCGCCGTTATATCTGCAACCATTCAGCGTAGTGCAGCTCACCGTTTCAGCGGCTGGTGCGGACACGGACATCCGGCTGGACGCGGTACCCGGTACCTTGCAGCTGGAGCTGGAGCGGTGCCGTGAAACATCTCGTGAAACACTGCGTGGAACATCTCGTGAAACAATCAATCTCCAGTGCCCTGACGCATCTACGCAACAGGAATCCGCACTTGAGCAACCTACAAGCCAAAGCCGACACCGGCCTCCGATACAACAACTGCTTTGGAGGCACAAGACAGCTCCGAAACGTACGCATCTGAGACGAACGCAGCCGCTGACGTTTATATCGCGCCGCTTCCCCACCGCATCACCGTCACGGGAGCCAACGGACTGGCACAGTTCGTACTCATCACCCGCCGCACCCGGGTACAGTCGGTCACCCGCTCGACCACCCTGTGGCGTGAGCCGCACGGCATCGAACGCATCACCATGCCCCTGTTCGTCACCAACGGTCTCGACACCCTCCGCTTTCTCTTCCTACACCGCGCAGACGCCGATATCCTGAGCCGTTGGGCGGACGGTCCGACCGAAGTATGAATTTCAAAGGTCTCACTGGTGAGCAGCCAGTGAGACCTTGTTTATGCGATGGAGAGAGTTAGATAATGCCGCGGTCGGCCAACGGGCCCGTCCAATTATCTTCAGGCTCGCGGGCGGACTCGATTTTTTCTTCGGGCCAGTGCTTGGCGGGGATGGTCTTGGGCTTGAAGGGGAACTTTTCGGCGCGCATCTTTTCATAGGCGGCGATGTCGTCCTCATGCTGGAGCGTCAGGTCGATATCGTCGTAACCGTTCATCAAGCGCCAACGCACGTAGTCGTTGACCTCGAACGGCAGGGTCACGTCGCCGCAGGTGACAGTGCGGGTCTCCAAAGACACGGTCATCTCGCGGCCGGGTTCTTCCTCCAGCAGCTTCCACAGGAGCTCAACAGACTCCTGCGGCATGATCGCGGCCAGCACACCGTTCTTGGCGGTGTTGCCGTAGAAGATGTCGGCGAAGCTGGGGGCGATGACCACGCGGAAGCCGTAATCGTGCAGCGCCCACACGGCGTGCTCGCGGGAGGAGCCAATGCCGAATTCGGGGCCGGCTACCAGAATCTGGCCCTTGCCGGCGTACTCCGGCTTGTTGAGCACGAAGTTCGGGTCGCGGCGCCATGCGTAGAACAGGGCGTCGTCGAAGCCGGACTTGGTCACGCGCTTCAGAAACACGGCGGGAATGATCTGGTCGGTATCGACGTTGGAGCGGCGCAGCGGCACGCCCACGCCGGTCAGGGTGGTGAGTTTTTCCATGGATATCAAGCTTTCAGTTCTTGCCCCACTGGCGGGGGCTGTCAGCTTTGCTGACTAGGGGTGGTCGCCGGCATACAGCGTCTCAAGACCACCCTCAGTCAGTCTTCGACTGACAGTCCCCGCCAGCGGGAGCCAGTGTGCAGTATTTACAAATCGGCGGGGGACGAAATCGTGCCGCGAATAGCAGTCGCTGCGGCCACGGCAGGCGACGCCAGATGCGTACGCGACCCCTTGCCCTGGCGGCCTTCGAAGTTACGGTTCGAAGTGGAAATCGAGCGTTCGTTCGGCACCAGCTTGTCCGGGTTCATGCCCAGGCACATCGAGCAGCCGGCGTTACGCCATTCCGCACCGAAGTCCTTGAACACCTTGTCAAGCCCTTCCTTTTCCGCCTGCAGACGCACGCGGGAGGAGGCCGGCACCACGAGCACGCGGTGAATGTTCTCCGCCTTGTGATGTCCCTTCATAATCGCAGCGGCCTGACGCAGATCATCGATACGACCATTGGTGCACGAACCGATGAACACCGTGTCCACGGCGATGTCCTTGATCGGCATGCCCGGCTTCAGACCCATGTACGTAATCGCGCGTTCGGCGGCGGCACGCTTGGTGGCGTCGGCGATCTTGTCCGGTTCCGGCACGTTCGCGGTGATCGGCAGACCCTGACCGGGGTTGGTGCCCCAAGTCACGAACGGGCCGAGCTTGGTGGCGTCGATATCCACTACCTTGTCGAACATGGCATCGTCATCGGTCTTCAACGTCTTCCAATACTCGACCGCACGATCCCACATCTCACCTTCCGGCGCATGCGGACGGCCCTTCAGGTACTCGAATGTGGTCTCATCGGGCGCAATCATGCCGGCTCGCGCACCGGCCTCAATGGACATATTGCATACGGTCATGCGCTCATCCATGGTCAGGTTGCGAATCGCTTCGCCACGGTATTCGATGACGTGGCCCTGGCCGCCGCCGGTGCCGATCTTGGCGATAATCGCCAGAATGATGTCCTTGGCGGTAGCATCCGCAGGCAGCTTGCCGTTGACGTTGACGGCCATGGTCTTGAACGGCTTCAGAGACAGCGTCTGCGTGGCCATGACGTGCTCGACCTCGGAAGTACCGATGCCGAATGCCAGCGCACCGAATGCGCCGTGCGTCGAAGTGTGCGAGTCACCGCACACGATGGTCATGCCCGGCTGGGTCAGGCCCAGAATCGGCGCGAATGCATGGACTATGCCCTGATCGGCGTCACCCAACGGGTGCAGTCGCACACCGAATTCCTTGCAGTTCTTCTCCAAAGTGCTCAGCTGCAGAGCGCTCGTTTCATCCGGATTCGGACGATCGATGTCAACAGTAGGAGTGTTGTGATCTTCGGTGGCGATGAGCTGATCCACGTGACGCGGCTTGCGGCCAGCCAGACGCAGACCCTCAAATGCCTGCGGGCTGGTGACCTCATGCATAAGCATCAGGTCGATGTACAGCAGGTCGGGCGCACCGTCGCTGCCCCTGCGCACCAGATGATCGGCCCAGACCTTCTCGGCCAGTGTCGTTCCCATAGCGTTTCCTCCAAAAATTCCGCGCGAGGTATTGTGTTCGCGCCTTGTTCGTGGTATTAGCCTATGTGGTGACGTTTGGCCCGGCCACAAGCAGGCCGGATATTGAGATACGCCCCCAATTCCCCCATGGCCACTCTGTGAGACACTTCCCCGATTTGGTATTTCACTATGTGAGATGGCATAATCGCACGTATTATGACTGATTCCCAAGAAGAACCACTGAACAACGGTCTGACCGACTCTGAGCCAGCCGAGACCACCAACGAGACCGCCGCAAAGGATGACGGGGAAATCCATTCCGGCGTCGGCGTTCTTGATAAAACCGTAAAGATTCTTGATGCGCTTGAATCCGGCCCGTCTACGCTCGGCCAACTCGTGGCCGCTACTGGACTGGCGCGACCGACCGCTCACCGTCTGGCGATCGCCCTGGAGCGCCATCGTTTTGTGCTGCGTGATCAGCACGGCCGCTTTGTGCTCGGCTCCCGTTTTGCCGAACTGGCCGCCGCCGCCGGCGAGGATCGATTGCTCACTGCCGCTGGCCCGATTCTGCAGACCCTGCTCGACCGCACCGGCGAATCCGCGCAAATCTACCGCCGCCAGGGCGACCAGCGTGTCTGCATTGCCGCCATCGAACGCGCTTCCGGCTTGCGTGACTCCATCCCCGTGGGCGCCATGCTTTCGATGGAAGCTGGCTCCGCCGCTCAGATTCTGCTGGCCTGGGAGGATTCCGACCGCCTGCACCAGGGACTGCGCCACGCCAAGTTCACCGCCACCAAGCTGGCCGCAGTGCGCAAGCGCGGTTGGTCTGAGTCCGTGAACGAACGTGAAGAGGGCGTGTGCTCGATTTCCGCGCCGATCCGCAACGCTTCCGGCCAGGTCATCGCCGCGATTTCGATTTCTGGCCCGACCGGCCGCATGGGTGCCGCCCCCGGCCGCCGTTACGCGCCGCTGGTCATGGCTGCCGGCAAGTACCTCACCGAGGCTTTGGTCAAAGCAGTTCGCTAGTCATCACATACATTGCCCCCGCCGGCGGGGGCTGTCCGGCATGACCGGACTGGGAGTGGTCAGCATCACCGCTCAAACCACCCCCAGTCGACTCCGTCGACAGCCCCGCCAGCGAGGGCAGTTTTGTTATGCGCTACCTAAACAGGCCGGACAGCTGGCTCCACAGCGACGGCTTGCGCAGCAGATCATCGCCCTCGCCCTCGCCCGGAGCGGCCTGGTTCACTGCATACGTGTAGGCGCGTTTGGAACTGGGTTTACCCACCAATTCGCCGAATTCCAGCAATTGCGTGCGTGGATCATAGGGATGGCGAATATCGAATTCAATCAGCCGTGTGGCACGCTTGGCCGGCGCCGGGCCGTATGTATTGAAACCACAGGTAGGCGTGGCCATCAATAGCAGCCCCTCATATTCACCTACGAATCCGTTGCGATGGTCATGGCCCGCCGCCACACCGATATACCCCTCGCGCAGCGCCTCAAACTCGTCCGACTCATCCGGGCAGGAGATGCCCTCCCCCAGATACCCGCCGGCTTGGGTGCGATCCTCGTCCAATACATAGTAGGTATCCGCGTGCTCGCGATAGCCCTGCATGGCGAAAGCCGCGTTGGCTGCCACCGGTCTGAGCACCTGATAATACTCCGGCAGCGGCATGTGCTGGAACACCATTGATTTGGCCCCGATGCGCTCAGGCAAGGCCTTGAGGAAAGCCAAGGTCTCTGGCGAAGGTGAGCCGAAGCCGCCTCCATGCGCATAATCACCGGAGTTTACCAGCACCAGGCCAAGTACGTTGCGCGTGCAGTCCACATCCATCACCGGCAATGCGAAGGTGCCGGGAGCAGCAGACGGGTACATCGCGACGGAATCACTCGCCGAGGCATCAGCCGACTCATCAGCGTCTTCGCCATTGAGCGTCTCAGGCGAGCCGTCTTCGCGACACATATATATGGTCTGCTTGGCCAGCGCATCGCTCGGCGGATTGATGCATCCGGGGAACTCTCGGTAGATCTCATCAAGCTCGGCATCGCTCAGACCGCACTGGAAATCATGGTTGCCATAGGTCACCGCCCACGGGATGCCCCGCGTTGCCAAGGGAGCGGTGAATTGGCCGATGGCCTTGCGCACCAATTCGCGCGTGTGGCTCAATGCAGACTCAGGAATCGTCTCTTCGCACCAACGGCGTTTGCGGAAGCTCTTGGCAAAAGCCGGATCATAGCCGGCAATCTGGTTGCCGGAAAAAATCACTATATCGGGGCGAGTGGCATCAAGACTGGCTTCGATCAGAGACACCGTATCTTTGGATACCTTGGTACCGTCTTGGATATCGGCAATCTGCAGCACGCGAAACTTACCGGAATGATGGAATTGCAGGTGCCCCAAACGCGCGGAAATGGAAACCGGGCGATGGTCCCCCACCTCGGCCGGCTTGATTCTGGGCTTGGAGAGCAAGCCCTCTGGCGCACGCTGTGTTTCCGTCATGACCTCCACTGTACACACAAACGAAAAGGCCCGCCGGAGCGGGCCTTTTCTACAAGTTCAACTACTGGAGCAGAATCTCTGCACAACATCATCGTTGCAACGGTAAGTCTTTCCAATGCCCGTCCAACGTAACAGTCCTCGTGACCATACACTATTTGTGGGCTCCGCTCTGTTCAGTTGTTCTTGTACCTCATAATCTATTCACGCCTGCCGCTTCCTGCAAGTTGAAGACGGCAGTTGTGCTGTTTTTATCACAAGTGTTCAATTGAACTAAGAAAACCCGGAAAAACGAATCAAAACGTTCGTTTCAAACCCGTCCGATGTTTGATTGTGTTCTGTTCGCTGCAGTTTACGGCGTGTCGCAACGGCCACCAACCCCACTACCACATGTTCAATCGAACATGACTCATTCACATAAACGAACATCCGACAGGAGCTCCCAACCGACTCCCAGCAAACCAACGTGAACACCCGCTGAATTTTGGCGAGTTCAGTAGTTTTCCGGCCACTCCAGAGCTTACGATGTAAGTTATGGCACAGATATTTGACGCACCCTCGAAGGCAATCCTGCGCAGTCAGATCGCAGAGCATATTGCCGAGAACGACAACAACGACCGCCGCGTCGACCAGGAAGGCGAGGCACCACTGCCCAAGGACCGCTTCTTCGACCGCGAGCTGAGCTGGCTGAAGTTCAACCAGCGCGTGCTCGAATGCGCGGAAAACGAAGATATGCCCCTGCTCGAGCGCGCCAACTTCGCCGCGATCTTCGCCTCGAACCTTGACGAGTTCTTCATGGTGCGCGTCGCCGGCCTGAAGCGCCGTATCGACTCGGGCATCGCCGTGCCGTCCGCAGCCGGCCTGAGCCCGCGCCAGCAGCTGCGCGCCATCAGCGAAACCGCACATCGCCTGCAGAACGAACACGCACATTACGCGATTGACACGATTCTGCCCGAGCTGGAAAAAGAGCACATCGTGCTGCTCACGTGGGACAAGCTCACCTCCGCCGAGCAGGAGCGACTCTCGCGCTACTACCGCCAGCAGGTCTTCCCCGTGCTGACACCGCTCGCCGTGGACCCGGCCCACCCGTTCCCCTACATTTCCGGCGGTTCCATCAACCTCGCCGTGATCGTGGAGAACCCGGCCTCCGGCAAGTCTCACTTCGCCCGCGTCAAGATTCCGGGCAACCTGCCACGCCTGGTGCCGGTGGACGACATGACTGATGAGGAATCGCGCGACGAGCGCTATGGCTTCATCGCAATGGAAAAGCTCATCGCCGCACATCTGGAATCCCTGTTCCCCGGCATGATCATCAAGGAAGCCCGATCCTTCCGCGTGACCCGTAACGAAGACATCGACGTGGAAGAGGACGATGCCGAGAACCTCCTCAACGCCATGGAGAAGGAGCTGCTGCGTCGCCGCTTCGGACCGCCGATTCGTCTGGAAATCACAGACACCACCAGCCCGTTCCTTTCCCAGCTGCTCGCCGACCAGCTCGGTGTGAGCCAGGACGAGGTGTATCGACTGCCCAGCCCGCTGGATCTGACCGTGCTCTTCGAGCTCGGCGGCGTGGATCGCCCCGACCTGAAGAACCGCCCGTTCGTGCCGACCACGAACCGCCAGATCGCCGAGGTCGAGTCCTCCCGTGCGCAGGACATCTTCGCGGCCATCCGCGAGCGCGACATCCTGCTGCATCACCCCTATGACTCCTTCTCCACCTCCGTGCAGGCCTTCCTTGCGCAGGCCGCCGCGGATCCGAAGGTGCTGGCCATCAAGCAGACCCTGTACCGCACCAGCTCCAACTCGCCGATCATCGACGCCCTGATTGACGCCGCGCACGCGGGCAAGCAGGTGCTGGCTCTGGTGGAGATCAAGGCCCGCTTCGACGAGGACGCCAACATCGCCTGGGCTCGCAAGCTCGAGCGCGCCGGCGTGCACGTGGTGTACGGCATCGTGGGTCTCAAGACCCACTGCAAGCTCATCGAGGTCGTGCGTCAGGAAGCCGACGGTCTGCGACGCTACTGCCACGTGGGCACCGGCAACTACAACCCGAAGACCGCGCGACTCTACACCGATCTGGGCCTGCTGACCTGCGATCCGGTGGTCGGCCAGGATCTGACCCGACTGTTCAACCAGCTCTCCGGTTACGCGCCGAAGTCCAGCTTCCACCGTCTGCTGGTGGCCCCGCGTACCGTGCGCACCGGCCTGATTCAGCGCATCCGCCGCGAGGAGGACGCCGCACGCGCCGGTAAGGAAGCGTGGATCAAGATCAAGGTCAACTCCATCGTGGATGAGAAGACCATCGACGCCTTGTACCGTGCCTCGCAGGCCGGTGTGAAGATCGACATCGTAGAGCGCGGCATCTGCGCCCTGAAGCCCGGCGTTCCCGGCCTGTCCGAGAATATTCGCGTGCGTTCGATTCTTGGCCGCTTCCTGGAGCACTCCCGCATCTACGCTTTCTGCAATGCGGACGGCCCGCAGATCGGCGAAGGCCCGGCTTCCGGCCCTGAGGTCTACATCGGTTCGGCTGATTTGATGCACCGCAACCTCGACCGCCGTGTGGAGGCTCTGGTGCGTGTCACCGCGCCGGAGCAGATCGACGAACTCATTCGCTACGTGGACCTGCAGATGGCCGACTCCACTATGAGCTGGCACATGCAGCCTGACGGCACGTATGTGCTGCACACCAAGGACGACGAGGGTCGCCCGCTGGTCGACAGTCAGGAATACCTGATTCGCAAGCACCAGCGCCGCCCTAGCTCGCATAACTGATCCCACTCGATGCTCCCATTGGCGAAAGCTGACTGAGAGTGGTCAATGATGCCCGGCTCCTCTTGTATGAGGTTGCCGGGCATCGTCGTTCAGAGAACAAAACTACGTAGCGGCAGTCGATTGCCCTACAATACAAGGGATGGGTACGAACAGCATGAGACGAATCGTGGAGGCCGCCGGCGGCATCCTCTACCGATGGAAAGACAACGTAGAGCCCGAGCAGGCATCGTCTCCGTCAGCGAATGCCAACATCGCCACCGATGGCACGATCATCACGAACGCCGCGCATGCCACGAATACGGCAGACGATACTACGTCATCCTCCGGCGCATCAGACGCAGCCCCCTCCTCAACAGGGGCCGACGCTCCCCTGACCGGCACAATCGGACAAGCGACGCACGTCGATTCGGCCGGCTCTTCAGCCAAGGATGCGAACGACCCAGCTTCCGCCGACAATGTGCTCAATCACATCGAACTCTGCGTGGTGCATCGCCCGAAGTACGACGACTGGAGCTGGCCGAAAGGCAAAGTCGATCCGAACGAATCTCACCGTCATGCCGCGGTTCGCGAAATCGGCGAGGAATCCGGCCTGCCTGTGCAGCTTGGCCCCTATCTTGGCGATATCGAATATCCACTGTCCGAGGAAGGCAGCAAACGGCGCCATACCAAGGATCGCACGGTGGACACTAAGCACGTCCAGTTCTGGATGGCCACGCCAATCAGTGCGATTGACAACCTGCGCCGCACTCACGCGTTTGGCCCGGTGCATCGGGCGGATATCGGCGAAATCGATGAGGTTGTTTGGCTCACCCCGGCTGAGGCACGCAAGAAACTCAGCCATTCCACCGATAAGGACATCCTCGCACTGTTCGTTGACCGGGTGCAGGAGGGTGCGCTGGATGCCGTGCCGGTGATTATTGTGCGCCACGGCAAGGCCGAGGCCCGCAAGCTGTGGAAAGGTTCGGACGCCAACCGACCGATTACGCCGAAAGGTGCGTCTGCCGCGTATGCGCTGAACCGTGAGCTCGCCTGTTTCAATCCGACCCGCCTGGCCACCTCGCCGTGGGTGCGCTGCCAGGAGACGCTGGAAATGTTCGCCTGGCAGACCGGGCGCGACATGGTTCATCTCGACCCGCTCACCGAAGACGCCTTTGCCGCCGACCCCGATGTCGCATGGGAATGTCTGCTCAGTGAGATTGATTTTGCGCTGGAGCGTCGTCAGCCCACAGCGATATGTATGCACCGGCCGGTGATTGGCGGTATGTTTGAACATCTGCGCAAGATGTGCGCTTCGACGGCTTTGAGCAAACGCCTGATCGCCAAGACACCGTTCATGCCGACCGGTACGGCGGTGGCGTTGTTCGTGATACCGGGCAGCTCAAATGCCACGGGCAAGACTGGTGACGGCAACAACGCTGCCAGTCTTGGCGCTGAAGTTTCGGCTTCTGCCGAACAGGCCAATTCGGCTGGCCACAGCAGCTCGCCTAATCACTCGGACAGTGCTAATCAGCCGCTTTGCGCCGACGTAACCATTATCGATATTCAGAAAGTGCAACCGCTTGTCTACTAGGCCCGCATTCCCCGATTCCTCCAATTCCTCGGCTGCCGCCGCAGCCGCCCACGCCGCGCATAATGGTACCGCCGGCAGCCTGGGCCCCGGTTTTGGTTCTTTGCGCGCGGCGGGCGCAGCGTTTGGCCCGGCTCGCATGGGCTCCGGCCGTCCAGCCCGCCCTGCTCAGCTCGACCCAGCCGTAGCCGATGGCCTGGCTGGCGGATTGGATCCGCAAGCGTTGAGCGAGATGAGTCATCTGTCTGCCGCAGCACTGCTGGATCGCGTGCGGCATAATGAGGACCCGGAAGTCGTGCATCGCGTGCTAACGCTGGTGGAGACCGTCGGCGTGGATGAAATCGCCGAACTATGGAGTGACGCCGAACCCGATTCGTTGCCCGGTGTGCTGTGGCGGCTGTACATGCTGCGCACATGGATGCGAACGAACCGCGACTCGATTGCCCACCTATGGCGCGTGGGTGAACCGGTGGCCACCACCGCGTCCGCCATCGCCGGCGTGGATCAGGCCCCCACCGAAGACGACATCGTGCGACTGGCTGATTCGATTCTCTCCGGCGCGTTTGTGGGCGATTTCGCCGTGGCGCTGGAGCGTGCGGCCGCGTTTACCGACGTGGTGGCATTGGGCTTGCGCGTGGAGACACGGCGCATGGTCGAGCGAGCAACGGCTAATGGCGGCATTGCTTCACCCGCTGACGAGAAGACCGCACGCACCAAGGCAGCACGCCTCATGCACACCTCCGCCAGCCTGCTCTCCACCACCAAGGACTTCCAGCACGGTGCTAACCTCTGGCGCCGCGGACGGCTGGAGTAATAGCTTGTTTATCTCCCCTGATGGGCCGAGCCGCAGGGGAAATGCAGGATGCGTTGCCGGGCGAGAATGATAGTCGAGCTAATGGATTGGCCGAAGGCTCTGATTGCAGGACGAGGTGTCCATCAGAGGGGGCGGCATTGCTTTGCAACGAAGCCCCCTCTGATGGGGGAGCAGTCACGGGCGATGCACGTGACTGAGGGAGAGACCCAATCCATCACTTCAACATCAACCATCAGCTGACATCGGCCTTCCCCGGCGCGCCACGGCTCATCGCAAACTATACTGAATATCCGCGTCGGACCGTGCTTAAGCCCCGGGCTCCATTTTTTGCCGCCGCGAGCGGCCCTTGCGCCGACAGGCGCTTTCGCGGTTCGGCGCTTTTCTTCTTTCCATCACTCGGGACACTCCTTCATGCAATTGCAACAGCATCCCCATCATTCTTTGCGCCATCAGCGGGGCAAAACCGCGATTAAACCCAAGAGCCACCCCGCTGAGCAACCAAAACGGGACAGCACTGCGATTCAATCGCAGAAACACCCCGCTGAGCACGTCTCAGCGACGTAAAACCACGAGTTAACCATGAAATCGCTCCGCTAAGCAATCTAAGCGAGGTAAAACTGCGATTAAACCGAAGTATTGCCACACTGAGTTCGACTCAGTGAAGCAAAATTGCGAGTTAACCGACGGATTGCCACACTAACAACCACTAAGCGGGGCAAAACGGCGATTAAACCGAAAGACCACCCCACTGAGCCCGTCTCAGCGGGGCAAAACCACGACTGAGTCAACGGTTCGCCCCGCTAAGGTCGGCGCGCAACGGCATAACCCCCAATCCCGCCGGATAATGCTCCATTTCAGTTCCGATTCAGCCGCAATCCTCGAGCCAAAGGAGACTCGGATGGAGTCGGCTCCGTAGAACAGGGCTCCAGCCCAAGCAACAACGACAGCACCGATACGGAAGAGGCCGCCGACCACGCCTGCGGATGGCAAGCCGCAGGATACGGAGAGGGACTGTTCTCCCCCGAATCACCTGAGTACAATTCCGGAATCTGGTAGTCGAAAGCATCGGCAGCGCGAACCAGTCCATCAGCCACGCGCAGTGCCTCCTCCTCATAACCTTCTGCACGAAGACCATTCATCACGATGGCACTGTCATGGGCCCACACCGATCCGCAATGATAGCTCTCAGGCCAGTACCCACCAGCCAGTGTGCTCATGGTACGCACGCCATAGCCGCTGAGCATGTCATCGCCAACCAAACGGGCCACCACATCGCGCACACCCTGTTCATCAAGAATGCCCGTGCCAAGCAGATGCCCAATATTGCTGGTCAAGGAATCAACCGGCTTCTTGTCTCGATCCAGCGCAATCGCCGGATAGCGGCCATTGCCGTCATCAACCCAGAAAACCTCGTTAAACCGGGTCTTCAGCCGCTTGGCCCATGCGCGCCAATCCTCAGCTCCAGGACGCCCGAATTTCTCCAGCACATCCGCGCCGAGTATGGCCGCCTGATAGGCATATCCCTGCACCTCGCACAAGGCGATTGGGCCGTCAGCAATGCGCCCATCGTTCCAGCGCACGGAGTCTCCCGAGTCCTTCCAGCCCTGATTGCTCAGACCGTGGCCAGTGCGATCGATGTATTCCAAGAATCCATCACCATCGCAATCGCCCCAATCACGCAGCCAGGCAAGTGCGGCCTCAAGGTTCGGCAGCAACGCCTCAATCTCCTGCTCAGGCGCACCCCAGCGCAAGGCCTCAGCAAGCAGAATAATCCACAGCTCGGTGGCATCGATTGTGCCGTAGTACAGCGGAGGCAAGCTGGTGCCGTCATTAAATGCACCGGTCTGCACCAACGGCTCAGCACGCAGTTCATGCATGATTTTGCCGGGATCAGCATTGGTCTGAATATCGGATTCAGTAGCTTGGAAGTGCGCCAGAGTGCGCAGTGCGCCCATCGCGGTACGAGTCGTCAGCGGCAACATGAAACGTGCAGCCCATAGGGAATCACGACCGAACAGGGTGAAGAACCACGGTGCACCGGCCGCCAAAAACTCATCGTCCGGCAAAGCCGGAATCGACATCCGCAAACCATCGAGATCCCTCAAAGAGGTATTCACCCAATTGGAGACACGGTTATCGGCGGCCTCCACCTGAACATCGGCCCACGGGCAATCGGCATTCGCCGCGATAACGGCATTGCGCGGCGAGCTCACCGCAATATGCAGACCGACTGAAGTCTCCGCGCGAGCAGGAATCGTAACCTGCCAGGAGATCACGCAATCAAGACCATCAAGGATGATTGACGGCACCCCACTACCATCCTGCGGCTCCGCGGTTACCGTGGCACGCAGCTCGCCGTACGCCACCTCTGCGGAACATGCATCACCGGGCACTCGGGAGAGAATAACCTCGCTGTTAGCTGCGGCAGAGGATGACGCACCACCTTTGATCTCCTGCATCGAAGCCATGTCAAAGCGCAATTTCACTGAGAAATCAAGCGTCACCGGATCAGTCATCACGCTACGCAACACATATCGCTCATGCAGGGCATCCGGTTCCAGAGTGCGGTTCTCCGCGATACGAACCGAGGGATCCACCGTCGGGCCATCAACATTGCGGGCCACCATGGAAGACACACCCACTCCTTTTTGGGGAGAGTTCCATGCGATCGCTGTGGGTGCCTCACCGTTCACAACCGGAATGATGCGTGAGATGATACGAGTATCTCCCACATAAAATCCGGCGATATTGGCCGCCCCCGCGTGCTGCTGCGATGCGTCCACAGTGCCGTCTGCGGTTTCCCACAGTTGGGCAGGCGCCACAACAAGAGGCTTCATGTCGTGCATCCATGGCTGTCGGATACGCTCAGTGCTGTTCATATGTTCTCCGTTGATTGTTGAAAAGCGAATAGTTATTGTTGCGCAGACCCGTCATTCCTTGACGGAGCCTTCCGAGCTGTTCATGATTTGCTTCTGGAAGATGAAGAACAGCACGGCGACGGGGATGGTCATGATGACGGCAGCCGCCAGTTTGACCGGGTATTGGTTACCTTGGGACAGCTGACCACTGGCCAACGAGGCAACACCCTTGGTCAACGTGGTCAACGCCGAAGACTGAGTCGAAACAATGAAGTGCGACAGCTCATTCCACGAGCCCTGGAAGGACAGAATCGAGATAGTCGCGATTGCCGGACGTGCCATAGGCAGCACGATTGACCAGAAAATACGGAATGTTCCCGCACGATCAATCATCGCCTGCTCCTCCACAGACCGCGGAATCGACTCAAAGAAATTCTTCATGATGAACACGCCGGTCGCATCGATGAGCAACGGCAGAATCATGCCTGCATAGCTGTCGTAGATGCCAAGGCTCTTGATGATGAGGAACTTCGGAATAAGCAGCACCACCATCGGCACACTCATCACGGCAAGCAGCAGGCTGAAGACGACATTGCGGCCACGGAAGTCAATACGCGCAAGTGCATAGCCGGCCAGGGAATCGAAAAACACACGACCCAGCGTGACCACAATGGTCACGATGAACGAGTTCTTGAACCATACCGGGAAGTCCGAGTTCAGGAACAGCTTCTTATAGGCTGCCGTCGTCCAGATTTCCGGCACCAGCGAGACCGGATTGGCGGTGGCATCGGCATCGGTTTTGAACGAGGTGGCAATCTGAGTGACGAATGGCATGATGTAGATCACTGCCAACACAATCAGAATGATGTACAGGATGATGCCACTGTGGAAGAAACGCTTGAGCCATGATGCGCTGTTATCGCCACGCACAGTGTTGGATACCTTCGACTTGCTCATATCAGATTCCCCTTTCTGCGCTATCTTCGGCAACCGCCGCATCAGCGGTCTGCGCCCTGGCAGCAGCTGGCCGCCCTACTCTCAATGTGGCGAGTTCTTCGCGGTTCAATGCGCGCGCCTCGGCTTTCATGGCCTCGTAATCGGTCCTGCGGCGTCGAGACATCTTCTTGTCCTTCATCACCCAGCGCTGAATCCAGGTCATGACGATGATGATGACGAATAGGATGAAGGAGATAGCCGCGCCTCGACCCCATTCCTGGCTGTTGAACGCTGCGGTGTACGACAGGTACGCAGTGGTCAGCGTGGTCTTTGCCGGGCCACCCTGAGTACCCGTATAAATCTGATCGAACACCTGCCATGTACCGATGATGCCCAATGTGACGACGGTGAAAATCGTGGGCTTCAATTGCGGCACGGTCACCTTCCACATACGCTGCCACGGCGTTGCGCCGTCCATGATCGCCGCTTCTTCAGTGCCTTCGCCGATGCTCTGCAGCGCGGCAACGAACATCAGCATAAAAGTGCCCGAAGTGGTGAAAATAACCATGAGGATGATGGCGACCATCGCCACCGAAGGCCCGGCAAGCCAATCCCATGCGCTGACGCCAAGGAAGCTGTGTTCGGCCAGCGCCGCCGGCCCATTCTTGACGCCCAAAGCCGACAACAGGATATGGATGATGCCTCGCGGATCGTTGAACCAGTTGGGACCGTTGACACCGAACCATTTGAGCATGGCGTTAATCGGACCGGCCGCGTTGAACAGGAACAGCCACAACACGGTGATTGCCACTGAGCTGGTGACCGACGGGAAATAGAACGCCGTGCGGAAGAAGCCACGCGCCTTGAGGATCTTACGGTTCAGCATTACCGCAAGTCCCAGGGACAGCAGCGTCTGCAGCGGCACCACGATCAAGGTGTACCAAGCATTGTTGCGCAGAGCCGTGCCGAAATCGCTTTGCGCGAGACCCGGAGCGGTGAGCACGTCACTGTAATTCTTTAGCCCCACAAAATCGACGGACGAACCAAACGGCGTGCCTCGACCGCTCCAATTCGACACACTCACCCACAGCGCCATGATGATGGGAATAAACATGAACGCGCCAAGGATGATGATCATCGGCAGAACGAACAGCCAACCGGATATCTCCTGGCCTTTGTGATCAATGCGCTGGCGTTCGACCTTGTTCGCACCCAACTTGCGTGGCTTCGGTGCCTTTTGTGATGAGGACATGCTCCGACTCCTTTGTTGATAATGTTCGCGATTCCGATTGCGGCGGCCGACGGTCGTCTCGGTCAGAGAGCGAAGACCGCCGCAATCGATGGAATCAGTAGATTCGGCTACAGATCCGGGATCTACTTGAGGATGGCCTCAATGTTGGTCTGGGTCTTGTCCAGAATCGTCTTGGCGTCGCCGGTCTTCAGACCTTCCAACTGCGCGTTGAGGTCGGTGATCACGTCGGCGGCACCCTTGGCGGTCGGCACGGTAACCGAGTAGTTCAGGCCATCCATGAAGGCGCTCAGGTCGGGGAACTCGCTCTTCCACTTGTCGGCGAGCGTCTTGGTGGCGGGCATGATGCCAAAGGCCTTGGCGAAGTCCATAACCACGTCATCGCTGGTCAGGTATTCGACCAGATCGATAGCACCCTTCTGATCCTTGCTGTCGGCGGCGATGCCCCAGCCGTTGGTGAAGTGCATGGTGCCCTTGCCGGCCGGGCCTTCCGGCAGCTCGACGACCTTGTACTTGACGTCCGGGTAGTCGGCGGACAGGCCGCCGGTGATCCAGTTGCCTTCGATGGTCATGGCAGCCTTCTTGGAGCCGAAGGCCTCGCCACCCCAGCCGGCGCCGAGGTCGGAGGCGTACTTGACGGTGTCGGAGTCGAGCAGAGTCTTGACCTCTTCAAGGCCCTTAACGCTCGCGTCGCTGCTTGCGATGGCCTTGGTGCCATCGTCACTGACCAGACCACCGCCAGCCTGCTTCAGGAAGACGCCGACTCGTGCGTATTCGCCGTTGAACGCCAGTCCAACATGATCAGCGGTGGTGAGTTTCTTGGCCACATCGGCAAGCTGGTCCCAAGTGGTCGGGATATCGGCATCGGTCAGGCCGGCCGCGGACCACATGTCGGTGTTGATGACCAGCTGCAAGGTGGACACATCCTTCGGGGCAGCGTAAAGCTTGCCGTCATAGGTGAACGTCTGCAGCAGGTTGTCGTAGAAATCGCTCTTGTTCTTCAGCTCGTCGCCGTAAGCAAGCAAGGAGCCGTTGGAAGCGTATCCGGCGAGCTGCTCGGGAGCTAGGTAGAACACGTCGGCGGGATCGCCGCCGGCAAATCCCTGGGACAATTGCTGCGCCATATCGTTGGCAACCTGCACGGTGGCCTTGGTGCCGGACTTCTTCGACCATGCGGCAACGGCCTTCTTGACGGCCTCGGTCTCGGTGCCACCCGAAGAACCGATCAGCACGGTGAGCCCTTTCGAGCTGTCGCTGGTCAGGCCATCGGACTTGGCGGAATCATCGAATCCACTGCCTCCGCCGCAGCCCGCCAGAAGCGCCAGCACGGCCACCGAAGCCGCGGTCATCACGGTCAGCTTGCTCCTCATCATCGTGTTTCTTCTTTCTCGAGCGCTATGCCCGTCCTTGTCTTCATCATCATTGGTTAAGTTATGCAATCATTAGAACGTTCAAATAATCGCTATTCCTTAAGTTTCGGTTCTACAGGAACCAAAACCATTGGTACTCGATTTTTCAGTCATCGACTCAGCATTGAGAAATGATGACTTAATTTTTACGTTCTAATAAGTGGCTATATAATAAACACCAATATTTGAATCTGTCAAATCAGGTACGATTATTGGAACGAACCAATAAGTCCGAGCACCACTGTTCGAGCTGTACATGAACATAAAGGGAAGCACTATGGTCAGCATCAAAGACGTCGCCAAAGCTGCCGGCGTCTCGCCCCAAACCGTATCCAACTGCATCAATAACCCCGCAGTGGTCAAGCCAACCACACGCAGACTTGTCAACGATGCCATCGCTCTCCTGAATTACACCCCCAACGCGTCCGCTCGCCGCCTGCGAACCCAACGCAGCAACACCATAGGCATCGGCATCGCCCCCGTGAACTATTCACAGGTATACGATCGCTTCCTGCATGCGCTGGTCACCGAAGCCGATTCCAACGGCATTCGCGTCATCCTATACAAAACCGACTCGCAACAGGATGAAATACGCCAATTCGAGGCGCTTACCGCCCGCGGCGACGTCGAAGCTTTCGTGCTCACCGACACCACTCACAACGATCCACGACTCGAATGGCTGCATGACCATCATCAGTCTTTCGTCCTGTTCGGACGGCCTTGGGGCTCAGCGGATATGCACGATCCCCTCACCCCCTGGGTGGACGTAGATGGGCGCGCCGGCATTGCGGACATGACGCAGCACTTGATACTGCACGGTCGCAAACACATCGGATTCATCGGCTGGCCAGGCATTTCCGGAACAGGCACAGATCGTTACCGCGGCTGGAAGGACACCATGCTCGCCGCGAAGATGGCCACTGCCGACGAATTCGAACAACTTTACGAAGAAGGCACGGACGACATCACCGCCGGGCAAACCGCGTGCATCTCGCTATTGGACAGACGTCCTGACCTCGATGCCATTATCTGCGTCAGCGACACGCTGGCCATCGGCGCCGCCACCGCGCTGCCCAATGACACCGATATCGTCATCACCGGATTTGACGACACCGTATCCGCCCAATCAATGGGTCTGCCCAGCATTGCTCAACCTTTGACCGAGATCGCGCGCAACATTATGCACATCATCCAAAATCGGCTTGACGCAACGTCGCCTGCGCATACGGCGTCGTCTCTCACGTCGGAATCCCCTGACAATTGCCACATTCTGCTGCCACCGTCCATCGTGATTCGGTAGACGGAGTTCCAGGAACGCAAACCCACGATCTAATCGCAAAAGTGCCCCGCCGAATCCATCTCAGTGAAGCAAAACCACGATTAGACCGAAGAACCACCCCACCGAGAGCCACTCAGCGAAGCAAAACCACGAGTTAACCATGAAATCGCTCCGCTGAGCGATCTGAGCGAAGCAAAATCGTGATTAAAACGAAGTATTGCCACACTGAGCTCGACTCAGCGAGGCAAAACCGTGATTAAATCGAAAGACCACCACGCTGAAAGCCACTCAGCGAAGCAAAACCGCGATCGGCTCTAGAAAACACCTCGCTGAACCTATCTCAGTGGAGCAAAATCGCGAATAAATGGACAATCCGCACCACTGAGACTCCCTCAACGGCGCAAAACTGCGATCCAATCGGACATGTACCCCATGGAACAGGATGCGCGTGGCCCGCACGAGGCAATCCGCCCCCCCCGGGGGCAAACTCCAATTCGGCGGGTCGAGAAACTTGGACTAGGCTGGAGCATATGGAACTTCACGTTTTGAATCATCCGCTGGTTGAGCACAAGCTCACCGTTTTGCGCGACAAGAATACCCCTTCCTCCACTTTCCGCGAGCTCGTCTCCGAACTGGTCATGCTTGAGGCCTATGAGGCCACCCGCAACCTGTCCGTCGTGGCCGCACCAATCGAGACGCCGGTCGCCCCGATGACCGGCAAGAAGCTCGCCAAGCCACGTCCGATTATCGTGCCGGTGCTGCGCGCAGGTCTGGGCATGCTCGACGGAATGACCCGCCTCATGCCTACTGCCGAGGTCGGTTTCTTGGGCATGAAGCGCGACGAGGAGCACCCCACCCAGCAGGTCACGTACGCAAACCGCTTGCCGGAGGACCTGTCCGGCCGCCAGTGCTTCCTGATCGACCCGATGCTCGCCACCGGCGGCACGCTGGTTGCCGCCACGCATTATCTGGCCGAGCGCGGCGCCAAGGATGTGACCGCAATCAACATCATCGCGGCTCCTGAGGGCATTAAGTACGTTGAGGAGCACATCGACCCGTCCATCGACTTCAAGGTCGTGGTGTGCGCGGTCGACGAAAAGCTCAACGACAAGTGCTACATCGTGCCGGGGCTCGGCGACGCCGGCGACCGCCTCTACGGAGTAATTGATTAACGGAGCGTATACCGCCTTTCCTCGGCACTCGACGCACCATAGTGCGCCTTCGGCTTCGGACGGCGTCTCCGCACACGTTAATCAATTCCTCATGATTGACTGATTTTTGGACTCCCGCTGGCGGGAGCTGTCGAACGAAGTGAGACTGAGGGTGGTTGATATCGGAAACTGACCACCCTCAGTCGGCTACGCCGCCAGCTCCCGCCAGCAGGAGCCAAATCTATGGAATGACCTTATGCAGATCGACATTATTGCGCCGGGACGCGTGAAGGAACGTTACCTTCGCGATGCCATTGACGAGTACTCCAAGCGACTCTCGCGCTATTGCAAGCTCAACATCATTGAAGTCGCGGACGAGAAGACGCCCGACCATGCCTCCGAGGGCGTGGATCGCCAAATCAAGGCCAAAGAAGGCGAGCGCATAGCCAAACATCTGAAGGACGGCGCATTCGTCATTGCCCTTGCCATTAATGGCAAGCAGCTTTCCAGTGAAGAACTGGCCGCAAAAATCAATGACCTAGGATTGCGCGGTACCAGTCATATTCAGCTGGTTATCGGCGGGTCGATCGGACTCGATGATGCGATCCTACGTCGCGCCGATTTCCTGCTGAGCTTCTCGAAGATGACGTTTCCACATCAGCTTATGCGCGTGATTCTGCTGGAACAGATCTACCGTGCCTACAAAATCAACGCCGGCGAACCGTATCACAAATAATCACTGTCTTGGCTCCCCTCAGGGGGGAGCCAAGTTGCTTGCTCACACCTCGTCGGGTACAAACGCCTCGAAGATGTGACGGTCGAAATACGGCTCACATTGAGCAAGCTCCTCACTGGAACGCACGGTCCAGGAAACCGCCGTGGCGCCCATCGAGCGAGCGAGCTTGACCTGCGGCGAAGCACCACCAGTCCAGTCATACGCCACAAAATCAGGACGAGACAACCAATTAAACGCCAGCAGTCCGGCAGTCCATTCAGCCGCACCATGCTTATCCAGCTTTGCCGGCCAGCTCAACTGGCCACGGCACACCTCAGGATGATGCTCCTTGTACCAGTTCACCGCACCCGGGTGGAAGGACTCGACCACGTAAGGCCCGTCATACGCCTCGAGCAACGCATGACCCTTTTCCATCAGCTCTTCGCTGCGCTCGTCCCATGCACGATTATTGCTGAACTTGTATTCCACAATCAGCGGCGCACGACCGGCCACCACGTCCAAAACATCAGAGAACAGCGGCACATGCTGGTAATAGCCTTCCGGGGCTGCGGACGGCGTGACGACCAGAGGCGGGTTCTCGCCGGCACCCGGCAGAGGCTCAGCCTTGAGATCGCCGGACTTACCGTTCGGGAACAGCGGGATGCGGGTGAGCTCGTCGTAGGTCAAGTCCTCAATCAACCGCGAATCTCCGGCCACACGCAGCAAATCAGCATCATGCACCACAACCACTTGGCCATCCAGCGTAAGTTGCACGTCAAGTTCTATGCCATAGCCGGCCTCGCACGCGGCAGCGAATGCAGCCAAGGAATTCTCAGGCGCAATCGGACCAGTTGTATCCGCACTGCCATAGCCCGCCTTGATGGCCATGGCACGAGCGAGTGCCACATAATCGTCGTTTTCAGCGATGGATTGCCCCGTGGTATCGGACTGGGCGCTGACGGGATTGTCACCGGCGTAGTCCGCGATATCGGCAACATTCACCAAGCCGGAACCGGCATCATGCAGACCGCGATGCGCATACCAGACCTCGGGGATCGAGGGTACGAAATTGCGGCGCTTGTCATTGAATGTGCGCGGGGCCACGGCCCACACTGCGGCACCTGCGGCGGCCACGCCGGCCAGCACCACGTTTCTCCAGAGCTTCGACGACATTGGAATCCTTCCTGTTGGGCTGCCTCTAGCTTAACGCTTCTGCCAGCCATTGTGGAGTGGTTGGATCATCCGGCTTCAACGCACGGTCAGGGTGATTGGCGCGCAGCGGCTCCCAACTGAAATCGGCCAACAGATCGGCGGGTTTGCAAGGGATTGGAGCGGATTGTAAACGTAACAGCCAAGCACAATAGCCAATGATTTGTTCAGGGGTCACGCCACGGGCTCGCAGGGCTCCCATATCCAGAGAGCGTTCGCGCTTGGCTAAACGCCGACCGGCCGCGTTGTCGATGAGGGGCAAATGCACATACTTCGGGTGTTCGGCAGATACTCGTGCATCGCTCGCGCACTCCGGCCGGAATCCTCCGGCCAGCAGGCATTGGCGAATCCACATCTGCAATGCAGTGGAGCGTAGCAAATCACGGCCACGCACGATGTCGTCAACGCCCATATCCAAATCATCCACAACCACAACAAGCTGATAGCCGAACAGTCCATCAGCTCGGCGAATCACCGAATCGCCCACTTCATGAGGCAAATCGTAATGCTGTGGACCGTAAACACAATCATCAAAACTTGTAATACAGTCGGCAATTCCATCGCCACGCACGGGCGTTGACGCTTCCGATGACGTATATAGGTTCGCAAACGGGCCGTCCGACATTGCCCTCGGTTCTGGCATGGCGATGCGAACGGAGTGCTGGTCGCCGCGAGCTAGTCGGGAATGCACCTCGCCGGGATGATTGCGAAGCAAATGACGGCAGGTGCCGGGATAGACCATGAAACCGTCGCCTTCGTTGGGGGCGGAAGCCGCACGGATATCGGCACGCGAGCAGAAGCAGGGATATAGCACGCCTCGCGAGCGCAAGCACTCCAATGCATATTCGTAGCGTTCTGTGCGTTGGGACTGGAATATCGGCTCGCCGTCCCAGTCAAGGCCCAGCCAACGGAGATCATCCAGCATGAGCCGATCGGCACCGGCAATCACGCGCGGCTTATCCACGTCTTCGATGCGCATCAGCATGCGGTCACCACGAGAGCGGGCCGAAAGCCATGCGGCCAGCATGGCATACACGTTGCCGATATGCATGCGTCCCGATGGTGTCGGCGCAAATCGTCCGGTCACTAGCCCTCCCTTCGTCCGCCAACACTCACTTTCCTACCATATGCAGCAGTGAACACCTTGATATCACGGTTCTTCCACTCTTGGGAAACGCAATTGAGACGGACCGGGAAGATACTTCCGTTTCGAGGGGCTGATTTCGATGTTGCGGGAGGTCTACTTCCGTTTCAAGGGGCTGGCAGCCAAGTAGATAAGGCCCCAAAACGGCGGAATGGCGTTGCCATAAAGCCACTGATACTTGCGGTTCAATGGATGAGCAGCCCCTCGAAATGGAAGTAGACCTCCGAAAGAGGGCAAATCAGCCCCTCGAAATCGAGATAGACCCACAAAGACGAAAAGGTGGGTATGACCGCTACCATCCCCACCTGTTTAAGAGATTTTGCAGAGAAAAACCACTGTTGCGAAGCCGCCCGAACTCCCTTCAGTCAGCTTCGCTGACAGCTCCCCTCGGAGAGGGGAGCCAGTGATTGTCACTTGTCTTCGGAGACGTTGTCTACGCTCACGTCCGGATCGTCGGAGGCAATCTGGTCACTCGCCCAGGCGGAGAGCTCCAGGTGTTCGCCGCCGGTCTGGTCGACGAGCACGGTGTCGCCGTCGTGGACCTTGCCGGCCAGCAACATGCGGGCCAGCTGGTCGCCAACTTCGGTCTGCACCAAGCGACGCAGCGGACGAGCGCCATAGGCCGGGTCGTAGCCGGTGTTGGCCAGCCACTCGCGAGCCGAATCGGTGACGTCCAGCGTGATGCGACGGTCGGTCAGGCGCTGGGCCACGCCCTTGACCTGGATATCCACGATGCCGCCAAGCTCCTCGCGCGTGAGCGGGTGGAACATGACAATATCGTCCAAACGGTTCAGGAACTCCGGCTTGAAGTTCATGTGGACCGCATCCATCACGGCCTTTTTCTTGGCGTCGGCGTCCATGTCCTCGTTCACGAGGAACTGCGAGCCCAAGTTGGAGGTCATGATCAGGATCGTGTTCTTGAAGTCCACGGTCCTGCCCTGACCATCGGTCAGGCGGCCATCATCGAGTACCTGCAGCAGCACGTCGAAGATCTCCGGATTGGCCTTTTCGACTTCATCGAACAGCACCACGGAGTACGGGCGACGGCGCACGGCTTCGGTCAGCTGACCGCCCTGCTCGTAACCCACGTAGCCCGGAGCCGCGCCGATCAGGCGCGAGACCGAAGCCTTCTCCATGTATTCGGACATGTCGATACGGACCATGGCCTTCTCGTCGTCGAACAGGAAGTCGGCGAGCGCCTTGCCCAGCTCGGTCTTACCCACACCGGTGGGACCAAGGAACAGGAACGATCCGGTCGGACGGTTCGGGTCGGAGATACCGGCACGCGAACGACGCACCGCGTCGGACACGGCGGCGATGGCTTCCTTCTGGCCGATCACGCGCTTGCTGAGGTAGTCCTCCATGTGCAGCAGCTTCTCGTTTTCGCCCTGCATCAGGCGGCCAACGGGAATGCCGGTCCAGTCGGAGACGATTTCAGCCACCGAGTCGGCATCCACGCGGTCCGGAACCATCGGCTCATCAGCCGGATTCTCGGCACCCGCATCAGCAGATTCGGCGTCCGCGCTCTCCGCGGCGGCAAGCTCCTTCTGAATGGCCGGAATTTCGCCGTACAGAATCTTCGAGGCATCCGCCAGATTTCCCTCACGGGTGAACTTATCCGCCTGCACACGCAGGTCATCGAGCTTGGCACGCAGGTCACCGACCTTGTTGTGGCCGGCCTGTTCCGCATCCCAACGCGCCTTGAGGCCGCTGAGCTTCTCGCGGGTGTCCGCGAGTTCGGCTTGCAGCTTGCCCAGACGCTCCTTGGACGCGGGATCCTCGGCCTTCTTGAGCTGCATTTCCTCCATCTCAAGACGGGTCACCTTGCGCTGCAGCTCATCGATTTCCTCAGGCGAGGAGTCGAGCTCCATACGCAGGTGGGCAGCCGCCTCATCAACCAGATCGATGGCCTTGTCCGGCAGCTGACGACCCGAAATGTAGCGGTTCGACAGGGTTGCGGCGGCAACCAACGCGTCATCGCCGATTGTTACCTTATGGTGAGCCTCGTAACGCTGCTTCAGGCCACGCAGAATGGCGATGGTGTCTTCCACGGAAGGCTCGCCCACGAACACCTGCTGGAAACGACGCTCCAGCGCCGGATCCTTCTCGATGTTCTCGCGGTACTCGTCCAGCGTGGTCGCGCCGATCAGCCGCAGCTCGCCGCGGGCCAGCATGGGCTTGAGCATATTGCCGGCATCCATGGAGCCTTCGGCCGCACCCGCGCCGACGATGGTATGGATCTCGTCGATGAAGGTGATGATCTGGCCGTCCGCGTTCTTGATTTCGTTGAGCACGCTCTTCAGGCGCTCCTCGAACTCACCACGGTACTTCGAGCCGGCCACCATGGAGCCCAGGTCAAGGGAGATGAGCTTCTTGCCCTGCAGGGTGGTGGGCACGTCGCCCGCCACGATACGCTGGGCCAAGCCCTCCACGACGGCGGTCTTGCCGACGCCAGGCTCACCGATCAGCACAGGGTTGTTCTTGGTACGGCGGCTCAGGATCTGAATCACACGGCGAATCTCCTGGTCACGGCCGATGACCGGGTCGAGCTTGCCTTCCTTGGCGGCGGCCGTCAGGTCGGTAGAGTACTTCTCCAAAGCCTTGTACGAGCCTTCCGCGTCCGGGCTGGTGACTTTCGCGCCGCCGCGCACGCCGGGCACAGCCTTACGCAGGGAAGCGGCGGTGACGCCGTTTTTCTCCAGGATTTCAGCCGACTGGTTCGGCTTGCTGGCCGCGATGCCGATGAGCAGGTGCTCGGTGGAGACGTATTCGTCGCCCATCTGCTGCATTTCCTTCTCGGCCTGGGCGATGGCTGCGGTCAGCTGACGGCTGGCCTGCGGCTGCGAAGTGCTGGAGCCGGACGCACTCGGCAGCGCGACCAAAGCGTTACGCACGGCAGCGCCGATGGCCTGTGGGTCTCCGCCCGCGGCCTCGATGAGGGAGCGCACCACGCCGTTTTCCTGACGCAGCAACGCATCCATGACGTGCAGGGTCTCGACC
The DNA here is from genome assembly GCF_023656805.1 of Bifidobacterium sp. M3-N-101. Classification (NCBI taxonomy): domain Bacteria; kingdom Bacillati; phylum Actinomycetota; class Actinomycetes; order Bifidobacteriales; family Bifidobacteriaceae; genus Bifidobacterium; species Bifidobacterium sp. M3-N-101. Next base: position 214,572 of record NZ_JAMOKQ010000001.1, read on the forward strand.
TGCGCGTTTCCTGCGGCGGACGCACTCTGAATCGCGTCGCCGACGGCTTCTTGGGCCATAGTGGTGAACTTCTGTTCCATATCGTATTCCTCCATGTCATGCGTTCCGCTGCGTCTCGTCTTGAGGTTTCGCACGCTCTGCGAGCGCCGTAGCAGACCGCAATGTGTCGTTATCTGATATGCTCAACCGACCTGACGCCTATTCTATTCCCAAAAGTTGAGTGTAAGTGACTCAAGTTTTGGAACCCGCGCAGGTTTTCGAGTGAGGAAGGTTAGAGACGGCGCCAGAAATGGTTGAAATTGGTCTGTTTTGGGGTTGACCACTCTCAGTCCGCTTCCGCGGACAGCTCTCACCAGCGGGAGCAAGCCTAGACGGGCGTCCACAATATGCGCCGGGAGGCGAAATATGCCCCGCGACACTCCTATACTCGCACTCGGTTTGTTGTGCGCTTGAACCGCTCCCCGACTACTGCGGCTAGCGCGTTGTGGGATAAGAGAAGAACATGATTTTCCAAGCCGGTTCGCTACTGCTCGTTATTATCGGCGCCTACGCACTCAAGCACGTCCATATTTTCGGCGAACGCGATTACAGGGTTGTTCAAGGACTGGTGTTCAACCTCACGCTGCCGTGCGCGATTATCCTGTCGTTCGCCACTAACAAGCACGATATGCACATGCTGTGGATTGTGCTGTTCGGCTTCTTCGCCTGCGCGATTCCGCTGTTCATCGTGTATATCGGATCGCGTGGCGACGAGAAGAACTACCGCGCCTTCCAAATGCTCAACGCCTCGGGACTGAATCTCGGCGCGTTCTGTCTGCCGGTGGTGCAGACCTTTATGGGCGCATCCGCTGGCTTGCCGATCATCATGCTCGATATCGGCAACGCCACCGTGGCCACGGCAGGTTCACTGACCATCACGCGCACGCTGCTGCATATGGACGAGAACTTCAAATCGCTGCCGCTTATCCTGCGCCTGCGCAACATTGCCCGTGATTTTCTGAGTTCGATTTCGTTCGACATCTACATGCTGATGCTGGTGTTCATGTTCCTGCACATCACGATTCCGCAGCCTATCGTCACAATCATTACGCCATTTGCCAACGCGAACGCTTTCTGCGCCATGGCGATGATCGGGCTCATGATGGAGATTCCAGACAACCGTAAAGACAAGGTGGAGCTGGGCAAGGTAATCGCCTGGCGTATGGCGTTCGGCGCAATTATCGCCGTAGCGGCATGGTTCCTGCTGCCGTTTGACATGAGAATCCGCGAAATCATCGTGCTGGGCTCCTTTGCCCCAATCACGATTTTCTCGACCAAGTTCACCGATTCGTTGACCGGCAATGCCAAGCTCGCCGGCTTCTCATTAACAGTGACGGCCATCATCAGCTTGGTGGTGATGACCGTCTTGCACGCGCTTCTACCGGGAGCGTAAGGCGCGTTTCTGAGTCCTACGCCCGCACAATCACGTTGCGCAGATCGCCAATACCCTCGACGTGCACAATGGTCTCGTCACCGGGATCAAGATGACCGGAAGCATTCGGCGTACCGGTCATGATTACGTCGCCGGGCAGCAGTGTGGAGAAGCTGGAGATTGCGGCGATCTGCTCAGGGATGCCGTGAATCAGGTTTGCGGTAGTACCGGATGCCATCGGCACGTCCTCGCCGTTCAGCGTGAACGAAATCTCGGCGTCCTTCCAATTCAGGTCATCACGCATCACAATCCACGGGCCGAGCGGGCAGGAGGTATCGAATCCCTTGGCTCGCGTCCATGTGGGATCGATGCCCTGCAGGTCGCGCAGCGTCACGTCGTTCACGCAGGTGAAGCCGAGCACGTAATCCATTGCGTTCTCAACGGATACGTTCTTGGCAATACGACCCATCACCACGGCCACTTCAGGCTCGAAGTTCATGTCCTTGGAGCAGGCCGGGTACACGATCGGATCATCGGGGCCAATCACCGAGGTGGACGGCTTGGTGAAAATCACCATGTTCTCAGGCGCATGGGCGATTTCCGAATGGCCGGCCTCGTGCATGAACTGGGCGTGCGCCTCATAGTTCTTGGCCAGACCGTAGACCTTGGAAGGAATCACTGGAGAAAGCAGGCGGATGCCATCGCCATCAACCGGGTAACGATTACCGGTAGGAGCGACTTGGTCGCCGGCCAGCGGATGACCGTCCAGCTCGATGAGGTAGTCCTTGCCGTCCGTTTCGTCCTTCTGCACGAAGGCGTAGCGCGGCGAATCATTCAAAGAAAAACGTGCGAGTCTCATGACTCCAAGACTACGCCCAGCCCGCGCCCGGCAATGACTATTCCTCCCACGGCCGGTCAATGCCACGCCGCAGGAATCTCATCACCTATTCATTCGCTGATGGAAACCGCTGGAGAGTAGACGGTAAAAGCAGGGGACCATTCCGACACGCCATTCAGCTGCTCAAGCGCGCGATCCAAATCATCGATATCGATATCGCCAGAATCGTCGTAGTCGTACTGGTCGTCATAATAGTACGAATCATACTGATCGTCCATGTCGTCGTATCTGCTGTATGAATAATCCGACCGCAAATCATTCGTCACGGCATCGCCCATACCCAAAAAGAGACCGACGATAATCATCACAATCAGCAGCAGCTAGATGCCCAGCTTTGCCACGCTGATGATGATGCCCGCAGTGGCCAAGCCTTTGCCTTTGCCGCCCTGCCGTTTGATCTGGTTCAAGCCGATGATGCTGAAAATCAAACCGATGATTGAGGTAAAGAACGAGCAGACAAAGCCCGCAATGGCAAACCCGTTGTACTGCTGATTGGCCGCTGGGGGCATGTAGCCATACTGCTGGGCATAGGGCTGGCTGTAGTTCGGATTGTACTGCTGCCCATACGGCGTTCCGCCTTGAGCGTACGGATTGTACGGTGTCTGCGGAGGCACGGAACCGCCACCAGGATAAGTATTATTAGGCTGCTGGGATCCAGCCTCGCCGGATGGATTTGCAGCACCCGAATCGGATTCAGATGAAGGCGCCGGAGCCTGCTCGGGCTGCCACGGCGACTGCCCCGAACCGGCATAAGGATTGGTGTTGGAATCAGTCATAGCCTCTGCTCCTTCAGCTTGCGCACGCCTCGCGATGAGGCATGACTTTCATTCTATCCCCAGTGACAATCGTAACGACAGTGACAATCGTAACGAAAGACGTGCGGGAATACGACATCCCCTTTCTACAGCCCCCAGCAATCGAACTCCTACACAGTTAGACTTGTGATATGAGACATCGTCGTTTTGCCGTGGTTCTTCTCGTACCGCTGATTGCGCTACTCGCTTCTTGCGGGACGCCCCAATCTGCGCCAACCACTGAACCAAAAAAGCAGCAATCCTCGCAGACTCCCAAGAGCAACAGCAAGACGGATTCCAATCAGCAGAAGACTGTTGTTGATGACCCAACCCAGGGCGACTGGACAGACGCCTACTCCGGCCCCAGTGATCTGGACGGGGAGCTTGACGAAGCATGGCTGGATTGCGCACCGCACAATGCGCCCGATCCCGAGGCATTCTCCTGGAAGAGGTCTACAGATCACAGCAAAGTGTGGATGCACGCCACCGAGGGCGGTATGGATGGCTCGTCACAGCGCTCCTGCATGGCCGATGAACTGGATATTGCGGACACCGCAGATCTCAGCGACTCGTGGACTGTGACGTCGCTGGGAGATTATGACCGTTATCAGAAGCGCAGCGGCAACGTCATTAATATCGTCTGGCAGTACAGCGACGCAGTCAAAAAGTCGCTCACCGTGGAATCTGATTCGTATCGCGTCACCTTGCCCTACTCGTGGCACAACAAAATCACCACCTCGGTGGACGGCAGCACCATCACCGTCACCGACCGAGAACACCCGAAATATGCGCTATGCACGTTCCGAGTCTCGGATTCCAGCAACGCCGGAGACATAGGTACCAGCCTCATCCAGAAATATCAGGCCGGCAACACCCCCGTGCAGATGTGGGCCACACGATGGGCACTTGTCGCCGCCTCCGACCCGGCCTCCATTTCGGCGGACGATGCTGAAGACGTTACCGATCTGCAAACCGGAGGCACCGTTGAATATGACTCCATCTCCGCCCAGATTCGCGCCGGAGACACCTCAGGCGTATTCGCCATAGACGACTACCTCAAAGCGCACATCGCCGTCAGCGGTTTGTAGTCACCCCAAAGAATCAACAAGTCCGAAGCCGTCATGATTATCGTTGGCATAATCATGACGGCTTCGGACTTGGGGTTGGATTCGTTGCGTAATCGCGCAATCGGCTGTTACTTGGCCAGCAGCGGTGCGACCCGCTCCTCGTAAGCGGTGAGGGCGGTGTCGATCACGTTGTGCATGTCGTAGTACTTGTAAGTGCCGAGGCGGCCGCCGAACACGGTGTTCGGCTCGGCCTTGGCCTTGGCCTCGTACTGGGCGTACAGTGCCTTGTCCGCGTCGGTGTTGACCGGGTAGTACGGCTCGTCGCCGCGCTCGGCGAAGCGGCTGTATTCCTCCCACACCACGGTCTTGTCCGGGTTCTGGGAGTCGTGGCGCTCCGGGTTGAAGTTCTTGAACTCGATGGCTCGGGTGTAGGGCACGTCCGCGTCGGAGAAGTTCATCACCGGGCATCCGAAGTGGTCGCCCTCGTCGTAGCGGATCTCCTTGAAGTCCACCGTGCGCCACTTGAGGTCGCCCAGCTCGTAGTCGAAATAGCGGTCCACCGGACCCGTGTACACCACCGGCACGCCCGCGGCCTTGAGCGCGGTCTTGTTGTACGGCTGGGATTCGTCGAAGAAGTCCACGCCCAGCTCCACGGTGATGCGCGGGTCGTCGATCATGCGCTCCATCCACTTGGTGTAGCCGTCCGCGGGCAGCCCCTCCCACGTGTCCCTGAAGTAGCGATTGTCGTAGTTGAAGCGCACGGGCAAGCGTTTGATGATGGCGGCCGGCAGCTCGGAGGGGTCGGTCTGCCACTGCTTGCCGGTGTAGTTCTTGATGAACGCCTCATACAGCGGGCGACCGATCAGCTGGATGCCCTTGTCGTTGAGGTTCTGCGGATCAGTGCCGGCCAGCTCGCCCGCCTGCTCGGCGATGAGCTTCTGCGCCTCGGCCGGCGTGTAGTGCGCGTGGAAGAACTGGTTGATAGTGCCCAGGTTGATCGGCAGCGGGTAGACCTCGCCATCGTGCGTGGCGTACACGCGGTGCACATAGTTGGTGAAGCTCGTAAAGCGGTTCACGTAGTCCCACACACGCTTGTTGGAGGTATGGAACAGATGAGCGCCGTACTTGTGGATCTCCGCGCCCGTCTCCTCATCGATATACGAGTATGCGTTGCCGCCGATGTGGTCGCGCACGTCGATGATGTGCACGCGAGCGCCGGTGTGCTCCACCGCCTGCTGCGCCACCGTCAGGCCAAACAGGCCTGCGCCAACGATAACGAGATCGGGATACTGGGTGGTTTCGGAATTGTTCGGTGCACCGGCCATAGCAAGCAACCTTTCACAGGTCATGTTCATTTTCCCGAAAACCCATGTTACCCGAAAGCAAGAAAACAACCAACAAAACCAAAAATGCACATAACAACCTGCCAGCCAAAGATGAAAGCCCTCATACAATACTCGGCAACCCAACGGTTGCATAGAATTTCATAAAACCCTGAGTTCATTACTCAGCATCGTCTGCAGGGAACGACATAAAGCATTGCCTGCCCGCAAAACAAGGAAACCACCGCACCAAGTTCTGCAGGCAGACATTGCATGTCAGACGGGCGCACTAACGCCCTCGTCAAAGACCGCTACTCATAGTTGCGGTGTCGGGCCGCCATTTCCGCGTACCCAATATTATCGCGCTCATGCAGTCCGTACACGATGGCATCAAGCAGAATCCACGACGCTGTTTCCCATAATGTGCCCATGGGTTGCACAGTCGGCACCAAATCGCCAGAGCCCTTATACACAGATGCAGGAATGAACACCACATGATCGGATAAACGCGCAGCATCGCTATTCGGCACGCCAGTGACACACACCACCGTTGCACCGGTATCCTTAGCCAACTGCGCAATCGTCAATAGATGTGCGATCTGCCCTGATCCGCAGGTGAAGAAAAACACATCTCCCTCACCCAGCGCCGGAGCAGTATCATCCCACACCCAGTGGCTATCGTAGCCAAGGTGCATGAGGCGCATGCAAAACGCCCGGCAAGTAAGCCCCTCACGCCCAACACCAGCACAAACAATGCGACGCGCAGACCGCAAAACGGGGAGGACTTCATTCACCGCCTGATAGTCCAGACGATCGAAAGTCTGCCTCAGCTCGGTCAGAATACCTTCCGCCTGCGCTGCGTCGACTACACCTTTAGATAATTCACTCATTGTTAGACTCCTTGGTCTTGACCGAAGTGGAAGCAGTATCCGCCGCGACTTTCGCGGTGCGCCCTGTCCGGTTTGCTCGCAGTTCAAACGCCCGGCTCAGCACCATGACAATCACCAGAGCAGAACCCCAAGCAAGGTTCTTGACGAACGGGGAGAAATTGAGAATGGTGAATCCAGTCTGCAGCACCTGCAACATGATCACTGCCAACAGCAGATTGCCAAACCGACCACGGCCGCCAAACGGGTCAAAGCCGGCAAGCACCACGACCAGAAGAGCCTGCAACAGGTACGTTTCACCGAATCCAACACGCGCGGAATTAACTCGAGCAACCATGACCATCGCAGCCAAACCTACGAAAATGCCTGCCGCAGCATAAGCGAGGACCAACGTTCGGTTGACGCGATGCCCCGAGAACAGCGATGCCACCGGATTGGAACCGTAGAAATATAGTTCACGACCGTATCTCGTGCGGCTGGTTATCCAGCCAACAACGAGATAGCACACCAATCCGAGGAGGAACACCACCGGTACGCCGGCGACCGTAGAAATGCCCAGCATCGCGTAATCCAGCACGCCAACACCAATTGATGAACCGTTGGTTGCCGCAGAAGCTATTCCCGTAAACAACAGCTGAGTACCCAACGTCGCCACAATCGGATTGACGCCGGCTAACGAGACAAGAAGACCGTTCACCATGCCGCAAACCACCGTTGCGACGATGCCCAGCAACACCGCCACAGCAATTGAGACCCACGGCGAACCGAGACGACCCATTTCGCTTCCCGACAACATCCACGCGATGATAATTGCGGAAACGTTCATATTAGCAACCACCGAAAGGTCGATGCCACCAGTGAGCATCACAATGCCCATGGCGAGCGCCAGAAACATGAACTCGCCAATCTGGAATCCCATGGATTGCAATGTACCGACGTTGTACAGCGTATCGCCAAGCAGGATATAAAACCCAAGGCAAACCACCACAACGGCTCCATAGAGCACCTTGCTGGAACGGTCCACGCCGCTCCACCACGTGGCAATCGGGTTGCTGCGAGGACTGCGCCCCGACTTGCTTTTCGTTTGCTGTGCCATGATGATCACCTCAGACCAGGAAAGACATGTTACGACGGTTGCGGCGCTTTTCGCCGTAATAGATGACGACCACCGCCGCGACCATAACCGCGCCGATGAACAGGTTGTTCCACGAGGATTGGATACCCATGAACACCAGAGTGTTGTTCAGCAACTGCACCAAGGCAACACCTAGGAACGTACCCAGCAGGGTGCCATAACCACCAGTGATTCTGGTACCTCCAATAACCACTGCAGCAATCACCGTCAGTTCGGTACCCATAATGCTGGTCGGATCAACAAACTTGAGGTTCGAAAAAGAGATGATAGCCATCAGCGCAGCCAGCACACCCATGAGCGGATATATGAACAACTTGATGTGCAATGGCGATAATCCCGCTCGCCTTGCAGATTCCTCGGAATTGCCAATTGCATAAACACCGTGTCCCAGTGTGGTGTGATTCATCACGAACCACACTGCCGCGTATACGATCACCGCGATGAGGAAGAAGCCCGCAATGCCGTTTTCCTGCCCTTTGACGGTGAAAGAAATCACGTTCCATCTACCAAAGCTCAACATTGATTTCGGCATCTGACTTATCGTCACCGGTTTAGTGCCCACCAACGTAGTCATTAGACCATAGAAAATCGATGACGTACCAAGCGTCACAATGAACGTGGGCAATTCCAGCCAATGGATGAGCAGCGCGTTGACAGTACCGAGCAATGCGCCAATAAGCGCTGCGACAACCACGATGAACAGCATCGAATCAATACCCGTTCGCACGGCAATGACCACCGACGTATAGCCAGACATAATCGCCACCGCCGGAAACGACACATCAATGCCACCCGCAATCATGATTACATACACGCCAGCCGCGAGTATCGCCATACCGGTGCCGTTGCGAGTCAGATCGGCAAGCGTACCGAGCGAAAGGAAATTGGGGTTGATTACGGAGACGATAATCGCATATGCCACGATGATGACCATTAGGGTCTTTTCCATGGAATTGAATTTCTTGGCCCTGAGCAGCGGGACCTTATCGGCTTGCCGCGTCATCAAGCCACCTCCTTGTTAGTCGGATGGGCAGCCACATCAACTACTCCAACACCATTGCGATCAGCATTACGGTAGATGGCAGAGAAACCTGGCTTGAGCTGCTCGCCACTAAGTTCCGTGGTTACCGCACCCTGCACGAATATGGCAATACGGTTACAAACAGCCAGCAACTCTTCTTCCTCGTCGGAAATCACCAGAATGGCAATTCCCCGTGAAGATAGCTGCCGAATGATCTCGTATATCTGCGATTTGGATCCGACATCCACACCCACAGTCGGCGAGTCAAGAATAAGTAGCTTCGGCGCAGTGGCCACCCATTTTCCTAGCAGCACCTTCTGCTGGTTGCCGCCAGACAGCGATTGCGCCAGCAGCGCCAAGTCACGGGTGTTGACTTGCAGGTTCACTAATGTGTCTTCACCGATCTGACGCTCCTTTTTAACATTGACCACGCCGAATCTGCTTGAGATTCTTTCCAGCACGCTAGCCGCACTGTTCTGCAGCAGATTGCGGTCAAGAAACAGCCCTTCGCGATGCCTGTCTTCGGGCACTAAGGCAATGCCATTGGCAATAGCATCACGAGGATTGCGAATAGCTGCAGGCTGACCGTCGATAGCTATGCTGCCACCGGTCAACGCATTGAGACCGAAGAGAGTAAGAGCGGTTTCCGTGCGTCCCGATCCCAATAGACCACTCATACCAACAACCTCGCCTGCCTGTACCCTCAATGTCACATCAGACACTTTCGAAGCCTTGACATGTTTCATCTCGAGCACCGGTGTGGCATCAGCTACGATATGGTTCTCGGGAACACCAAATTCCACGTCATGCCCGGTCATCAACGCGGACAGCTTGCGGCTATCGAGCTGCGAAGCCTGATATGTACCGATTACTTCACCGGAACGGAACACCGTGATACGGTCAGCCACGGAAAACACTTCATCGAGCTTGTGCGAAATGAAAATAACCGACACCCCGGATGCCTTGAGCGCACCAATGGTACGGAGCAGACTGTCCACTTCAGTAGAGGTCAGCGCGGTAGTCGGTTCATCCATAAAGATGACCTTCGCGTTCAACGCCAAAGCTCTGGCAATAGCAACCTGCTGCTTGGACGCCATGGATAGGTTCTCCACGCGGGCGTCCAAATCGAGATCAGCGCCAATTCGCGCCATTGCTTTGCGCGATACATCTTCGGCATATTGAGGATTGATTAGCGATCTATGGTGATGAACATGCTCAGGCAGACAGATGTTATCCCGAACGCTCATGGTGCCGAACAACGAGAGATCCTGATGGATCACCGCTATACCCAGACCGATTGCCTGCCGCGCGGTTAGGCTCTCGTATGGCGTGCCATCCACCGTGATAACTCCCCCGTTGGGTGTCAGCACACCCGAAAGAATCTTCACGATGGTAGATTTACCGGAACCGTTCTCGCCGGCTAGACAGTGCACTTCACCGCCGACAATGTCCACGTTCACATGCTTGAGCGCCTGCACACCGCCAAAGTTCTTGGAGATATCCGTAGCCTGCAATCGCATGTTCATCACCTTGCTTTCTTGATTTACTGGTGGTTGGCCAAGTGGCTACGACAATCTAGAAGGGATACTTGCCGTCCGCGTAATCGCCCTTCTTCAACACCAGAGGGGCGTCACCATAAACCTGATGACCTTTGACCTCAACACTGCCATAGCCATCCGCCTTCAAATCAAGGCCGGTCTCGATGGATTCACCTTTGACCTTGTCATAAGCCAGCTGGAGCGCGGCATATCCGGCATCGGCCGGACGCCAAGTCTGTGCATACTGTACCCAGCCCTCATCGATGTAGGGCATGTCCACAGAGGGAATACCGAGAGAGGAAACGTAGATATTCTTGTTGTTGCGTTCCTTGAGCACAGCGGCCATATTGGAGCCAGCCGAAACGGAGGTGCCAAAGAAGCCCGTGATATCTGGGTGAGCATTGAGGATTTCGGTAGCAACCTTGCGCGCAGTGTCATCGTCGTTGTTGTCCTCATAGGGCTCATCCGAGACGAACTCAATGTCTGGGTAATCCTTTTCCAGCATGCTCTTGCAGGAGTTGTACCAAGCCATATGCGTTTCCATGGTCTTAGAACCGACCACAGCTGCAAGCTTGCCTTTACCACCCATGCCTTCAGCCAATGGCTTGCAGAACGCTTCACCAAAGTCCGTGTTCTGGAAGGCCTCAATGTCATAATCAACGTCGTCAGCAATATTGCTTGCCTCATGAGCGATTACGACAATGCCCTTGGCCTTGGCCTGCTTAATCACCGGCTTGAGCGCCTGTGGATCATTCGGAACCACGACAATGGCATCAACATCCTGCGAGATGAGATCTGACACCATCTGCACCTGCTTTGCCGAGTCACCCGAATCCGGTGCAATCTGCTTGACATCGACCTTGCCTGCATTGTCTTTGCCAAACTGCTCAACACCGGTCCGCATGTCATCGAACCACGGGATACCTTCTTGCTTGGCTACCAACACCATCTTGACGGTATCTCCACTCGACTTGCTGCCGCCTACCAATCCACCCGATCCACAGGCTGCTATGGGTGCGAGGCATGCGACCGCAAGCCCTGCCGCTAACGTTGTTTTCAGTGTGTTACGCATCTTGTGTCTCCTTTGATATGTAGATGCTTGTTTCTCTGATTGTTCAGTTATGACTTACGCTGATTGAGGTCGGTCGCAACCGGCCAGATGGTTAGACGTGCAGATTTCTGCTTTACAGCTGGATTCCGCTCCCATGACGCCCCACATCAGCTCGTGCCTCTGATCGGAGCATGAACCTCGACGACATCTCCTGGAAGCGTTCCAAAATAAACGGCGCATAATCGCAGATGTAATCGCTAGACAGATGTGGGGTCCATACTGGTGGCTCGGCACCACCCTCATACACCCATGCCGCCTGGCGCGCGGCACCGTCCGCCACGTATTCGCTGTATTCCGGCACACATACAGGCAGTCCGAGCACCGATGGGGCAATGCGACGCACTGCTTCGGACTGGGCTCCGCCTCCAATGAGGTTAACCTTGGTAACCGGAATACCGAGCTGCTGGAATGCACGGATTCCGACGCCCACACCACACAGCATGCCTTCAATGGCAGCTCGCGCAATGTTCGAAGTGGTGAGATTTTCGCAAGTGATGCCATGAATGGAGCCAGTGGCATCTGGATAATTCGGCGTTCTCTCTCCTTCAAAGTACGGCACCACAACTAGTCCTTCGGCACCGGGAGGTGCACATAACGCGGCCCTAGAGAATTCAGCATGGCTCATGTTGAGCAACGCTCGGAACGTGTCGACAACGCGCGAGGCGTTCAACGTACACACCAACGGCAGATAGTTTCCGCTGGCGTCCGCGAAACCAGTCACATATCCTTCAGGATCATGCGTAGCAACAGCCGACACCAGCGACACCACGCCCGACGTCCCGATGGATATAGCCACTTCTCCCGGCTTGAGACCAAGTCCAAGCGCCGCACCGGCATTATCTCCGGCACCTGGCCCGATTACAAGATTGCGTCCATCGATTTTCACTTCAGACACACGCCGCGCAGGTGAGGCGACCCAAGGCAACCGCACACGATCCGCAAATTCGGCTCCCGCCGCAAGCTCCAACAAATCCTTGCAATATTCATTATCTTGCGCGGAGTAGTAACCGGTGCCCGAAGCATCAGAACGATCCGTGACCAGTGTGTTAATATCGTTGCCGCCTAGTAGATCCCAAGTAAGCCAGTCATGTGGTAACGCCACAGCTGCGGTACGAGCCAAATTATCGGGTTCATGAGTAGCCATCCACCTGATCTTCGTCACTGTCAACGAGGCGACAGGCACGCTGCCCGTCCGATCAGCCCATCGACGTTTGCCTTCGCGTTCATTACCGTTGCCGAGTTCCGAGATGAGGTCCACCGCATCACGAGCAGATCGTGTGTCATTCCACAGAATGGCATTGCGGACCACCGCACCACGCTCATCCAACGCGACCATACCGTGTTGTTGGCCAGCTATGGATAGTGCGACCACGTCGTCCAAACCGCCAGCCTGGTGCACAGCCTCATCGAAAGCCGAGCGCCACACCTGAGGGTCAATCTCCGTTCCGCGCCTATGCCTGGCCGCGCCCGATCTCACTAATTTGCCGGTATGCAAATCACGAATGACGACTTTGCAGGATTGCGTTGATGAATCGACACCTGCCACGAGTTGCTGCATGGCCCCTCCTCAACTTCATCGTTGGGTTTATTGCTTTATGCAACATACTAAAGCAGGGAATATACTTTGTCCATTCTTGCAACAAATCGGCGTTTCGCCGCATAGTTATGAATATGTAATGACACAACACCAGCCATACCGCGAGATGTGAGGCATACTTGTATGTATGCCCTCTCACACAATTGCACCCGGCCGCAACGTAGCCGCCGGCACCGCTACCACACTGGATGCCGCCAGCGGCACCACAGTGCGCAACCATAACCTCACCATGCTCGCCAATACAGTCGTAACCGGCTCACGTCATCCTTCGCGGGCCGACCTTGCCCGCATGACCGGACTCAACCGCTCTACCATGACTAGGCTGGTAGAGCATCTCATCAGTTGCGGCATTATTCGAGAGCTCAATTCGGAAAGCACCGGGTCAGGCCGCCCCGCTGTTCCTCTCGCCCCGGCCCTACATACCTATGCAGCGATTGGCGTAGATATTTCCACAGGCTCTGTCGAGGCTTCTGCAGTCGACCTATCGGGCGAAATTCTTGCGCAGCATTATCAGCAACTCAATACCTCAAACGCCGAGAAAACATTAACTGTTGTGCGCCGCATCATTGATGATCTGCGCATGAGGGCAACAGATGCCGAGCTCACTACGGTCGGCATCACCGTAGCGTTGCACGGACTCATCGCCACCAACCACACTTATCTGCTGAGCAGCCCCAATCTTGGCTGGCACGACATTGACCTGCTGGAGGAACTGCGTAAAGCTGCGCCACAGAATATGTTGCCCCAAATCAACTTTCTCAACTCTGCCGATGCAGGCGCCTATGCAGAAACCTATCTGCGCAACAAACAGGACATTCCCCTATCGGATTATCTCTACGTCTCTGGCGGGACTGGTATCGACGCTGCAATCGTCAAATGCGGCGGATTCGACACAGGATGTCACGGCTGGGCAGGAGAACTTGGCCATGTCTATGTAGCTGAAGGCAGACGCCAATGCTCGTGCGGCAATACTGGGTGTCTAGAAACGTTTGCCGGACAATACGCTCTGATGGAGGCCAGCGGTCTGGCACCACACTCTTCTACCGGCAACTTGTTTGCCGCACTGTCTCGCAAGGAGCCAGACGCCTGTAAAGCCGTGAAATCAGCCGCACACTATCTCGGCATTGCATTAGCCTCGTTTATCAACATATGCGACATTCCCACCATTGTGCTTGATGGACTATATGCACAGCTATTTGAATATCTGGATAAGCCACTACAGCGTATGCTCACCGAGCACACGCTTTCCTCGCAATGGGCAGATATCAAAGTACTGCGATCCGTTTCCACCAGCAATTCCGTGGCATTTGGAGCAGCATGGAAGGGGCTCATCGAATTTCTCTCCACACCGGATCGCTGGCAAAAGCAGAATGATGAACAACTTGGATACTTCCCCATTACAGATACGCCGTCAGTGACAATCTGAGAGGGCGCGAACTTCAGCGAATACCTCATCAGCCATTACAGCAGCGGTTCTTGGCAATCATTCTCCCGCTTTCCCAAGTACAATGGATATGTGAAACATCGTCGTTTTACTGCACTATTCCTTGTGCCGCTCCTCACTTTGGCAACCGCCTGCGGCGCAAACCAGTCTGCGCAGACCACGGAATCACAGCCGCAGCAACAAACCAACACACTCAAAAGCAACAGGACAAGTCGGGTTCCGACTCGGCAAAAACCACCGTAGCCGATCCGCCCCAAGGCAATTGGACCGAGACGTATTCCTCACCCACCGATTTGGACGGCGAGCTGGATAAGGCATGGCTGAAATGTACGCCGCAGAACAATCCCGATCCGGAAGCATTTGCATGAAAACGCTCCACCGACCACAACAAAGTATGGCTGCACACCACCAAAGGGCAAATGGATGGTGCAACGCAGCGCTCATGTATGGCCGACGAACTCGACATTCCAGACGCCACCGAACTCACCACTTCCTGGACGAAGACAGCACTGGGTGATTACGACCGGATTCAACGTCAGAGCAACAACAGTATTGACATAGTCTGGCAGTACAGTAACGCCGTCACGGCATCGCTCAGCGCACAAACCGATTCCTACCGTGTCACATTGCCCTATTCCTGGCATAACGAAGTCAGCATTTCCGTGGACGGCAACACGATTACCGTCACGGACAAAGAGCACCCAAACTACTCGCTATGCACGTTCAAGGTCTCCAAGACACCGACGCAGGAGATATCGGCAATAGCCTCATCGAGAGATACCAAATCGGCGATATGCCCGTGCAGCTGTGGGCCACACGACGAGCATTCGGCGCCGTCACCGACCCTGCGTCTATATCCGCCGAGGACGCAGAGGACGTTACCGAACTGCAAACTGGAGACACCATTGATCACGAATCGCCGATCAGCCAGATTCAGTCCGGCGACTATTCCGGATTGTTCACCATCGACGAGTTCCTCAAGGCGCACATTACCGTCAGTAGTCTTTCGCGATTTGCGCATGACTGAACGATGATTCCGGCAAACAATATCAAGAAACATGTCATACTGGATATGTCCACATAAAATAACTGCCAGAGGAAGCACCAAGCCTTGCCAAACTCCACTCCCCTCATTTCCATCATCGTGCCGGTGTATAACGCCGAAGACTACCTGCGTTACTGCATTGATTCGATCCTGCAGCAGTCGTACACGAACCTCGAGGTGATTCTGGTGGACGATGGGGCCAAGGATTCCAGCCCGGCCATCTGCGATGAGTATGCGGCGCAGGACAGCCGCATCACCGTGATCCATCAGGAGAACGGCGGCATCGCCAAGGCCCAGAACACCGGCCTCGATGCCGCACATGGCGAGTACATCGCGTTTGCCGACAATGACGACATCCTCGACCGCTGCAATATTGAATATCTGCTGCACGCATTGCAAAACACCGGAGCGGATATGAGCAAGGCGCGTTGGCGTCAGTTCGGAGTCTCCCAGTTGGGCGAAGTGTCCAAAGAGGCCGAGACGGGCGCGCAGGCGCCCGGCAAAATCACTGTGTTCGAGCACCCGCTCGCCGCCTACCAGACCGTGTTCTGCAAAAGCCTGCGACTGCTCGGCAGCAAGCTCGGCCGCAACACCGAGGCCCGCTACTTCAACGAGGCGAACTGGTGCCGCCTGTACAAGCGCGAGCTGTGGGACGGCCTGCGGTTCCCCGAGGGCCATTACGCGCAGGATATCCGCATGGCAGGCCCCCTGTACGCCCGCATGGGCAAAGTGGCCGACATCGATTGCGTGCTCTATTACTGGCTTCAGGAGCCCGACTCAGTGACGCACTCGAAGCGAACCGCCGCATTCTGGCATGACAACGTGCTTTCCGCAGCCGAGAACTTCCAGTTCACTCTGGAACAGGGCATCACCCCGTGCCGGAACTACTTCGGCCTGACCGCCAGCGTGCGCGATGAAGGCAAAGGCCTCAAGGCGCTCGGCTCCGAAGAACTACATGACAGCGACTGGCAGAACCATCTCGATGACGTGGCCACCATGCGCGCCCTGATCAGCAAGCTGAGCATCGGCGAACGCCTGAAATGCGCGGTACTTGCCACGATTCGCTCCTGCGAAAATGTCGTATATGATAACCGCATTCACTCGATGAAGTAGAGCAATAGCCGAGCCAGCAAACCCTTATCATCAGCAAGCTAGGGCGCGCTGGCTTACCTTCCTATCGTCAACTATGACTAGTCCCAGCAGGAATACTGGCAACACCGGGAGCACATACCGTCCCTGTATTCCTTGGAACACTCCGAATCGACTCATCGATTCCAAGTCATTCCAAGTCATTCCCACAAAGAGCACGAACGCTGCTATCTCAGCAGCTGCAATCACTAGGGCCAAGATCAGGAACCGATACTTTCCCACCCATGCGGACGGTGCCATACGAACAGCCCCAGTTGTCTTCACCGTATACACCAACGCCGCAAGCCAAACCAGTACAAGCACAACCGACATCACGGTATACCAGACTGGAAGCTGAGTGAGGTGATAAGTCCCAAGAAATATCATGGAACGAACTATCTTGCCGATGGTGAGTATCGGATGGGACAGCGCAACGCTCATGTTATGCGATACATTCACTTGCGCCAACGAACTACTAAACAGCACGCTCCAGGGAAGGTACAACACCCCCATCAGCACCGCCGCAATGCCAACAAATTCCACTTTGCGCCGCACAGTCATTACCGCAGATGGCAGGAATAGCGCGGCACCCGCCACAAACGCATAGGACAGCTTCTCACATGCCAGAGCCCATGCCAGCACTCCCAATGCCACAGTGCATGGCAGAGAAATCACATGTTTGTTCCCTGCAATCGTAGCGATGGCCGCCACCATACAGGCCGAAAGCGCCACAATCATGCCGTCAATCATCAGACTCGATGCCACAAACGCCACCGGTGGAATAACTAATAGCAACGCCATCAGCGATTTCCAACGCGGCAACAGTGCAATAGCAAAGCATCCCATAATCGCATACAGTATGCTGTTGGATATTCGCGCCGCCTGCCACTGCGCATATGGCGACAGGTTCACCAGCATGGCTATTTTCATGCCAATGGCCTGAGGCAGATAATCAAGCGGGAAATATGCGTTGGACCGGTTGGATCGTGTCTCATTCGGAACAACAATCTGACTAGCTGGCATAATATCAGCGGATCGCTGCCCGTCTTGCAACGAATCACCACGCCAAGCTCGCTCCAATGCATCGAAAACCAATATATTCCCGGCACCGGGAATCATCAGCAAGCGATCATCACCCTTGAGGTACTGCTTTCTTATGGCATTACCATGTTTGTCCTTGCCCTTTACGGGAGGATTCAACGATTGACCGGTAGCCAACGCATACGTAGACAACGGATGCATGTCGGGATCTGGAATGGTAAGAGGACCGACCTGAACAACGAACATGCAGGCCTGCAGTGTGAACAACACCAGAAAAATCGCGATATTACAGGAAGACCCCTTTAACACATGCGCCACACGTTTCATGCCATCCCACCTTCCTGTTAGTCGTCCACAGTCTACCGCAAGCGTGCACCCCAACATCATCCGCCCAGTGTATCTTGAATGACTTTATCCCGGGCTTTTTATTACAATGCGCAAGTACGTTGTTTATAGAAATGAGCGAGCAGAGTGGACGACATCCAAAACGACCAGGAGCCCTCAGCGCCAGAAACTGGCACAGACTTGGAGAAAACCGGAGTCCCAGCTGTTCCCTCAAACCAGGATGGCGACCAGCAGAACAGCAAATTACCGCTGCCTTTCGCGTTGAATTTCAGCTTACTAATGGCCTCAAGGCCTATGTCCACGCTGGCCAAAGCCGTATCTCTCCTGTATGCCCTGCTAAAAAAGCGGCCCAAATGCCCCTATACGTTGTACGTAGTGGTACTGGCACTCATCGACTCCGCAGCAGTGCCGTTCATTCAGTGGGGAATGTACAAAGAGCCCACCTATGCTGACCCGGATGCCATAGACGCCAATACTAAACTCTTTGACAGCATTCCCGGCCAACTCACCAAGTTCGTATCCCAGATGTGGATGGAACAAAAGTATATATGGCTGCTCAACTTCCTAGTGTTGGGCATGGTGCACCTCGCACTGGTGTTCGTGCTAAATCGCTTCTGGGTGGCGACCGCCATATTCTCCATTGTCATGTCTGTATTCGCCGTGGCGAACAGCATCAAGGTTTCTCTTCGCAATGAGCCGGTTATCCCTTCTGATCTGGGATTTTTCTCCAGCGGCAATGGCGGAGAAATTACGTCATTCATTCCCAAGAACAGACAGTCTTTGGTCAACGGAACCATCACCATGCTCATTTGGCTGACCATTATTTGCTTGGCTCTGCAACTCATCGACGGTCGCCGTTGCGTGATTCCTTGCCATTGGTGGCGTCCATTTCGCAACGTAAAAACTATCATTGGCAACTGCATTCGCATCATCGCCGCAGTGCTCAGCGTTACCTTGTTATGGTCGTTCACATGGAATCTGGGAATCAATGATTCATGGTCCTATAACTGGGCCAAGAGCTTAGGAGATAACCCCAAACCGTGGAGCACGGTGGCCGATGCCACCGGCAACGGACCGACCATGAATTTTCTGCGATTAGCCCATACCAAAACCATGGATAAGCCCGAAGATTACAGTGAAGAGACCATGGCAGCGCTGGCCAAACGCTATAAGAAGAGCGCAAAAATCACCAACGAATCCCGCGCCAATAAACTCACTGATAACACCGTGATCATGATTCTTTCAGAATCGTTCTCCGATCCAACGCGAGTGCCGGGTATTACATTTACCGAAGACCCGATGCCCAATATTCGCGCGTTGAAAAACACGACCACCGCTGGTTTGATGCTTTCTCCAAGCATCAGTGGAGGCACCGCGAATATCGAACATCAGGCCTTAACCGGACTCAGTCTGGCATTGTTCGATAATTCCATGCAATCCCCCTACCAAGAGCTGGTTCCACATCAAAAGTCACCATACACATTCAATCAAATTTGGAATAGCGTATACGGCAAAAATGGTTCTGTGGCATTCCATCCTTTCTACAAGCACATGTATTTGCGTGATAGCGACTACAAGAAATTCGGTTTCAGCAAACTGTATACGTTGGACAGCAAACCAGAAATCACACATCAAGATCACCTCGGAACCTCACCTTATGTGAGCGATGCTGCCTCATACCAAAATGTCCTTGATGCGCTCGGCAACAGCGGCCACGCACAATTCATTCAGTTGGTCACTATGCAAAATCACACACCGTATGATGACTATTATCCTGACAATCAGTTCAGAGAAGCCGATGTTTCTGAACTTTCCGATGATGAAAAATGGGATATCGACAGTTATGCCAAAGGTGTTGATATCACAGATCAGGCTACTGAAGACTTTTTGAATCAGCTTAATTCGACGGATAAGCCAATCACTGTTATCTTCTACGGCGATCATCTACCCGGCGTTTACAATACTGCAGCAGCCGACGAAAACAATGCAATTCCGCTGCATGAAACTGATTACTTCATCTGGTCGAATCAGGCTTCCGTGTCCGCTGGCACCAAACTCGATTCACAGACTTCCAGCTACACATCATCAAACTATTTCATGGCCCTAGCCGCTGAACATCTCGACGCCAAAGTATCGCCCTATCTGGCAATGCTTACACAAGCGCAAACGCAAATTCCAGCGATTAGCCGTCTGGTTAGCTCTAATGCCTCATGGGGTGATGGTAGTACCGTTTACCTAGATGCCGAAGGCAATCACGTGACAAGCAAGAACCTCTCAAAAGAGGCAAAGCAGATGCTCCATGATTACCGTTTGGTGCAGTATGACATGACTAAGGGCAAAAACTACCTCAGCAATTACGGATTCTTCGACGTTCAATAGATCTTGAATAGTCTGACTGTATTTCGGACTTCCTATTACAATATTCAGGTACGTTATTGAAGAAATGAGTGAGCATAGTGGGCGATACCCAGGATAATCAGGAGTTCACAGTAGAAGAAGCCGACACAAACGGTACGACTTCGGCGGAAAGCAGCCAATCCTCTGCTCATTCAGACCGAGACGATAATTCTCAAGAGGCTCAAAAGAGTAAACCGTCGCTGCCTCCAATCTTCCAGCAGATCCGAGCACAGCTCAACACGTTGATGGCCTCTCAAACTATGACTGCGCTTTCCAAAGCCCTGACAGTCTTGCACTCCGTATTCAAGAAACGACCTCGATTCCCTTACCTCCTGTACATAATGGTGATGGCAATCGTCGATTCAGCCGCGGTGCTGTTCATTCAATGGGGAACCTATACGGAGCCGACCTATACCGCCCCGAGCACAGTGGACGAAACCACACGGCTGCTGAACAGCATCCGCGGTCAACTCACGCGCTTCGTCGCACAGATGTGGATGGAGCAAAAATACATCTGGCTGCTTAATTTCTGTGTTCTGGGCATGGTCTACCTGGTGCTGATTTTTGTGCTGAACCGATTCTGGGTGGCAACAGCCTTATTTGCGATTATCACGAGCGTATTCGCTGTGGCGAATCACATCAAAATCCAGTTGCGCAATGAACCGGTCATTCCCTCGGATTTGAGCTTCATTTCCAGCGGCAACGGAGGAGAAGTCGCATCATTTATCCCCAAAGACAGCCAGGCATTAGTAAACAACACCATCACCATGCTCGTCTGGCTTACGATTGCATGCCTGCTGCTTCAATTTATCGATGGTCGCCGTTGTGTGATTTCCTTCCACTGGCGTCGTCCATTACGCAACACAAAAACAATAATCGGTAACTGCACACGTATTGTTGCAGTCATTGTCAGCACATCCCTGCTGTGCTCGTTCACCTTGAACCTCAACACGGTAGGTTCATGGAGCCACAATTGGGCACAGGCGTTGGGTGATAGCCCTACCTTATGGGACGCTGCCGGCGATGCCAGTCTGAATGGCCCCACAATCAATTTCTTGCGCTTGGCGAATCCAAAAACCATGACGAAGCCAAGCGACTACAGTCAAGCGACCATGCAGGAAATCGCTCAACGATATAACAAGATAGCCGAAAAAACCAACCAGTCCCGCAGCAATAATCTCACGGACAATACCATGATCATGATTCTGTCGGAATCGTTCTCTGACCCAACGCGCGTTCCCGGCATCACCTTGTCGGAAGACCCGATGCCTGATATTCGAGCGCTCAAAAATACCACCACTTCCGGCCTAATGCTTTCGCCTGGGTACGGCGGAGGCACAGCCAACATCGAATACCAAGCTCTCACCGGCTGGGATTTGGCACTATTCGACAATTCAATGCAGGTGCCCTATCAGCAGCTCGTCCCACACCAGAAAGTCACAGAAACTTTCAATCAGCTCTGGAATGACCGATACGGTGCTAGCGGATCCATCGCTTTCCACCCGTATTACAAAAACATGTATTTGCGTGACATCGACTATAAGAAGTTCGGTTTCAGCCATTTTTATACGCTGGACAGTAATCCGCCAATCACGCATCATGATGGATTAGACAACTCTCCATATGCCAGCGACGCGGAAGCCTATCAAAATGTAGTTGATGAACTGCAGAACAGCAATCATCCGCAGTTCATCCAATTAGCGACGATGCAAAACCATCCTCCATACAGCGATTGGTATTCTGATAATCAGTTCAAGGATGCCGACACCACCAATTTGCCGGCCGATGAAAAAACAGGAGTCGATACATACATCAAGGGCGTCAGCATTACCGATCAAGCAACCACCGATTTCCTCAACCAGCTTGATGCAATTGACCAGCCGATTACCGTCATATTCTATGGAGACCATCTACCCGGCGTGTACACGACTGCACGCGCCAGCTCGAAAAATACCATTACCATGCAGGAGACAGATTATTTCATCTGGTCCAATGAGGCATCAGCGTCAGCCGGGACGAAACTCGATCCGGCAGCTGCCGCTACTAGCTACACCTCTCCAAACTATTTCATGGCCATGGCCAGCGACCATATGAACACCAAAGTATCTGCTTATATTGCGTTCCTCTCCGCAATGCGGGCTGAGATACCCGCCACGGAGCGACTCACGCTTGGTGTCAGCGGCGTCACCGACAATACACCAACTGTCTATTTAGACGCGAACGGCAACGTTGTAAGCAAGAAAGAACTGTCCTCACAGCAGAAGAAGCTACTCAACGATTATCGTCTTATTCAATACGACATGACTGCTGGGAAAAACTATCTCAGCAGCACAAAGTTCTTCGACGTGAAGTAAACCGGCAAGCCACACCACAAAATTGGTTATCTGCGTAGTGAATTCAAAATTGCCTTGATTTTGCGCGGTATAGCGGTAATCAGCAAACCAACCTTGAACGATGTCGACTCTTTTACGGACTGAATCTCCATGCTCTTGGAAGACAACGACTGTTCTAATAGCGCTTGATTCGAGCACAAAGAATTTATGCGCTCCTCATAACTCTTCGAGGATGCAATACGCGCATCAATCATCAAGTCAACCATCACATCATCATCGGCACTAGAGGCAGTTGAGGAACCCAGTGAATCGAATATTCCTCTCCACAGGCGCGCGAAATCATAATTGGACATACCCACCATGCTGTTGAAGGCAATATCCCCCAACTGCTTCATCTTTTCGGGGTTCTGCCACAAACCACAAATAGCAGATGCCGCTGCAGATCGGTTTCCTTGCCCCACCTGGATAACGCTCTCGTCTTGAACCAAAGTCAGATACGGCAAAGCGTATATAACGCTTGGAATGCCCACTGTTTTCGCTTCGGCCAGAGCAATACCGTAGCCCTCATATAGAGATGTATGAAGATACACACTGGCTTTCTGTAGGTAAGGAAGTACATTATCCTGAGCACCTACAAAACTCACAGCATCAGATAGATCAAGAGAATCTCGCAACTGACGAAGCTGTTGTTCCGTTGCATCATCTGCAAAAGGACCAACCATAATCAGATGTGCATCAGGACACTGTTTGACCACTTCAGCCATAACCCGCAATGCCTCATCCGGACGCTTATCGAATAATGACAGGCGCCCAACCCATACAATGTTATAAGAATCAAGCGCCGCGCGTTTCGACGAATCCGGCTCGATGGTTAATGGATTAATGGTCTGCCATACATGAGCATTGAATAGTTGCCAGAAACGTGTATTCACATCAGATAACGTTATGACGCCATCTGAGTATCGATACGTCAAAGCCAACTCGGCGCGCATACAATCTGCGTCGAACATGCAACGCATGACGCCATGAGTGTAGATGAGGAAAGATACGCCGCTCATCTTGCAGAGCAGCATATCCCAGGGAAGCGTTTGTCCAAGCCATTGCCCGTACACTAGAGCGTCAACTTGCTCCGCATTGAGGATATCCGCTAACGCTTTTGCCCGGTTCTCGTAGTTCTCCGCATTCGCTTTGCAGTAACTCGGAATAATGCGGCGCTCAACAATCTGGTTCACTTCGTACTCATATGCACTAGTGTCATCGTCGGTAATCAGCACTACCCGATATCCCATGCCGGCCCAAAGGTTGGCAAGGAATGCCGTCACGCGTTCAGCACCGCCGATGGATAGCCCCGAGTAATAGAGCGCAACTGTATGAACAGTCCTTTTTGGCTGTGCCAGGCCCGCTATCGGCCCTAATGCTCGCACGGCCTCTACCGAATTAATCCAGTATTTGGAAGCAACGGCAGATACGATTCCCGCGATCCCGTACTTATTGGAAGCTTCAACAAGTAAAGATTTTCGTAATGATGGCTCACCGCTCACCAATGCGTCAGCATATTCAGCAATATCCAATACATGCCTCTATCGAAGATAAGATCAATCGAGTCTATTAATCTGAATCGCTCGGCTGCTCAGCATGCCAGCCTCACCGTTGCGATCATTGCGAATAGCAAAATAACCGCTGTTCTCATCGTTCGTGAATGCGATCATTTGCGGATCATCGCCGGGTTTTTCAACAGATCGCAGAGTGGCATAAATCTTGAACTCACCATTGTTGAAGATATCAAGCGGCATTTCAAAACGCATAGTCCGGTGCCCACGCTGCGTGATGACCATGCCAAGATTGTCGGTCTGCGATCCCGCATCATAAGCATGTCCACTGCGACGAGAATCAAGCAATGCAATACCGATGTACGCTTCTCGGTCTTCATTAAACTCATATTCGATTTCAAATTCGAGCGGCTCAACACCATCAGCCACCGATGAACTCGATATATTGACCTTAAGGGTGGGCACTCGTTCACTAAGACCCGTAGGATACTCTTTATCGTCTGTTTCATTATTGGCATCATCACCAAGGGGACCTGCATTCTTCTTGAAGTTCTCCAGCGTGTAACGATCTGCTACATCGTCCTGGTTTCCGGACGCAATAATCTCTCCATCCTTTATGAGGATAGCCTTATTGCAATATTTCTTAACCGAATCCATGGAGTGAGTTACCAAAATAACTGTCTTCGTGGGATCTTGCTTCACTTCGGTGAAGAAATTATCACACTTACGTTGGAACGCTTCATCGCCCACAGCCAATACTTCATCCAAGACCAGTATGTCGCCCTTAGCCTTAATGGCGACCGCAAATGCCAAACGCACCTGCATACCACTGGAATAGTTCTTTAGCTTCTGGTCCATGAATTCGCTAAGCTCTGAAAACTCAACAATGTCGTCATACATTGCATCGATTTCTTCTTGGCTAAATCCTAAAAGGGCACCGTTAAGGTACACATTCTCTCGACCGGTCAGTTCAGGATTGAAACCAACGCCAAGCTCAATGAATGAGACCAGTTTCCCGTCAACAGAGATTGAACCTTGATCCGGCATATAAATGCCCGAAATCAACTTCAACAGTGTCGATTTTCCGCTTCCGTTTCGACCGACAACGCCAAAGAAATCCCCTTCTTTGACCTCAAAGTTGATATCGCGCAGCACATGCTGCATCTTGTATCCGCTAATTCCTTTAGTCCAGTTGATAACGGCCTGTTTCAGGCCTGACGCCTGCTCCGTCGGCAACCGAAATGATTTGGCTACGTGCTCAACTTTCAGTACAGTCTTACGATTGTCCATCGTGCCCTCTTGTGCGTTATTCATCACAGCACCTCCGCGAATTTCTGACTGTACTTACGGAATATATGAATACCCAACCATAGGATAAAGAAAGTCAAGGCAACAGGGATGAGACGAATACCCCAGTTGCTGATCTCTTTCCACACTGTTGGCGTGGTATCCGGCGCGATGAGGTTATGCCTAATATCCTGAATAATCTGGGCCGGCGGGCTCAGCAACATAATTTTCGCGAAAATAGGATTATTCGTTTTTTCAGTTACCAGCGACAGAGGATAGATAATAGGCGTTGCATAGAAGAACACCTGCATGAGCACTTCCCAAATATGCTGCATATCACGGAAATACACATTCAATGCGGCTAGCAACAGGGCCGTTCCCAAAGCAAGAGCATAGAATTCTATGAAATTAAGCGGGAGCCACAACACATTCCAGGTGAAGTGCACCTGATTAAAAATACAAAAAACCAGCACTACACACATGTTGATGGCCAAGCTGATTAAAGCGCCGACCGTTGCAGAGACGACAATAATGTAGTTGGGGAAATGAATCTTACGCAGAATGTCCCCTCTGCCTACGATAGCCGTCAATCCCATATTCGTCGCCTCAGCGAAGAAATTCCACAAGCTGATACCCAGCAGCAAGACCAGCGGGAAAGTCGGCGTGCCATCGGTAAACTTCAGGAATTTGACGAACACCACATACATCACACAGAACAGCATTAACGGCTTCAAGACCGACCACGCAATTCCTAGAAATGATCCCTGATAGCGCAGCTTAAAATCAGTTCTCACCATTTCTTTAAGCACAATGAACGAATAGCGGTAGCGCTCTTTTAGCTTTATCAGCATCGTATTCATATCCTCATTTGCCATCAACTATTATTTTTTAGGTGCACTTTTGTGCTTGAAATCACCACGAAGCACCGCCCTGATTTGTCCAATCACAAATCGTACCGCGGTAATTGGAGCCCATGCTGCAGTGTAGATGACGCTCTGTGCTGGCTTAGGAAGCTTAAGCACAGTTCGTGACGTGATCCATTGAAGTCCTAAATGTGTGCGATGCTTGGCTATTTTCAGTGTTCTCCAACGAGAAGTCGCCAAATTCAAACCACGCAAATTCGTCAGCAATGATTCTCCGCGACGTGCTTCTGCAGACGAGCCCATCATCATGGCAGCGGTATAGAACAACGAATCCACTTCAATGCGAGCATATCGATCTGAAAGCACCCATGACGGATAATATCCACGCGATTGACATATATATCCGTTGGCTCGTTCGATGGCATGCGAAATAGTACCGTCTTCGCCCATCTGTCCTTCGGGCAAGAAGTCTTCATACTTCCACCCATACTCGAACAACGGTTTTAATGCCTCAACACGGAACCAATAGCACGACCCCATCGCGGATGCAGTTGGCTTAGTGGGAGAGAGCGGCACATGAATGCCCAGCCTGTCTTCCAAAAGCTCCTTCGTGATCTCATAATTTGCGCCCCAATCGTGAGGAATGGTGTGCGCAAAGTACAAAGCGTGATATGGCGGCGGAGGCGCCACCTGACCAAGACGCGGGTTCTCCGCAAATAACGTCAGAATGTTCTTGACATATGCCTCACTGCCAAGCGTATTCTCCATAAGCTTGTACGCGAATCCTTGGCTCTCGGTGCCATGATGTCCATTTTCCTGATTCTGGCTGGATTTCTTATCATGAGCGAAACCAATGACGTCATATTTTCCGCTCAACACCACCGGGCAAGCGGCCACAAGCAGAGCCGAGACATCACGACCACGATTGATAACGGGGATGAATGTCGCCTGATGAGAAATCCCACGCTGTTGCATGTATTCCCGAATCTGGGGAATCTTATCTTCGGTAGAGGTGATGTATAGATCTGTTTCTTCCGGCAACGATGCAATGTAGTGGCAAGTGTCTTCTAGCAAATCCATGAAGTAGACGTGATAGATGAACGCCGAACGAGGATGATCATGCGTCTGTGGATTGATGGCCTGTGAGGGCAGCACATAATCAAGATGCATGGCCTTGCGGATATCGTCAATGTTGTAGGACGGCAAAATAGCATCCCAGATCATATCCACGTCATAGTCAGTATGATCTCGAAGGTACTCGTACAAATCCAGAGCTGGCTGACCGGCCGTCTGGTCGAAATAAGCACTGTAATCCACGAAGAAAGAACGGCGCTTGAAAATAGGGCATCGATCATCTCGCACGATTTGCATCGGCATGTACAGCAACGGATATGAAGAATATCCCTGATATTTTCGACAATCGATGTACGAGGCCCAGGTGAAGCCCAAATCAGCGAAATGCTTGGTGAAGGTCATCTCGTGTTTGCGGGTAACCTCTGCGTAGTCTTTCCACAAAGGCATGGTCTCCCAGTACTCGTGGAACGCCGGGGAAGACACTAAAGAGCGCCTGTACGCATGCCAATAGGCCTGAAGATGCGTTGGAATCTGCTCCTTATCAACTGTCTCACCCACATACGCAGTGATACCCCAAAAATCCACATCCTTGCGATCCATGCACGCAAACATTTCACGGAACGGATACACCGGTCCCATAACTGTGTCATTCAGGCAAATGACTTCATCATATGACTCAAGTTTTTCCCAACCGAGTGTGAGAATGGCCTGCTTGTACGCAGCGACGTCAAGTCCTTTATTCTCTCTAACGATGATCGTCTTCGTGTATTCAGAGAACAGTTGACGAGCCTGATCGCTAAGTTGCCCGTTTACAACTACGACTAGATCATCTAAGTTATCCATCAAATCATCAAGAAAGGTCTTGATAAAGGATGCAGCATGACCATACTTGTCATAGAAACAGTAGATACCCAGTCGCTGTTTATGCCCGCTATTAACGCTCATCTCCGTCCTTTCACGCACTACATCATTCTGCAAAATGCTATCTTTCCCTCTTCGCACGCTGTGCATGTGAGCGTATCACAGATACCAAATCTCGGTTCAGCGAACCTGCCGGCATGACTTTGTCAATCACGCGACGCATGAGTGTACCTTTTTTGAATCTCGCTTGCGCCTCTATCCGTTCTTGTTCTGCCTGCAGCGCCTGCTGCTCTTTCAATTGGATTTCCGCCACATGATGCTCTACAGCTTGTTCCAACTGCCGGTATTGATCATACCTAGGTAAATTCCGGCCGTCATCAACCAAAGGAATTATCTTGGCGAGAATCTGCCCCCACCGGTAAAACTCATCGTTCCCGGGAGGAATCGAATTCTTGCTCAACAAACTCTCACCACGTGCAATAAGGGGATCAAATAACATGATTGCTGCGTCAGCAGCACCCCATGTTTCAACGATAGCCGTATATCCTTTATCTTGATCCGCCGCTGGCAAACGAGTTACCCAGTCAGTAACAAGCATGAGAAGATATTGCCGTTTCATCCAAAGGCTTGTGCGACTGTAGAAATCGGTATCGTCTCGCTGAGAGTTGCAATACTCACACAGCAAAAGATACATTTCGTGCACTTCTCGTTGCCGTTTCGAGAACTCCTCTGCCGAATACAATCTTCGCCCGGATCTGCCCGCTCCAATACGGTACTTCAGGGCATGAAAATCAGCGTAATTCTGTAATGTCTGAGACTCATTTGCGATGACAAAAAATTCGTAGGTGTCTTCCATATACCCAAGACGCTTGGATGTCATCTTGGAAAAAGACTCTCTGATGGAATCACCTCGATAAGTGCATACCGTAACGCTCCATACGTCACGAGGGGAAATTATGTCGCTGAATGCAGTCTCTATAATTTCCCTAGAGGTCCTCATGCCTTGGGCATTATTAAAGACCGCTTCCACAGCTATTGCCGTGCCATCGTCCGCACCGCTTTCGGGAAAGGCATCCAATCCAAAGCGGATAATGTCAGGAGATGAGGCACGAGTCAGCATGGATACCTGTTCGCATAGTAAGGCACTTATACTGTCATCACCATCAACGAAGTACACATACTGTCCTTTGGTCGCCAACGCACCAGTTCGCCGGGCAAGGTGTGCACCTTCATTTTCCGATTTTGCGATTATATGGAACCGCTGATCATCCGCTACTTCACGAGTAATGCATTCCAGCGTACCGTCAGTACTCGCGTCATCTACTACGATGACCTCGAAATCATCCAAAGTTTGGGCCTTGACGCTTTGCAAACATTGAATAATGTAGGGCTGCACGTTATAGGCAATAACGACAAAAGATAGCAACGGCACAGCAACCACGACCCAACAACATCATCGAGCGTCGTGCGGCTTAACAATAATCTTGTTCTCCGCCACATCCTTCAGATGCTTGCCATACGGCGACTTACCGTACTTCACAGCGGCCTCCATCAGCTCATCACGAGTAATCCAACCGTTCTCAAAAGCGATTTCTTCGGCAACGGCGATCGGCAGGCCCTGAGCACGCTGCACGGTGCGCACGAATTCGCCTGCCTCATACAGGGAGTCCATGGTACCGGTATCCAGCCAGGCATAGCCGCGGCCAAGCGTCTGCACGTTGAGGGTGCCGTCTTCCAGATACATCTTGTTCAGATCGGTAATCTCCAGCTCGCCACGGGGGGACGGCTTGACCTGCTTGGCGAACTCGGTGACGCGTTCGTCGTAGAAGTACAGGCCGGTCACCGCATAGTTGCTGGCCGGGTGCTCCGGCTTCTCAACGATGGAGATGGCCTTCTTGTTCTCATCGAATTCGACCACGCCGTATCGCTCAGGATCGTCGACGTAGTAGCCGAACACTGTGGCACCATGTTCCACCGTGGCGGCCTTGCGCAGTGTCCTGCCCAAACCGTTGCCGTAGAAGATGTTGTCGCCGAGCACCAGCGCGCACGGCTCACCATCGATGAACTCCTCGCCGAGGATGAATGCCTGGGCCAGGCCATCCGGGGAAGGCTGCACCTTGTAAGAGAAGCTCACGCCATACTGGGAGCCGTCTCCCAACAAACGTTCGAAGTTCGGCAGATCCTTCGGCGTGGAGATGATCAGAATGTCACGGATGCCCGCCATCATCAGCACGCTCAACGGGTAGTAGATCATCGGCTTGTCATATACGGGAAGCAGCTGCTTCGAGGTCACCGTGGTCAGAGGGTACAGTCTCGTGCCCGAACCTCCAGCGAGAATAATGCCTTTCATGAAAAACCTGCTTTCCACAACGTTTTACTCATTATTCGTCTACAAACATATTCAGCTTAGCTAACTCTTATTCAAAATGAAAAACCGCGCAGAGAGCCTGCGCGGTTTTATCACTTGAGGTCAACTGTTATGAACAGCTATCAGCCGAGTTCCTTCTGCACGTAGGTCTTGAGGGTCTCCTCCCAGTCGGCGGGCACGTATCCGGCTTCACCGATCTTGGCAAGATCCAGTGCGGAGTTGACCGGACGCGGAGATACCGGGTTGGTCGCGTTCGCGAAGTACTCGGCGGTGCTGATGGGCTTGACTTTGCTGCCGTTGCCGTTCGTCAGGTCGAACACCTCGGCCGCGATATCAGCCCAGGACTTCACGGCGCCGGAGCCGGTCAGGTTGTAGGTGCCGTAGGGGGCATGGCTGTCGAGCAGGTGGAAGATCGCCTCAGCCATGTCGCGGGTGAAGGTCAGGCGACCGTACTGGTCGTCCACCACGGTGACCTGTTCCAGCTTGTCGGCCGGGTCGGCGACCTTGTTGGACAGCATCATCATGGTCTTCACGAAGTTGTGCCCCTCGCCGATCACCCAGCTGGAACGCAGGATGTAATGCTCAGGTGCGTTGGCCACGGCGATGTCGCCCGCAGCCTTGGTCTGGCCGTACACGCCAAGCGGGGCGAACGCCTCCGTCTCCGTGTGTTCCTTGGCGGTGCCGTCGAACACATAATCCGAACTCACGTGCACGAGGGTGATGTGGTGGTCCTTGGCCACCTTGGCCAGCAGAGCCGGACCCTGGGCATTCGCCTTCCACGCGGTCGGACGGCCTTCGGCGGTCTCGGCCTTGTCGACGGCCGTGTAGGCACCGGCGTTGATGATCGTGCCGTACAGGCTCCAATCGTATGCCTCGTATGCCTTCGGGTCGGAGAAGTCGAACTCGTCGATGTCCGTGTACTCGAAGCCCTCCAGACCATGCGCTTCCGCGTAGGCGCGGATCGCGTGGCCCAGCTGGCCGTTGCAGCCCGTCACCAGGGTGCGCTTGGGAGCCATGGGCTTGGCGTCCTTGAGCATCGGGTGGTGCAGGTCGGCCTCGCTGCGTTCGGACTCCTCCAGCGGAATCGGCCACTGGATGTTCAGTTCCGGATCCGCAAGGTTCACGAACGTGTAGGTCTTCTTCTGTTCGAGCGACCAGTGCGCGTTCACCAGATACGTGTACACCGTGCCGTCCTGCAGTGCCTGGAAGCTGTTGCCCACGCCGCGAGGCACGTAGATTGCCTTGGACGGATCCAAACGGGTCGTGTACACCTGGCCGAAGCTCTCGCCCGGGCGCAGGTCAACCCATGCGCCGAAGATCTCGCCGGCCGCGATGCTGATGTACTTGTCCCACGGCTCCGCGTGGATGCCACGGGTGACGCCCTTGGTGGCGTTGTAGCTGATGTTGTTCTGCACCGGGCCGAAGTCCGGCAGACCCAGGCCCATCATCTTGGCGCGCTGCCAGTTTTCCTTGAACCAGCCACGGTTGTCGCCATGCACCGGCAGGTCGAACACCAGAAGGCCCGGGATGTTCGTCTTCTCGACCTTCAGTTCCTTCTCGAATTCAAATGCCATGATCGGATCACTGTCCCTGCTGCTTGTACCTGGCCTCGGTGGCGGCCTTCGCCGGCTCCCACCAGGCACGGTTGTCCGTGTACCACTTGATGGTCTGCTCCAGGCCCTTCTGGAAGTCCGTGTGCGTCGGCTTCCAGCCGAGCTCGGTCCGCAGCTTGGTGGAGTCGATCGCGTAGCGGCGGTCATGGCCCGGACGGTCCTTCACCCAGTCGAACGCGTCCGGGTCCTGGCCCATCACGGTCAGGATGTCGCGCAGCACCGTGATGTTGTTGCGTTCCCCGTCCGCGCCGATCAGATACGTCTCGCCCAGACGGCCCTTGGTCAGGATGGTCCACACGCCCGTGGAGTGGTCGTCCGTATGGATCCAGTCGCGCACGTTCTCGCCGTTGCCGTACAGCTTCGGGCGCAGGCCCTCGAGGACGTTCGTGATCTGGCGCGGGATGAACTTCTCCACATGCTGGAAGGGGCCGTAGTTGTTCGAGCAGTTGCTGATCGTGGCGCGGATGCCGAACGTGCGGTGCCACGCGCGCACCAGCAGGTCCGAGCTCGCCTTCGTCGAGCTGTACGGGCTGGACGGATGGTACGGGGTCCGCTCCGTGAACTTGGCCGGATCGTCCAAAGCCAGGTCGCCGTACACCTCGTCCGTGCTCACGTGGTGGTAGCGCACGTCGTACTTGCGGGCCGCCTCCAACAGGCGGAACGTGCCCTCCACGTTCGTCTTCAGGAACGGCTCCGGGTTCGCGATCGAGTTGTCGTTATGCGACTCCGCCGCGTAATGCACGATCGCGTCATGACCCGGCACAATCCTGTCGAGCAGCTCGGCGTCGCAGATGTTGCCGTGCACGAACTCCACACGATCGCCCAGGATCGGACGGATGTTCTCCAAGTTGCCCGCATACGTCAACGCATCCAACACCGTCACATGAACATCGGGATGATTGTTATACACGTAATGCACGAAATTCGAACCAATGAAACCACAACCACCGGTCACAATGATGTTATGGGGAGTAAACAGTTCTTCAGCCATAACCTACAGCATACCGTCAGGCATACCGAGACGGCGAGAAAAGACATTGTTACTGGTGTTGAACAATTCGATATGGGGTTCGCCCATCAATCGTTTCGCCAATGCGCTCGAACGAATACCCATTGAACTGCATCGCATCCAGTTTCTGCGGAGAAAGCACATTGCTCACACCTAGCTTGCGCAATTGCTCCGGCGCGACATGCACGGTAAACGAATCAGGCGCGACTAATGTGAACACATCGGCCGACTCCTGTTCCACGACGTTCACAGAAACAAATGCATACCGATTGTAGATTTCTTCCCATTGTCCATTGGGATCAAGCTTCTTCCATGTGGCAAGATCAGGAGTGACTTCCAACGCATTCAATGTGTTTATTCCATTTGCCACTGCAAGATTCGCCAGCTGAGAGCCGAATGCGTCATCTATTGCCCACATTCCTGGATTCTCAGATTGCAGCGACTGCACTTGTTGTATCAGCGGCTGCTTAGTCACGGGCGCACTCCCATACTGCACAGGATTCACAGACAAACCTGATACCAACAGCCCAACGGACACAATTGGCGCCACAACTGTGCGAGCAATTACGCCGTTATTCAGAACAGCGAAACTGAGCAAACCCGCTATGGCAAAACACACCACGACCAGCAGCCGCCCAATGTACGAGAGATACATCGCATGATTAGCCCATGCCAATATCGCGGCAAACACAAAAGTCACCAGTAATGACTGCTTCCAAGAAAGTTCGCCATCGATAATGGCCGCCGCACGCACCAACACTGCGATATTCGCAACGCCCAAAACCACCACGCATCGGCCGCTAGTCACAGAAGTCAGCATCATTATCTTAGAAAGCCAAAGCGGCATACCCACGCAGGCAAATATTGAGAACAACGCTATGACTGTAATAAGCCAGGCACTAAGCACATCCACTTTTTTGCGCTTTATCATGCCGAATACGGCAAGAATTATTCCGAGCGGGAATAGATCTACGAAACGTGATGCCTCAACCATATTTGTTGTTACAGAGTCAACGACATAATCCTTGAACGGGAAAAAGAGAGTGCCCACGGATGATATCAGCGACAGAGGGGGCAGCCCTCCTCCGATGGATTGCCTTGCGCCCGGATATGCCGTGTGCAGCATGGATTGAATCGTGCCCCACGAAGTCACCACTGCAGAACCAAGAATCACACAGAATAAGGCAATTTCGCCCACAAAAATCAGGGCGTCTTTCCGTGAAATTCGAATATGTCCCCAATGCCGTATGACAATACAAAGAATCAGCACCGCAAGAAGATAACCCAGAGAGATTTGCCATGCGGGATACAAGGTCAGTGCAAACATCCCGGCGCATATCAGAATCACTGCGGCATATGCGGCCCTATGGCCAGACTCGGTATCGCCAAGATATCGATCAAAGCACACGATGGACACGAATATTGCGATAAGCATCTCAGGCAGTGCGTTGACCGCGAACCACCATTGCACCAACGGGGCACATGCAATGAGGATTGCACCAACGAACGCTACACCCTTGTGTTTCTCCTGCCGGCGATCATTGCTGATGCAGAGGAAGAACTCATATGCGGCCAAGAAAAGTACCACTAGGCGCGCAGACCAATAAAAAGCAAGTCCTCGGCTACTGCCGAAGAGGATATACCCCCAATGGAACGGCCTAAACAACTCGGCAAGAGCCAGCACAGGTGCATCCTTGACGATGAACATGTCCGCCGGTTTATTGCCAAACAAATCATTAAAGTAGCTATACCCGGAGTAGCTTTGCGAAAAAGCCAGAGGAGTGCCCACCACATATTCGTCGGTTCGTATTATGCGAGGGGTTCCCCATACCACGTCCGTAGACATGTCATGTCCCAGCCAGTAATTCCACATGCCTATGGATGAGCCGCTAATATTCAACAGCACGCAAGCCGCTATGACACTTGCTCCGAGCATGAAGCGATGGCGGTGCATCCACATACCCACCGGCTTCACGCCAAAAGCAATCATGGCGCCAATCACCAGCAGAGGCATCAATATCAGCAGGAACCGGATGCACAGCACCGGAACAGACTCCGTTGAAGCAACAGGAGCCAGCCGAAACAGACGTTCGCGAATGCTTGGATACGCCGACATAACCATGCTTGACGCCACTGCTGCGCATATGAATACCGCTATCAGGCGGATAAGAAAACCTCGGGCAGCAAGAGGTGATGGCTTAGAGTAACGCGTCCCTTGCAGTCGCTTTGTTGCCAAAATACTTCCTTAAGTGTCGTACACGGGTACTGGCCAACAAGTATAGTAACCACCATGTTCGAGAATAATCAGCCTTCCGTTGCGGTGCTTCTTCCTTGTTTTAACGAGGAGGTCACAATCGGCAAGGTGGTGCGCGACTTCAAGGCCGCGCTGCCGGATGCTACGGTCTACGTGTACGACAACAACTCCACCGACCACACCGCCGAGATTGCCGCAGCCGAAGGCGCCATCGTGCGCCGCGAGCCCCGCCAGGGCAAGGGCAACGTGATCCGCGCCATGTTCGAGGACATCGACGCGGACGTCTACGTCATGGCCGACGGCGACGACACCTACCCGGCCGACGCGTCCCCGGCCATGGTCGCCAAGGTGCTCGACGGATACGACATGGTCATCGGCGACCGGCTTTCCTCCACCTACTTCCAAGAGAACAAGCGGCCCTTCCACAACTTCGGCAACCGGCTGGTCCGCGGTTCCATCAACGGCCTGTTCAATGCGCATGTCACCGATATCATGACCGGATACCGGGCGTTCAGCTTCACGTTCGTCAAGACCTATCCCGTGCTCTCGCGCGGCTTCGAAGTCGAGACCGAGATGACCATCCACTCGCTGAACAACAACCTACGGCTCTATGAGATGCCCATCCAGTACCGGGACCGGCCCGCCGGATCGGTATCCAAGCTCGACACCGTGGGCGACGGCATCAAGGTCATGGGCACCATATTCCGCATGATCCGCGAATACAAGCCCCTGCCCTTCTTCGGTACCATCGGCCTTCTCATTGGCATCGTCGGCATCGCGCTCTGTGGAGGGGTGACCTACGAATTCGCCACGACCGGATTCGTGGCCCACTTCCCCACGCTCATCGGCGCCATCATGCTCGTCATTGTCGGTCTGCTGCTATTTGTTACTGGGATAATCCTTGACGTCATCGCGAAGAACAACCGCAAGACCTTCATCATTGACACCAATCAGTTTGCATACCTCAAGCGTCACTGAGTAACAATGCAGCAAAAATAGCAATCCTGTTCAGGAATAATCAGCTCCGCCAGGCGATACCCTCTTTTGTCCATCCCTGTGAGCCGCGAATATTATATTCGTTGCGATTTGATGTATAGAAGTGTTCATAGTTGGATCCGTTATACAAACGGTAAACAGCTGTACCCCCATTAGGGTTGCTGTACCAAGCGACACCTTCATATATCCATCCGCGTTGCTTGCTGAGCACATTCCTCTCATGCTGAGAAAGAGTGAAAACGTGCTGTTTAATACCCGGATGATAGAGACGGTACACAGGCTGTCCGGAAGTAGGGGTCTTGAACATGATTCCCTCATACACCCATCCACGCTGGTTCACGAGCACTGACATTTCATGCGCGTCAGCAGTGTAGTGATGCACACGAATACCAGGATGATACAAACGGTATACAGATCCAGTAGCCCCAACCGGAGCGGTTGAAGTCTTATTGCCGAACGCACTCAGATCCACGGTGCCGCTAATGCCATTCACACGGCCCTTGCTGGTGTACTGCCAACCGCGATCATTGGTGGGAAATGCAGTGTACTCCATTGAAGAACCGTACTGCGCTACCCAGCGGGTCTTGGAGTGAATATTGCTGCTGTTGAGTTCTTTGTTCAAATAAGAGGTGTACGAGTATACGGCAAGATTGGTGTATCCAGCAGACTTCAATTTGCTGTACCAAGCATTGACGATACCGTTGTACGTTCCAGGATTGTTCGGTACCTCATGGCCTGCCCATGTCCACTTTTCCAAGTCGTAATACACCGGATAGCCCAAATCGCTTGAGCTCACACCGGCTTTCTGCAGCAGGTTCACTAAACTGGATCCCTCAGCAGCACCGGTATTGGCGTCATAAGCGTACGAATAGAGGTATACGCCAAACGGAATACCCAAACGCCTGCACTCGCTGATATTGCGCAGTGCCTGATTATCGAAGCCGTTGTCCCATCCGTAAGCAATGCGGATGATTGCGCCTTCTACTCCCGAGTTCTTCACAGCTTGCCAGTCGATAGTACCTTGCCATGCAGAAACGTCAATCACGCCCTTGGCCTGCTGAACGAACAGGCTATTCGATGCATCAAAAAACGCTGCGGTACCGTTGTAGGAACCCCAGTGAGCGCCATATTCATTGTTCTGCAGTGCAGCAAGTCGCACAGAGCCCTCAGCAGTGGCCTTGGCCGTGCCACTCGTAGCGGCTGAACTGTCTGAAGTGTTACCAGAGTCAGGAACATCGCCGGAATTGGCGGCTTCATCTGAGTCAAAAGTTTCGCCGGAATTGAAAGCATTACCTGAATCCGACGGTGCTGGAGAATCAGACTGATTGGACTGGTCAGGCTGACTGGGCTGGTCATATTTGCTCGAATCATTAGGCCGGGTCTGCTCGGGCTGAGTATCAGACGTGTCTGGAGCGGTCTGCGCATCAGCCGCTCCCGCATTCGCGTCGCCGCCGTTGGCCGCAACCTTCTGTTTGACCTCATCGGCTTGTACCGGAATAAACGATTCACCGTCAGTCTTGGCAAGCGGATCAGGCTGAGAATCCTGCGTACCCACAAGCGCAGGATCAGTCACGGTCTCACCGGTGGTGATGTTCTTCAGTTCGCCGTCGGCGGTAACGGCATGATCTTCGGAGACCACAGTTGCATCGTCCGGAATCGCAGCAGAAACCTGATCCGGCAAGGCAGCGTCCGGGTTATCCGGCATGGCATCAGCAGCGGTGTCATCGGAGATTGTCTGTGTCCTGAACGGATCCGTCGACGCATTTGCACGCGCGTCCACGCTCACATCGCTCAATGCACTAGCCGGTGCTGCGCACACCGCACTTACCAGCGTCATTGACGCAAGTACCGCAACCGCACTCATCATTCTCTTCGCTGACATAAGCGTCCCTTACCGTTTCTTATTTCCGCACCGAGTATTTAGACATTCATACCAGCAATGCTCTATTTGCGTCCAGCAAGCACTTCGCTTGCCCGCACACCACAGTCAAGTCACCACCATGCCCGGCACGTTGCATAAAACAGAACCAGTGACCTTGCCTCAGCAAATTGCACGCAACTTTTCCCGCAATCGTTACGATTCGAGCGCGGCAAGCAAAGCACGGTGATCGGAACCTGAGGTTTGCCATGCGAGCTGTCAATAGTGTTAATAAGTGTTAGTAGGTCACGCCGCAGTAGGTCACTTCGATGTAACGGTTGTTCATACCGATGAACTGGCCAGTCACAGAACTGCGGATTGCTCCGGTCTCAGGATCGATGATGCCGCCGGTCTGGGCGTCAATCAAGGTACCGTCAGCCTGGGTGATCACGCCGATCTTTTCGTTGTAGGTGGAACTGTCGGTGACAGTTCCGTCAGCAGTGGTTCCATCGGCGGTCGCACCATCAGCGGTCGTACCGTCCGTAGTGGTAGTGCCATCAACGGTGGCCGCTGTCTCGGCCTTATCCACCAGCGGCTGCCCCTTGCGCAACTTCTCCCACACGGCATCTGCACCGTCGGCCAGCTGGCTGCGATTGGGATCTTCCACCCACGGGGTAATCGGAATCGTCATGGAATAAAGGTTATCCATGCTGAAGTTCTTCAAGCTAGTAGCCAGACCAGCCAATGTACCTACATTAGCCAGGCCTTCGCTCATCTGCACCGAGTCCAGCGCCGACTTTGCCAGCTGATACAGCTCGCTCGTCTGTGTGAAGTAGTTTTTAGACAATGCCGTCTTCACCAGCTGCCTGATCAGATACTGCTGCCTCGTGGTACGCATGGTGTCCGAGCCGTCCGTGCCCGTACCGTGGCGCATACGTGCATATTGTGTTGCCAGGCCACCGGTCAAATGCTGCATGCCTGGGGAAAGGTTCAATCCGGTGTAGACATCCGTCATCTGCGTAGGGATGCAGATATCCACACCTCCGATGGCATCAATCATGTTGACCAAGCCGCCGAAGTCAACCACCATGAAGTTCTGGATGTCCAGGCCGCTCAGATGGTTCACCTCGTTCATGGTGCAGCTGGCAGCCGAGGCCACGTCGCCGCCCTGCGAGTAGCCGTTGGCAAAAATGGAGTTGAACATCACCGAAGACTGCGCGGCAATCTCGCCGTTAGTGGTCTGGCAGCCCGGAGTGGAGACCATGAGATCGCGCGGTATCGATACCAGATTCATGCTCTTACGGTCTGCGGCGATCTGCAGAATCATCGTGGTATCGGAATTATGCAGATCCGCAACGTCGCTGCCGCTACCGCCAATCGCGGAGTTACCCGCACCATCACGCGTATCCTGACCAATCAACAGAATGTTGATTACCTTATTGGCATACGGATCCACCGGTGAGTCATCTACTTTCTTGGCACCCTTCTGCTGGATGACCTGCACCTTCTGGCTGCTGACCGCGCCAGACACATCGGCCCAAGTGGCAGCGGCGAACGTTCCCACAAACACCAGCACGGCAATAACAGCCATGGACACGGCTGCAGCGGCCTTGCGGCTCGTCCGGTATGCCATGATGTGATGGGGGCCGCGCACCTTCTGCCAACCAAAATTAGGCAGATTGTTCTGTGCGTGCCGGTTCGCCATATCCTTTGCCTCCCTGTTTCGCAAGACGGATGCATCAGGCATGTGCTGCAACCGTCCAAGACGAGCTATGCTCTTGCCGATATCGAGGCCGTTCCGCACTGCGCGGCAGCCTCACAAGAGCACGTCGACTCTGCGAATAATAGGTGTTATACGTCGTGGGTAAGTGTAACAGAATGCGATGAACCTATTCCTGATACGACGAATCGCAACAGAATTTCCATGTTCCGCGCGATTATGCGCAGTTTTTTGCATCGCTTTTACCCACATTGACCATGTTTGTTCCCAGCACATTCCCAGACTTCATTGAGGGGTATAACAGTATTGCGCAAGAAAACGGTCACGAAGCGCAACAATAGTAGAGCCGTATTGATTTGTTCGGCTTAGGAGAACGGGAGAGGTACACATGTTCGTCCTCAGCAACGCCTGGCGGGCTTTGATGCGTTCCAAGGGACGCACCACCCTAACCGCATTCATCACTCTGGCGGTCACGTTCGGCACGGTTGCCGGGCTGGCCATTGTGCAGGAAAACACCACCGCACACACCACCACATACAATTCGCAGAAAGCCAATATGGCGATTCGCCCGAGCGCGGCCACTTGGAAGAAGGTCTCCGCCACCGACTCGGCCACCACCAAGCATTACATGACCTGGTCGTCGTACACCGATTACGCCTCGGCTATTCAGACCGCCGGTACCACGCTCGACTTCACCGTTACCGGAACAGTGCCCGCCCGCGTGAGTGGCGATTTGAAAGCGCTCGATGGCGGCTCGCTCGGCTCCGCTTCCGACGATAAGACCGGCGGCCAGCTGGTTTGGCGCGCATTCTGGACCAAGGACGCGGCCAAAGCAAGCGATCTTGGCACCTTTGAAATCGTGGACGGCAAGGGCCTGAGCTATAACAACAAATCCGCCAACCCAGACACCACTGGCGCATTGGTCTCTGAAGCGTTTGCCAAGGCCAATAATCTTAAGGTGGGCGATACGTTCAAGGTAGCCACTGCCACCAGCGCATCAGACACCGCAGAGCTCAAGGTGCGCGGCATCTACAAGTACACCTCCGAATCCACCGTGGACAACCCGGTGGTTGCCGCCCGCAATCGCGAGAACGCGATCTTCACGAACTACCAGACCTTCTCCAAGGCCGGGCTCGACCCGCAGTACAGCAATGAAACCGCCTCCGGGTGGGAGCTGCCTGACCTGAACGTGGTGTTCAACGTCACGGATTCTGCTACATATGATTCTCTGCTGAAAACGCTGAAGAAAGCCAAGCTGCCGGCCAAGGGCTACACCATCTCTTCCCCCTCGCTCGAGGCTTACACCAAGTCGCTTGAGCCGTTGGATACCTTGGCTGCTCGTGCCAAGACCGGCGTGATCGTGCTGCTCACCGTGGGTGGCGTGCTGTTGCTTGCCCTAGTGCTGCTGGCCGTGTGGACGCCGAAGCGCAATGATGAAATCGGCATGGCGCTGGTTTCCGGCGTAACTCGCGGCCGCCTTGGCTGGCAATTCATGCTTGAGGTGTTCTTCGCCACCCTGCCGTTCTATGTGATCGGCCTGGTCGGTGGCGCCTTTGCGGCAAAGCCCATCGGCGCGGCATTGATCTCCGGCCACACTACCGCAGTCACCTCTAGCCTGATTTGGCAGATGGTCTGGGGCGGGCTCGGCGCCATTCTGGTGCTGGCTATTCTTGCGGCCTTGCGACTTGCATTCTTCAGCGCAGCCAAGCTCTTTGCCGCTGATGGCGACTGGGGCACAGTCAGCGAAATCGAGACCATTGAAGAAGCTGACGACGAGGTTGCCGAACTCGGCAAGGCTGTGACCACTACCACGACTACGACCAACGACGATGCGGAGGCGAAGGCATGAGCGAGAGGAACGAACAGGAACTCAGCAAGGACGAAGCCCTGAAGAACACGGCCGAATCGGCCATGGCATCCAAGGATGCCATCAAGCCCGCTCCGGCCGATTCCATCCAGTTCAGCGTCATCTTTGACGATGCGGATGGCCTTGACCCCGAGGGTGCGGATGACGTTGACGACAATGCCTCCGGTGATATCTACAGCATCATGGCCAGCGCCGAAAGCGCCGCGGATGTCACTGAGGCCTCAGACGCCACCGCCGAGGACAACGCGGGCGCAGAACTCAGCGAGGCAGAAGCGGACGCTCTGGCTTCCGCAGACACCTCCGCCGCAGCGACCAAGCGCAATGCGGACCGCGTCAACGAGACGCTGAACCTGGCTAAATCTGGCGGCAAAGACGAATTGGTCGAACACGCAGCGCCGGCGTCCAAGACCGCCGAACCGACCATGACGCTCGCCTCGCGCATCGACCGCGTGCTCGTGGGCGGCGGCGCGGATGACATCCTGCTCAAGACCTACCCGACCTTTGCGCTGAACAAAGTCACCGTTCCCGGCGCCAAAGGCAAAATCAAC
This sequence comes from Bifidobacterium sp. M3-N-101, assembly GCF_023656805.1. Lineage (NCBI taxonomy): Bacteria > Bacillati > Actinomycetota > Actinomycetes > Bifidobacteriales > Bifidobacteriaceae > Bifidobacterium > Bifidobacterium sp. M3-N-101. Next base: position 256,954 of record NZ_JAMOKQ010000001.1, read on the forward strand.
GTACTCGGCAGCGTGGAATTCGCCTGCTACGTGGGTCACGCCTACGCACTGCTCATCACCGACGACCCTGACTCGGGACTGACCGCAGACACCAAGCGCCGCGCGCTTATGGGCGTGATGAGCGGCCTTGTACAGCCGAAGTCCGGCACGGTGATGAATAAGAGCGCCAACATCGCCGAACTGGAGCCTGTGGATCTGCGTGGTCACCGTCTGGGCATCGTGCCGCAGCTGCACGCCGTGCAGCCCGATCTGGACGCCGAGCAGAACGTGCTCTATGCCATGAATGCTTCCAACCGTAACTTCCTGAAGCCCAAGCCGGTGATCGCTCGTGAACTGCTGGCCAAGGTCGGCTTCTCGGAGGCGACCAGCGGCGTTGCCGTGAGCAAGCTACCCGTGGTGCAGCAGCGCTTGGCGGCCATTGCCCGCGCCATCAGCACGGAAGCGGAAGTGCTGATTCTCGACGAACCGACCCGCGGCTTGAACGTGGACGACACAGTGACCGTGTTCGCCGCCCTTGCCAAGCTGGCGCATAGCGGCGACCCGAAGCACTGCATCATCGTGCTCACCGCCTCGCGCGAGATCGCCGAAGCCGCAGACCAGATGTTCGAGATCTGATTTCAAGTCGTCGAGAAGGCCTCTGCGATTCGGCAATATCGAATCGCAGAGGCCTTCTCGACTTCAAGGGGCTGATTCGCGCATCTCAGGAAGTCTACTTCCGTTTCGAGGGGCTGGTCATTCAGTCAAACGCATGTAGAAACGGCTTGGCGCAACGCCATTTCGCCATTGTCGGACATTGCCTGCCTAGACACCAGCCCCTCGAGACGCAAGTAGATCTCCGGAGAAGATCGAATCAGCCCCTCGAAACGCAAGTAGACGTCAAACAAGGCCCAAATCTGTTCCCACTGACATCAACGTGGCTTATTCCCGAGCTAATCTAGGGGTAATCCTGACCTTACGAAACGAAACTTGACGATCATGACCGGATATATTCCCACACTTGAGCAGATTGACGAGCTGCATCGCAAGATTGCGCCGTCCGAGGCGGCCTATGAGCTGGTTCACACGCATTGCGTGATTGTGGCAACCATCGGATGCCAGATTGTGCGACGGCAGAATGCACTGTTCACGCGTCGTTGCACGCTGTCGAAAGATGCACCCGAGCGGGGAAGCAATCGTCGCACAGAGAATACGGTAGATGCTGCTGTGTCGGCTACGCCCATGCCACCCACTGCGGGCGTCACGGGCGGCCAGGTGCCGCCACGCCTACTGGACGAGCATCTGGTGCTCATCGGCGGGCTGCTGCACGATATCGGCACGTATCGCGTATTCAAGCATGACGGCTCGGACGGCGAACCGCTCAAATTTAGCAAGAAACGATACATCCTGCACGGACTGAAGGGTTATGAGTATTTGCTCGATGAGGGTGTGGACGAGTACATCGCCCAGTTCTGCCGTAATCACACTGGCGTGGGTCTCACGCGTGAGGACATCATACGGCAAGAGCTTCCTCTGCCCCCGACCGACTATGTGCCGATGAATCTTGAGCAGGAAGTGGTGATGTACGCCGATAAGTTCCACAGCAAGTCGGTGCCGCCGAAGTTCTTGCAAGTCGAGGCGTATACGGCTCGAGCCGAACGATTTGGCGAGGATAATAAGCGGCGTTGGCTGGATCTGGTGGCCAAATATGGCGTACCGGATATTCCGGCGTTGGCTGAGAAGTACGGGATGCGAGTGATCTGAGCTCCCGCTGGCGGGGGCTGTCAGCGAAGCTGACTGGGGGTGGTTCGTTTCCACCAATCAGACCACCCTCAGTCTCGCTTCGCGAGCCAGCTCCCGTCAGCGGGAGTCGAGGAACGGTCGAGGAACGGTTCAGATGGAACGCAGACGGTAGGTACCGTTGCGGTTGGACGCGATGATCATCTGATCATTCTCCAGCACGTCCCAGCCTTCCTGCTCATAGCCAGAGGAAGACACCACTACACCGGCCGGATCGCCATTCTCGTCATTCAGCGCGCGGTAGCGCATCACACGGTAATCGGCGGCCTGCTTGCCGCGGCCATACTCGTCGTAGATCTCCACAATGCGTGGGCTGGTCTTCTCACGGCCGGCAGCGCACAAGGCAATCAGCTGATCCTCGGATTGAATCATGCAGTTGTAGCTGGATTTCGGGTAGGCCTGGCGAAGCTCGCGCACCGCCTGAGCCACAGCCTCGTCAAGCGGGAATCCGAAGCCGACGTACTCCAGAATCACCGCGAAGAAGATGGCGGAGTCGGAGCGTCCGCCGGTGGACAGAAACACGCTGTGATCCACGGGGTAGGAACGATTGGTCACAATGTTGCGGCCATTGGCATCGGAAATATCGCCATTGTGGATAAAGCTCAAACCGTTGGCATAGAACGGGTGCTGGTTCTCCATAATGAGCGGCAGATTGGAGCTGGCCAGACGCAGATGCCAAATGGCGCCGCGAGCCGGCTCGCTAGCCAAAGCTTCAAACGTGCTATCGGCGCGTGCGGCGATGGTGGACTTGTAGATTTTCGTGCCGGTTTCCGGAGTGGGTGCACCGCCGTCGCGCACGTACGGCGCCGACGTGGGATCAGCGAGCTGGGCCACACCCCAGCCATCGTTGTGGATCTCGGACAATTCGCGGAAATCCTCGACATTGCCCTGACCCAACACGGCGTTAAGGCTCAGGTTGAACCCCGCCGTCGCGTATCCCAATAATCTGCACATAGTCAGATAACTTACCCGAGCCATATTTCGACGTGCGGCCACCGTTATAGGCATTCTTTATAGAGCGCGTCAGCCTATACACGGCGGTAACTCAGTTGAAAGGGGTACATTGCGACTTCTGCAGAATGCTAACTGCTTTCAGCAGGGGTACCCGATATGGAAGAGCCCAAGTACAAACGGCAGAATAACGCCATTCATACTTGGGTTCTCAACACTTAGGCACCCCTCTGAGAGCAGTTATTATTCCGCAAGAGGGTTCAAGTACCCCTTTCAACCGAGATACCTACTTTTTCTCCTCTGCAGACATCGCGGCATCGAGCTCTTGGACCAAGCGACTCAGGCCGGCGGTGGTGTCCATGGGATCGGGAACGGCCGCAGGATCAGCCACACTTCGAGTCGGGGCCGGCGCAGGAACCGTCTTGGTCCCATCCGTGCGCTTCAGACGCGGCGGGCGGCGGGTGGAGACGAATAGCGGCTGCACTTCAATCAACGGGTTGTAGGGCGCCAAGCCGAACCACTTGACCGGAGAACCGGCCACATGGCGAATCGCGTACTTGGCTTGCAGCGAGAGCGCACCGCGAGCGGAGACCTTGGATTCCGGCATCAGCGCCTTGTGCACCAGCACGTAACGAACTGTGCCAATATCCGGGTCGGCGTCCACCTTGGGGTAGATCGACTTCTGCTTGGGCAGTTCTCCGGTCTTGGACAGGTCATGCATGATCTGGTGAATATACGCCGGAATGGACTGCGAGACCTTGAACCCCAGGCGGAACCGCACACGGAAGATGTAGTTGGTGCCGAAATTCTCCACCGAGTATTCGCGGGTGAACGGCTCATCGGTGGTCTCCACACTCACTGCCCACCATGCGCGGGCGCGCTTGGGGTGGTCGGCGAAGATGGAGAAGAAGATATCCGTATCGAGTCGCTTGGTCTCCGAATCGGAAGTCAGGTAGACGATGTTGTCCGCAAAGTAGGGGATGCGGAAGTCTCCGTGCAGCTTGTCGAGGGCGGGCAGGAAGTCCTTGGGCCGCATGTGGCGACGCTGCGCACGCTCCAGCTTGGTGCCTTCGTTCCACGTGTACATGACAAACAGAATCGCGATGGTGAGCAGGCAGGTGAACCAACCACCATGCAGGAACTTGGCCATGGAGGCGATGAAGAACATGATCTGGATGGCCAGGAACAGCACGGTGAACACGATGGCGCCCACGCGCTTGCGGTCATACCAGAGATACACGCCGAGCAGCACGGTGGTGGTGATCATGGTGATGGTCAGCGCCAAGCCGTATGCGGCGGAGATGTGCTCCGAATCCTTGAAGATGGCAAGCACGGCCAGAGTGGAGACGCACAGCACGCCGTTGACCACCGGAATGTACAGCTGGCCGCGTGTACGGGCCGGGTAACGCACCTGCAGATGCGGCATCCAGTTGAGGCGGGTGGCCTCGGAAACCATGGTGAATGCGCCGGTGATCAGGGCCTGGGAGGCAATCACGCCGGCCGTGACAGAGAGAATCACCGCCAGATAGCGCACGTTCGGCGTCATCATCTGGAAGAACGGGTTCAGCGACTTCATAGTGTTGAACTGCGGGTTGCGGGCGTTGTTCAGCATCCACGCGCCTTGGCCGAAGTAGTTGAGCACCAGCGCAATCTTGATGAATGGCCAGGTGAAGTAGATGTTGCCACGGCCCACATGACCCATGTCGGAGTAGAGCGCCTCGGCACCGGTGGTGGAGAGGAACACCGTGCCCATCAGTGCGATACCGGCCGCGTTATGCGGGCTGAACAGGAATTTGACACCGTACACCGGGTTGAGGGCGGCGAACACCGACCAGTCGTTGTTGAGATTCACCACGCCCACAACGGCGAGGAAGCTGAACCAGACCAGCACCATCGAGCCGAAGACCTTGCCGATGCTTTCGGTGCCACGAGACTGCACGGAGAACAGAATCACGATGATCACCACGGTGATCATGAGGGTCAGGCTCGGATTCTCGTCAAACAGCTGCTCGAGCGGCGGCAAAGTCTGCAGACCTTCGACTGCGGAGCTGATAGACACGGCCGGTGTGAGCACGGAATCGGCCAGGAAGGCCGCGCCGCCGAGCATGGCGGGAATGGCGAGCCAGGCTCCGTATTTGCGGATCAACGAGTAGAGTGCAAAGATGCCGCCTTCGCCGTTGTTGTCGATGCGCATGGCAATCAGCACATATTTGACGGTGGTAATCAGCGTGATCGACCAGAAGACCAGTGAGAGCATACCGAGCACGGCCTCGCGATCCACGTTGCCGAGGCCGCCTTGCCCGGCAAGGAAGGTCTGCGCGGTGTACAGAGGCGAAGTACCGATGTCGCCATAGACTACGCCAAGGGCCACGATCGCCATGCCCCACGTGACCTTATCTGGTCCGGATTGCAGGCGAGCCCACCAACGGCCAAGACGGCCTTTGGAAGAGGCGCTGGCGATTTTCTCGGCTTCTCGCGTCTCGGCCTCGCGCTGTTTGGCGATGGCCTCGCGCTCCTCCTTGGTAAGGGTGCGGCGGGAAACCTTGGGAGCGTTAGTGAAGGTGTCGGCCCTCAGCAGGGCTTCTTCTTCCTGCTTAGCCTTTGCCTTATTGGCACCAGCCTTGGCATTAGTTTTCTGGGCCTTTTGGGGCTTTGCCACTTTTTGGGCACGTTCAGCCTGTTTATCTGACTCAGCCATACGTTCAGTCCTCCATTGAGGTGGAGATCCTCCCCCTCGCTTATGTCAAGCAACATATCGTAGACCTCGTTGGCGATTCTTACAAATTCTGCTCAATTCCAAGTCAACACATCGCCACAAAAGGGGCAAATCAACACGTCATTGCCCACTTCTGCGGCCTGCGCGGCGCATCCCAAGGAATAATGGCAGCGAGCTCGCTCACACCCCGTAGACCACACGGGTGGTGTTGCGGGTGCCGCGGGCCACATCGGCAATGGGCAGGTCAAGCGTATCGGCCATGGCACGCAGTGTGTAAGGAATCATGTAGGGTGCATTGGTGCGGCCACGGTACGGCATAGGCGTGAGGTACGGCGCATCGGTTTCCACCATCGCGTGGTCCAGTCCCACAATGCGCAGCGATTCGCGGATGCCATCGTTGCCCTTATAACTCACTGTGCCGGAGAAGCTCAGGTACCATCCATGCTCGCGCGCGATCTCACCCATCTCGCGGTCGCCGGAGTAGGAGTGGAACACGGTACGCTCGGGAGCGCCGTCGGCCAGCAGAGTCTCGATGACTTCGCGATGAGAGTCGCGGTCATGAATCTGCATGGGCAGGTTCAGTTCCTTGGCCAAAGCGATATGCGCGCGGAAAGCCTCACGTTGCAGCTCCTTAGCCCCCTCGCCGGTACGGAACAGGTCCATGCCGGTCTCCCCGATGGCCACCACCTGTTCGGGGTACGTGGTGGCAAGACGATGCACTTCAGCGAGAGCGTCCTCAAAGCTGGTGTCGTGGTACGGCTTGTATTTGAGCGGCAGCCCATCCGGCCCCGGCACACCGCGATGACCGTGGAGCACGGATTCGTTGGGATGTATTGCGAGCGCCGCGTGCACATTACCTGGATGATCGAGGGCCATCTGGACGGCGGTCATCAGGTGCGGCAGCTCGCAACCGCAGTCGATAATACCCCCAATACCGACGGCTTGCGCCTGTGCAAGCAACTGGTCGACGTCGTACACCGGGACTTCGGGCTGCCCTTTTTCCTGCGCCTCGTGGCTCATGGCCCGCGCAAACGGTATGACGGAGGCCACGTGGGTGTGGTTGTCGATGGTCTGGGCGTCTTGCGGCAGCGGTTCAGGTGCCGGTGCCCAGCTACGGTCGCGATGGTGGTGCTTGCTCATAGCTCCCCAGTGTAGGCAGACACCCTACCGTGCCCATCACCACCTCGATGCCCTTCCCGAATATGTACCACTGACAACGTCGTAGCGTCACATATTCAGGAAACAACCCCACACCTCCCGAATATGTACCACTGACGATCGCTAGACGTCACAAATTCGGGAACATCCCCATCTCCCGAATTCGTACTACTCAGTAACGGCCAGCAGTACAAATTCGGGAGATTTGGGATATGGGGCAGCTACGGGTGGCCGAGCTACTCAGTAGCCCCGGTGGCCACGCGAATCATCGCGTATTGGGACTCGTAGAGGCGGTAGTACGCGCCCTTGGCCTCCAGCAGTTCGGCGTGCGTGCCGTGCTCCACGATCTGGCCGTGGTCGATGTAGAAGATCTGGTCCGCGTTCTCGATGGTGGACAGCCGGTGGGCGATGATGAAGCTCGTGCGACCCTTGAGCAGATGCCGCAAGCCGGCCTGCAACGCCTCCTCGGTGCGGGTGTCGATGTTCGAGGTCGCCTCGTCCAGAATCAGGATGCGCGGGTCGGCGAGCAGCACACGCGCGAACGCGATGAGCTGGCGCTGCCCGGCGGACAAGGTCGAGCCGCGCTCCTCCACCGTGGTGTCGTAGCCATCAGGCAGCTCCATGATGAACTCGTGCGCGTGCACGGCCTTCGCCGCCGCCTCGATCTCCTCGTCGGTGGCGTCGAGCTTGCCGTAGCGGATGTTGTCACGTACGTTGCCGGAGAAGATGAACGTGTCCTGCAGCATCACGCCCATCTGCCGGCGCAACGATTCAAGCGTCACGTCGCGCACGTCGTGGCCATCAATGGTCACCGAACCTTCCGACACGTCGTAGAACCGGGACAGCAGGCTCACGATGGTGGTCTTGCCGGCGCCGGTCGGGCCGACCAGGGCGATGGTCTTGCCCGGGGTGACGTGGAAGTCGACCAAGTTCAGGATGTTACGGCCGTCGTCCTCGTACCGGAACACGACGTCGTTGAAATCGACCTTGCCTTGAATGGCGGGCAGCTCGGTGGCACCCGGCTTGTTCGCGATCTCGGGCTTGACGTCCAGCGTCTCGAAGATGCGTTCGAGGTAGGCGGAGCAGGTGACCAGCTGGTTGTAGAAGTTGCCGATGTTGATCACCGGGTTCCAGAAGTTGTTCGCGTAGCCCACGAACGCGATAAGCATACCGGTGGTCACGCTCACGCCGCCGAAGCCGGTGATGCCCACGAAGTAGATGAACGCGATGGTCATCACGGAGATGGTCTGCACGCCCGGCCACATCAGGAATTCAATGTGCTTGGCGGCCATCCAGGCGGTACGTACGTCGTCTTGCTGCTGCTGGAAGGTGTCGAACTGCTCCTTCTCGCGGGCGAAGGTCTGCGTGGTCTTCACGCCGGCGATTGACTCGTGGATGAAGGCGTTCAGATTGCTCTGCTTGTTGGACAGCACCTGATAAGCCTTGCGCTGGAAGTACTGCAGCACACGCACCCAGATGATGAGCACCGGGAACAGTACGAGGCTCCACAATGCCAGCTGCCAGTCGATGGCGAACATGACGATCAGCGTCACGAAGAATGTGAAGATGTCGGAGAACACGTTGATCAGACCCGAGGAGAGCGTGTCCGAAAGGGTGTTCACATAGTTGACCACGCGGATCAGGATCTTGCCGTGCGGGCGCGAGTCAAAGTAGCTGAACGGCAGGGTCTGGATGTGTGTGAACAGATCGCGGCGCATGTCCTTGAGCATGAGCTGGCCCACGCGAGTAATGGCCACCGTGCGGTAGCGCAGCGCGAGTTCGTAGATCACGATCAGGCAGAACAGCCCGCCGGCCAGCATGGCCAGTTTGCCGAGATCCTTGTTCGGAATCGCGTCGTCAATCATAATCTTGGTCAGGTACGGGACGCTGACCACGATGCAGCTCATCGAGACCACGACCGCCAGGATGCGCACAATGCGCGAAATGTACGGTTTGAGATATTTGCCGACGCGAGCGATGTCGTGGAGGTTGATGGACTCCTCCAGCTCCTCATCCTCGCGGAATGTATTGCGTTGTGCCATAAGTCCTCTTCCCAAGCCCCCTCCGGCGAGGGGGCTGTCAGCGAAGCTGCCTGGGGGAGAGATATGTCGTCAAAATCTCTCCCCCGTCATCGCTTCCTTTATTTATTGCTCACCTATCGGTTCGCCCTCGCCTAAAAACAGCCCACAGGGCTGTTTTCTTCACGGCTCAGCCCTCGTCAGAGGGAGGTTGAACGACGGTTAAAACCCCTGTGCGGCGCCGGACTGGAGTCCGAGCTGCTTGTGGTAGATGCCCCAGTAGCGGCCGTGTGCGGCCACGAGTTCGGCGTGGGTGCCGCGTTCGACGATGCGTCCGTGTTCGAGCACCAGAATCAGGTCGGAATCCTTGACCGACGAGATGCGGTGGGCGATGGTGACGATGGTCTTGCCGCTGTCCATCTCCTTGAGGTGCTTCTGGATTTCCGCCTCGGTCTCCATATCGACGGCCGAGGTCGTATCATCCATAATCAGGATCGACGGATCATCCGCGAGCGCGCGGGCCAGCGACAGGCGCTGTTTCTGCCCGCCGGACAGGCCCACGCCGCGTTCGCCCACGACGGTGTCATAACCCTGCGGCATCGACCTGATGAAATTGTCCGCGCCGGCGATCTGGGCCATTTTCTGGATATATCGGTCGTCGCTATCATCGCTGGCACCAAAGCCGATATTGCCACCGATGGTGTCGGAGAACAGGAAGGTGTCCTGCGCCACGATGCACACCTGCGAGCGCAAGGTGGCCAGCGGCCAGTCGCGTGCGTCGATGCCGTCGATGAGCACATGGCCCACGGTTGGGTCGTAGAAGCGGGAGATGAGGCTGACGAGCGTGGACTTGCCGGCACCGGTCTCGCCGAGGATGCCGAGTTTGGAGCCGGCAGGCACGGTGAAGTCGAGGTCTTTGAGGATCGGGGTTTCCGGGTCGTCCGGGAAGGCGAAACTGACGTGGGCAAAGCGGATGTCGCCTTTGATGCGCAGCGGGCAGGACTTGCGTTCGGCGGACTGCTGGGCACCGGATGTTCCGGAAGCCCCGGGCGCTCCGGTAGCACCGGTAGCCTCATCATCGCGCTTGACCTGCTCGACGATTGTGACCGCCTGCTTGACGGCTTCGGCCGCGTCGGGCTTCTCCACGATGCGCGGCTGTTCGGTGAGCAGCTTGCGAATCTTGATACAGCTGGCGTTGAATCGCTGCCAGTCGTTGATGAGCCAGCCGGAGGCACGCACCGGGCCGTCGATCATCCACAGGAAGGAGTTGAAGCTCACTAAGTTGCCAAGGGTCATGTAGCCCTTGATGACCAGGAAGCCGCCGAGGCCGAGCGTGATGAGCTGCAGCGAAAAGCCGAGGCCGTCCAGCCAGGGCATGTACTTGCGCGAGTTGTAGGCCAGGGCCATGTTGCGCTGCATGTAGTCGTCGTTGTGTTCGTCGAACTTTTCGGTTTCGTACGGTTCGCGCACGAATGCCTTGACCACACGGTTGCCCTCGATGTTCTCCTCGACCATGGAGTTGAGGGAGGCCAGCGAGTTGCGGATGGCGAAGAACAGCGGGTGGGCGTGCGTGGACAGGCCGCGCGTGAGCACAAAAATGAACGGCGTGGCGCAGGCCAGGGCGAGCGCAAGTCGCCAGTCGATGGCAAACATCACACACAGGGCACCGATGAACATGACCACGCAGTCGGCGATCTGATAGCTCACCCAACTCAGGCAGTGGCGGATCGCGTCGGTGTCGGAGGTCAGGCGGCTCATGATGTCGCCGGTGCGTGTGTGGTTGAAGTACGTGAAGTCGAGCTCGTGCAGCTTCTCGTATTCGTCGGAGACGAGGCGGTAGACCGAGTTCTGGCCGAAACGCTCCATCCACATCTGGTAGCCGTATCGCGCGCCCACGCGGATGATGGTCATGAGGATCATCAGTCCGCACAGACGTGGCAGTTCGTCGGTATGCCCGCCGACGATGACACGGTCCACAATGATGCCGGACAGAATCGGAATGGTCAGGGCCATCGTGTTATTGACGATGAACAGTAGGAGCGCGCCTGCCACGCGGGGCAGGTCTGGTTTGCAGTATGGCAGCACCCATTTGAGGTTGCTTGCGCTGGTATTGATTCCCGGATCGACGTACATGTGAGGAGATCACCGTTTCTTGGGGATTGTTTGCTTGTGGTATGGTGCGGCATGCTCCTGCGCCGCACGCGGCAATCGCTGCCGCCACGATTCACGATCAGCCGTGCTTCGTACTGCGACAATCATTGGCGATTGGTCGCACGACCGGAGCTCTCCTTCACCGGTCGAAGCACGTTCGACTTTCGTAAACGCGTACTAGTCTAGGCGGCTTGCGTCCAATCGCAACAGCCCACAACCCTGCGTGTTCCCCGCATTCGCAACGATACGCGGCTCTCTAAGCGCAATATTCCCCGGAATGCGTCGCGAAACGTTGCGCATGCGGCAATGCACGCTCGAGACCTGTTGCATACCAGTCGACCAAATTATAGAATCATAATTAAGTAAATTACGATTCTATTCTGCGAATGCAAATGGCGCAGCATGCCATCCGGTCTGCAGCAGTTGGAAGTGCTGCGCAATCGCGCCAGACTGCTGCACCCCGAAACCAGCCATTACATGCTGTTCTCCAAATCAGGCTTCGACGAGCATGTCGCCGCCCGCGCGGCGCAAGACGGTACAGTGACGCTTGTCGATTTTGCGGATATGGATTAGTCGGCTCACTCCATTGCGGACGGTAAGGGTGAAGTAACAGACTGGGTCAATGGACCGAACCGCTAGGCCGGGCAACAGACCCAATCAGCGACACGTTCCCGGGAAAGTGGCGCATGTCATATCACGCTCAAACAACCCAGCATGTATATGGGCAGGTATTCGGTTCGTCCAACAGTCTCCACGTTGCCATCATGGAACACGTAGGCATGGGCAAACCGATAATTGTCGCTATCCAGTAGGTTGTTCATGGCCCGATGCCGCGTATAGTCCTTGCCCGATTTGATTTCAACCAGTGAAATATCATCCAGACCTTGCTGCACTACAAAATCAACTTCACCAATACGGTTCTGGTTGAAGTAATGCAGTTCCAATCCCTGTGCAAACAGTTCCTGAGCCGCTGCATTCTCGAAAATCGACCCGTAATTCATACTGGATCGGTGATTCACAATCTCTAAGTCCACACTGCGCATCAAACGGGAGGTCAGCAAACCGACATCGTTCATGTACAGTTTAAACGTGTTCTCGTCGGCATGCTCCGTCAGCGGGTATTCAGGGTCTTGCACGCGCGAAGTAGGCAAGGCGATACCTGCGTTCGCCAACCAATCGAACGCCGTCTGCATATGAGCGAACCTGATATTCTTGCCCAACTTGGAGAACTTGAGTCGTTTGTTTTCCGCATTGAGCTGACTTGGAATCGCCTCGTAAATGCTCTTGATATGACGACGTTCCACCAAATCGGAGACATATTTGGTGATGTCGTATTCATAGGTATCGAATATGGCTTGCTGAGTATTGCGGACCTTGACAATATCGGCAGAATCCACGAATGACTGCACTGCGTCGGGCATGCCACCAATCAGCAGATACTTGTACCACAGGTCGGTGAGCCGTTCATGTAGATAATCGGGGACCTCCCGTCGATCCACATAACATTCACGCAACGTATCGAGAGCGGGCTGAGGCAGCCGGCATGCAGCGCAGAACTCATAGAAATTGAGCGGATACATACGCATCGTCTGCAGGAAGCCCACCGGGATCGAACGCACATTGAACACATCAATGCCCAGCAGGGAGCCAGAAACGATGACGTCCAATCCTTTGGCGCCAGACAGGAATTTGGTCCACGTGAGCATGTCCTCACACGCTTGCATCTCGTCAAGAAACAGCAGAGTCTTGCCCGGCGTAATTTCCGTGCCGGAAAGTACCGATAACCGCAGTATCAGGTCTTCGGTGTCCTTGGCCTTGCTTACCGTTTCGACCGCCTGAGGCATTTCGATGAAATTCACCTTAGCCACATGCTCATAATGGTCTGCACCGAACTGCTCAATCAGCGTGGTCTTGCCCACCTGCCGGGCACCCGTGATCAGCAAGCCCTGCTTGGTTTTACGGTTCTTCCAATTCAGCAACTGGTCATATGCATAGCGCTTGAGCATATTCCCCTCCTCTTTTGTGGAGAATGACTGAAAACACTCAGGTCATCACACAATCACATACTGATATCATCTTAGCATTCACGTTTTTACATATGCAAAACACACTCTGAGTCACAAAAAACATAAGAATAGTGAGTGGTTCATTCACGTTTTACGTATTGTGCGACGGAATCGGCATCTCCCGCAACACGTGAGATATGCAAAAGTGCCGCACGCTGAATGGTGATCAGCGTACGGCACTGCGCGAAACGCGTGAAATCCGCAGAACGCACGAAACTCACGAAACAGATAAAACGTACAAAACGCAAGCAAGGCGAAGACAACGAACAGACAGAGACAGACAGCCTACAGGTCAGAACGCCAGCGAACGCACGTAGGAACCAACTTGCGGGCGGACGGGAACCAGCGAGCCGTCAGGATTGTAGTCAAGCGGCGCGAATACCACTTCGCGATGACAGCCATCGCCTCCAGCCCAGCGACCGGCCGGATTGTAGGCGAACCGGTGATACGCGATAATCCATTCGTCGGTGCCGGGAACGTTCACGATGTTGTGATGACCGGTGGCATACAGCTTGCGCGCCGGGTCTTGTTCAAGCAGCACGCACATATATCCTCATCGGCGAACAATGCAAAAATTCAACGCCGTCTGTTCAGCTACCGCGAATAAGCCGGACCCGTCAATCTACTACAGAGTGCAACACACCCATTAATCGTGCGCCTGCGCGGGCAGCAAGGTGGACAAATCGTTGCTGGGGTGGAATCGCGGCAAGTATGCAAAAACCTCCCGTTCGCGCGCGGCGCATAAGCGCGCAAACGGGAGGCTTCCCAACCGCAGCATCATATGCAGAAATAAGGAGTGTAAGGCATATGCTGCCGCGGTCACACCCCGCCGGGAACCGCTGCAGGCCGCGTCCGGCATCGAAAGCCATGCAGTCGATGCGTGCGGCCGACCGTTCCCGGCGCGGTGGCCATGTCAGTCAGACATCAGTCAGATGCCAATAGACATCCGATCAGACATCATCACTTCTGCCAGCCGATGTCCTGCGGCAGGTTGCCGGCGAAGCCGGACGGGCCGTAGTTGGCCAGGCCCTTCTTCGCACCGAGGTACGAAGCCGGGTTGGAGACCGGGATGGTGCCGTACAGCTTGAGGGCTTCCTTCTCGGCGGCGTTCACGGCCTTGGTCTGCTCGTCATAGTCGGAGAGGCTGCCAGCCTTCTTGACGAGCTCGTCGATCTTCTTGCTGCCCACGTAGGTGAAGTTGGACGGACCGTCGGAGGTGTACAGCTGCGGAGCGGACACCACGAAGGTCATGGCGCTCGGAGCCTGCCAAGCCATCGGCAGCACCTGGTAGTTGCCGGAAGACACGGTGTCGGAGAACTTGGACTCGGCCACGTTCACGACCTTGACCTTGATGCCGGCCTTCTTCATCATCGCCTGGTAGGCGTTGGCGAGGGCCTGCTGGGTGGCGTCGTCACCGAAGAAAGTGAAGGAGATCTCAAGGGTCTTGCCGCCCTTGGCGTAGTAGCCGTCCTTACCCATCTTGTAGCCGTCGGCCTCAAGGGTCTTCTTGGCGTTATCCACGTTGTACTTGGCTTCGGCGGGCAGGTTGTTCTCGTAACCCTTCTGGAACGGCAGCAGCAGCTCGGAGCCCGGCTGCTCGGCCTTCCAGTTCAGGCCTTGGAACTGCACGTTGTTGTAGGTGTTCACGTCGAAGGCCTGAGTGATGGCCTTACGCACCTGCAGGTCGTCAAGCGGCTTGGACTTGCCGTTGTACTCCAGCACGCGGGTCTTGGTGCTGTAGCCGATGCGCAGCTGGGCGTCCTTGACGGAACGGATGGCCTTGATGTCGTCCTTGGTGGAGGCCTCCACGGCGTCGATCTCGCCGTTCTGGAAGGCGTTGAGGGAGGCGGTGTCGGCCATCTGCTTGTAGACGATCTTGTCCAGCTTCGGCTTGTTGCCCCACCACTTCTCGTTCGGCACGAAGGTGACCTGGGAGTCGGAGAAGGAATCGACCTTGTACGGACCGGCGGTCCACTCGTTGTGCGGGTTCTTCACCCAGCCCTGGGTGAAGGTCTTCGGGTCGGCGGCCTTCGGGTTCACCAGAGCGCCGAAGACTTCCTGCCACGGGTAGTACGGGGTCTTGTAGGTCACCTTGACTTGCTTCGGGCTGTCGCCCTGCTCAACGCTAGCGATACGGTCGAAGCCGTCGGTGCTCGGCGGGTTGTAGTCCGGGTTGGAGCCGTTGTTGGCTTCCCACGTGGCCTTGAAGGCGGTCCAGTCGATGTCGGAGCCGTCGTTCCACTTGGCCTTCGGGTTGATGTCGTACTGCACGACCATCGGGTCCTTGCTCACGAGCTTCATGTCGGTCAGGAAGTCCGGGTTCACCTTAATCGGGGAGCCATTGACCTGGTCGGTCATGAGCAGGCTGGGCTGGTACCAGCTCCACAGCTCGGACATGTAGCCGGTGTTGCCGTCGGAAGACAGGTAGTTCCAGTTCGGGCCGATTTCGACGATGGACAGGGTCAGCGTGCCGCCGTCCTTGACGTTGTCACGGCTCTGGTGGTTGTCGTAACGCTCGGTGACCTTCGGCATGGGCAGGTCGCCGGTGTATGACGAATCGATGCCGGCCGGCGGTTCGACGGCGCTCGAGGCGTTGCTGGAACCGTTGCCATTGCCCGCGCCGCAGCCGGCAAGCAGCATGGCAAGCGCCGCAGTGGCCGCGGCAAGCGCGGTCAGCTTACGTGTCTTGTTCATTGTTATTTCCTCCTCTATATGGTTCCGACCGTCATGCGAAATGGCATGCAACCTGATGGCCGCTCGGTCGGGAAGTGTCATACGGCCGCAGCGCCGGGCGTTCGCCGCGGCAGCGGGCCTGTTGTTCGGCGCTCAGCTTGGGCATGAGCGGGCAGCGGCCCATGAACGGGCAGCCTTCGAACGTCTCGGTGGGGCTGGGCACCTCGCCCTGCAGCACGATGCGCTGGCGGGTGCGTTCCGCCTTCGGATCCGGCACCGGCACGGCGCTGATGAGCGCCTGGGTGTACGGGTGCAACGGGTGCTCGAACACGTCTTCGGTGTCGCCGGATTCCACGATGCGACCCAGGTACATCACCGCCACGCGGCTGGAGATGTGGCGCACCACCGACAGGTTGTGGGCCACGAACAGGTAGGCCACGCCCAGCTTGTTCTGCAGGTCCTCAAGCAGGTTGATCACGCCGGCCTGGATGGACACGTCCAGTGCGGAGACCGGCTCGTCGAGCAGCACGAGCTTCGGGTTGACCGACAGCGCACGCGCGATGGCGATGCGCTGGCGCTGACCGCCGGAGAACTGCGTGGGGAAGCGGTCCACCTGGTCGGGGTTCAGTTCCACCAGACGCATGAGTTCACCGATGCGTTCGCGGATCTGCTCTTTGGAGTAGTGCTGGACCTTCATCGGCTCGGCCAGGATGTCGTAGATCGGCAGGCGCGGGTCGAGCGAACTCATCGGGTCTTGGAAGACGTACTGCACGGCCGAACGCAGCTCGCGGCGCTTCTCGCGCGGAATCTTGTGTTCGAGCTTGGTGCCGAACATCTCGATCTCGCCGTCCTGCGGCTGCTTGAACTCCATGATCTCCATGAGCGTGGTGGACTTGCCCGAGCCGGACTCGCCCACGAGCGCCACGGTCTCGCCTTCGCGCACGTCCAGCGTCACGTCGTCCACGGCCTTGACCTCGCCGATCTTGCGACGCAGGAAGCCGCCGGCGGTCAGCGGGAAGGTCTTGCGCATGTGCTTGACGTCGAGCACCATCTTGCGTTCGTCGCGCGGGATGCCGGCGAACTTTGACCTGGCGGCCTCGGCCACCGTGTACACGTCGTGGAAGGTCAGGCCCTTGCTCACGATCTCCTGGGTGCGGTGGCAGGCCACGAACTGGCCCGGGCGGCCCGGCACCGGCTCCATGGCCGGCTCGGTGGTGTGGCATATGTCGGTGGCCAGCGGGCAGCGCGGCGCGAACGGGCAGCCCTTGGGCATGTTGACCAGGTTCATCGGGGAACCCGGAATCGGCACCAGACGGCTGTTACGTTCGCGGTCGGAACGCGGCACGGCACCCAGCAGGCCCATGGTGTACGGCATGGCCGGGTGGTCGAAGATGGAGTCGACGTCCGCCTTCTCGACCGGGCGGCCGGCGTACATGACGACGATGTCGTCGGCCACGCCGGCGATCACGCCCAAATCGTGGGTGATGAAGATGACGGCCGCGCCGGTCTCGCGCTGGGCCTTGCGCAGCACTTCGAGCACCTGGGCCTGAATCGTCACGTCCAGTGCGGTGGTCGGCTCGTCGGCGATGATCACGTCCGGGTCGTTGGCGATGGCCATGGCGATCATCACGCGCTGGCGCATGCCGCCGGAGAACTCGTGCGGGAAGGACTTCAGGCGGCCCTCCGGGTCCGGGATGCCGACCAGGTTCATGAGCTCGATGGAGCGGTCGTGAATCTGCTGTTCGGTCATCTTCGGATTGTGGGTGACCAGCGCTTCCTTGATCTGGTCGCCGATGGAGAACACCGGGGTCAGCGCGGAGAGCGGGTCCTGGAAGACCATGGCGATGCCCTTGCCGCGGATCTCGCTCATCTCAAAATCGGACTTGTTGAGCAGCTCCTCGCCGTGGTAGGTGATGGAGCCCTTGACGCTGGCGTTCTTGTCCAGCAGGCCCATGATGGCCATGGAGGTCACGGACTTGCCGGAGCCGGACTCGCCCACGATGCCGAGGGTCTTGCCGGGGTACAGGTCGAAGTTCATGCCGCGCACCGCGCGCACGGTGCCGGCTTCGGAAGCGAAGCTGACGGTGAGGTCGCGTACTGAAATCACCGGTTCGGATGCCATGCCTTGCGCTCCTGTGGTGTCGGGGTTGGTGTTGGTTGTTACGTTGCTTGCGTTGCGTTCGTCGCTCATGATGCCCGTCTCCCCTCTCACTCGGCCTTGCCGCCGGAGCGGGAGTACGGGTCGATGGCGTCGCGCAGGCCGTCGCCGATCAGCTGCACGGAGAAGGTCAGGACGATCAGCACCACGGACGGGAAGACCAGCACCCACGGCGAGGTCTGCACCACGGACTGGCCGGCGTTGAGCAGCGTACCGAGCGAGGTGTCGGGCGCCTTGATGCCCAGGCCCAGGAAGCTCAGCGAGGTCTCGCTGTTGACCGCGCCAATCACGCCGAGCACGGTGTTGATGACCAGCACCGACCCCAGGTTCGGCACCAGGTGGCGCACGATGATGGTGAAGGACGGCACGCCCATGAACTTCGCCGCGCGGATGTATTCGCGGTCGCGCAGGCTCAGGGTCAGCGTGCGCAGCGTACGGGCGTAGCCAATCCAACCGAATGCGGTCAGGCCGATGGCCAGCCACAGCCAGTCGCTGCCGCCGGCCGCCATGCCGACGATCAGGGCGATGAGCAGGAAGGACGGCACGACGAGCAGCATATCCAGCAGCCACATGCCCACGCGCTCGAACCAGCCTTCGAAGAAGGCCACGGCCGTGCCCACCAGGGCAGCGATAATCGTGGTGCCGAACGAGCTGAAGATACCGATGGTCAACGAACGGCCGAGGCCGCGGATGATCATCGCGTACATATCCGAGCCACCGACCGTGGTGCCCAGCCAGTGCTGGGCGGACGGCGGCGAGGCGAGGGCGGCGAAATCGGGCTCGTCGTAGCTCCACTGGGAGAATTTCGAGCCGAAAATCGCCAAAAGAATCAGCAGAATCAGCACTACCAGACCCACCACGGCCGAGGGGCGGCGCATGAAGCGGCGCACGTACAGCTGCATGCGGCCGGTGCGGTGGAAGTCGTCGGCGCTGGAAGCCTCCTGGGCATTCCTGGCGTCGGCGGACTGCGGTTCGCTGCCCTGCGGATCGGTGAGTTCCATATCCTGGGCGGCGGCGTCGGAGACCATGTTCTCGTTGTCGTTCATCATGTTAGATCGTCCTTTGCGCGGGGCTCAGCTCAGTCGGATACGCGGGTCAAGCCAGGCGGAGAAGATATCCGCCAGCAGCGCGCCGGTCAGCGTGCACACGCCACCGAACGCGGCCACGGCCACGGCACCGTTGATGTCGTTGTTGGCGATGGTCTGGGTGAAGTAC
The DNA here is from genome assembly GCF_023656805.1 of Bifidobacterium sp. M3-N-101. NCBI lineage: Bacteria > Bacillati > Actinomycetota > Actinomycetes > Bifidobacteriales > Bifidobacteriaceae > Bifidobacterium > Bifidobacterium sp. M3-N-101. Next base: position 275,836 of record NZ_JAMOKQ010000001.1, read on the forward strand.
ATGCCCAAGCCGTTGATAGCGAACACGTTTTCGGTGATCACCGCGCCGGTGAACACACCGGCGATGGAGAAGGCCACATCCACGGCGGTCGGGATCAGCGAGGTGCGCAGTGCGTGGCGGCGAATGGCCGCGTTGAGCGTCAGGCCCTTGGCGCGGGCGGTGCGTACGTAGTCGGCGTTCATGGTGTCGAGCAGGTACGTGCGCTGGGTGAGGTGGTAGCCCACCATGCCCGGAATCGTCATCACGATGGTGGGCAGGATCAGGTGCTGCAGATAGTCAAACACCCAAAGCACCGGGTTGGAGCCTTGGTAGGAGTGCAGGCCGGTCACGTAGAACGCGCGGCTGCCCACGATGTTGTTGAAGTTGATGGCCAGCAGCACCACCATCAGGCCCATGACGGCGGCCGGGACCACCAGGAAGAACGTTGCGGTGGTGTTGAGCACGCGGTCCTGCCACTTGTACTGACGGATGGCCGTGTACACGCCGATGCTCACGCCGAAGAGGATGGAGAGCACGGTGGCGAGCGTCACCAGCTGCAGCGAAGCGGAGATACGGGAGGCGATGGCCGGCGCCACCGGCGACTGATCCGGGCTCAGGCCCCAGTTCCACTGGGTGAGGATGCCCTTGAGCCAGCGGAAATAGCGGATGACGACCGGCGTCTGGTCGTTGATGTTGGCCAGATCGAGCGACCGGTTAATCGACGCGATCGGCGGATGCGGATTGCGCGACATGTAGTTCGAACGCGGATCCATGAATGCGCTGGCCAGGAAATACGTCATCGATACTGCCACGAACAGCATGATCACGTAGTTCACAATGCGCTTGATGATGTACTTGAACACCCAACCACCTCCCAAATAACTGGAAAAGTGATACCCCCCCCCCGCTCAAAACCACAAATTAAGTTCAATATATGGAATATGGGTATTGACTTTTCCGACTTTTTCCTGTACGGAAAACCGCGAAAACACTTACTGCATATTGGGCAAACATCCGTTTGTTAATTTTGTATTTCCTGAGCCTTTGCTGGACATGCCTTATACTTTCGTGTCAGCAGTCCGCCGGCCCGGATGGTGACAGTCCCCGCCGCCGGCAACGGATTATCCATCAGCATCATCAGCATCAGACAGGGGCATCATGACGACAGACGCCAGCGCACGGGCCATCAAACCCGAACTTCTGCGTACGTACACCGAAGACTTCAACAAGGACCGCGCCAACCTGATCGCGGCGGACGCGGCGGTTTCAGCCGGCGTGCTCAAGGCGGCCACCGACTATCGCGGCGTACGTGCGCTGCCGCGCGACTTCTCCATCGAACTCAAGCAGGGTTCGATCACCAATCAGGAGCGTTCCGGCCGCTGCTGGATGTTCGCCTCCCTGAACACACTGCGTTACGAACTCATGCATCGCTGGAACCTTGAGGACTTCGAGTTCTCCGAGACCTACCTGTTCTTCTGGGATGCGATGGAGAAGTCGAACACCTACCTGGAGAACGTGCTGCGCACGCTCGACGAGCCCACCGACTCGCGCCTGTTCGAGGCCATCAACTGGGGACCGTCCGACGACGGCGGCTGGTGGCAAATGTTCGCCGCGCTGGTGAACAAGTACGGTCTGGTGCCCAAGAGCGCTTACCCGGAGTCCGAGAACTCCCGTAATTCCGACGATTTCAAGCAGTGCCTCAACTCCAAGCTGCGCGAGTTCGCGGCCGAGCTGCGCCGCCGTTCGGCTGCGGGCGCTGGCGAGGACGAGCTGCGCACGCTGAAGGACGAGTACATGGGCACCGTGTACCGCATCTGCGCCGTGTCGCTTGGCGAGCCGCCGGAGAAGTTCGACTTCTTCGCGCGCACCAAGGATGACGCCGAGGACGATAAGAAGTGCGACGGCAAGGCCTGCAAGTGCAAGGCCGACGCAGACGGCAAGGCCGAATCCTGCAAATGCGGCGACTCCTGCAAATGCGAGGGCAAATCCGACGCCAAGGCCTGCAAGTGCAATAAGGACAAGTCCGACAAGCCGAAAACCGGCAAGGACGAGCGCCCGCAGATTCGCGAGATCGGCATCACCCCGCTTGAGTTCTACAAGAAGTACGTGCCGGTGGACGTCAACGATTTCGCGACGCTGGCCAACGCCCCGCTCAAGAACCGTCCGTTCAACCAGCGCTACCGCATCCGCTTCAGCGCGAACGTGGCCGAGGCGGGCGATATGGAGTTCGTCAACGTGCCGCTGGACGTGTTCAAGAAGGCCGCGCTTGACCAGCTCACCGCCGGTCACCCAATCTGGTTCGCCTGCGACTGCACGCAGTTCGCGCTGCGCAAGGACGGCTTCTTCGACCAGTCCGTGGTGCGCGTCGACCAGCTGTTCGGCACCGAGTTCACCGGCGACAAGGCCCACGGCCTTGAATACGGCGACAGCCCGAGCAACCACGCCATGACTTTCACCGGCGTGAACCTCGGCGAGGACGGCAAGCCGAACCGCTGGAAGGTGGAGAACAGCTGGGGCAAGGACGCCGGCAAGGACGGCTACTACGTCATGTCCGACGCCTGGTTCGACCGCTACGTCACCGAGCTCATCATCCGCAAGGAATACCTCGACGACGCCACCCGCGCCCTGCTCACCGCCGAACCGGTCGAGCTCGACCCCTGGCAGCCACTCACCCGCCGCTGCCGCTGACGTTTTCTCTTAGCTCCCGCTGGCGGGAGCATATATTCGAATGCCCCTTCTCTCTGTTCAGAGAGGAGGGGCATTCACGTTTATTTACTGAGCTTTGGCGCCTCGTGCTTGGTGTAGCGGACCACGGCATCGGGAAATCCGGCGTGGATGTAGTCGGACAGCATCCGCAATAGTCGCTCGTCAAAGGTGTTCTGTTCATCGCTGCTGGCGTCGACCAGGATGAAATCCCATGAGTATTCGATGTCGCCGTCGTTGATGATGAGACCGCGGCCGGTGATCTTTGCGGCCAGCAACGCGGCAATCTGTATGGTGCCTCGCTTGACCAAGGCCGATTCCGCTTGAGTCAGGTTGCCCGGAAATGTGACGGTATACATGGTCTTCCCTTCGTTCAATGAACGCAACAGTTCCTCACCATAGGTAGAAGAAAACTCCGCCACAATTCGGGTCTCATCACGCAACCAGCAGTCAAAAAGAAGAAACCCGGCGGAGGGGGCCGCCGGGTGAGAGAGAAGAGAGAAGAAGGGTTCAGTTATGGGGTTCGGAAGAACCTCGCCACCGGTATGAACTTCATTCCGTTGACATGTTCTATATAACCGTCTCATTCTTGGGGATTCGATGTGCTTGTCTGGGAAAAGTCTTGGCAAACTGTGACGGGTTTGTAACGCTGCCCGACAACCGGCACAACTATGTCGGGTCTTACGCTCTGGGCATTCTCGTGTCCAAAGCCGAATGACACTATGAGCACAGGGGGCACCCCGCATCAAGAGCATGGACGCACAATGTGCCGGTCCTAATCGCACATAATGAAACGGGCCGCACCCCATCGCCACGCAATGCGGCGAAAGGAATGCGGCCCGTCAGCTATGGACTAACGACGTCGAATCACTCGGCGGCGAGCTTGGCCTTCTCGGCGGCCAGACGCTCGGCCTCGGCGGCGCGGCGAGCAGCCAACGCTTCATCGAAGCGAGCCAGCTCCTCTTTCACGGCCTCGGTCGGAATCTTGGCGAAGATCGGCGTGGGCTTAGGCACCACGGCGCCGACCTCGATCGCCTCGCTCTTCCACGGGTGCACGTTCACACCGAGCTCGTAGTTGCCGGTGATGATCGGGTACGTGAAGCCGGGCTTGTCGAGATCCTCGACTTCCTTGAGCTCGGGCAGCGGCGAGAACGTGCCGGCGCCGCCGAGCGCCTCCCACACTTTCTGCGCGGAATGCGGCAGGAACGGCGCGAGCAGATGGTTCGCGTCGGCCACGGCCTGAGCGGCCACGTGCAGCACGGTGCCGAGACGAGCCTGGTCGTCCTTAATCTTCCACGGTTCGGTGGCGGAAATGTACTTGTTGATGTCGCCGACCACGCGCATCGCCTCGGATAGGGCGTGCTTCTGGTGGTGGGTTTCGATGGAGGAGCCGACCACGTCGAACGCGGCGGAAGTCTCTTCCAGAAGGCCACGGTCTTCGTTGGTCATCGAATCCTCGTCCAGCGGCGGAATCTCGCCGAAGTTCTTGTTGATGAGGTTGGCCACGCGGTTGACCAGGTTGCCCCAGGAGGAAGCGAGCTCCTCGTTGTTGTGGCGCACGAACTCGGCCCAGGTGAAGTCGGAATCAGAGGATTCGGGGCCGGCCACGGAAATGTAGTAGCGCACGGCGTCCACGGGGTAGCGGGCGAGGATGTCCTTGACGTAGATCACGATGCCGCGGGAGGAGCTGAACTTCTTGCCTTCCATGGTCATGAACTCGCTGGCCACCACCTGCTCAGGCAGGTTGAGCGGACCCATCGGGCCGGTTTCGCCGCCCTTGGAGCCCTTGCCGTTGTATGCGAGCATTTCGGACGGCCAGATCTGGGAGTGGAAGGTGATGTTGTCCTTGCCCATGAAGTAGTAGGCCGGGCACTTCGGGTCGTTCCACCATTCGCGCCACTTCTCCGGGTCGCCTTGGCGGCGGGCCCATTCGATGGAGGCCGATAGGTAGCCGATCACGGCGTCGAACCACACGTACAGCTTCTTGTTCGGGTTGTCGATCCAACCCTTGACCGGCACCGGAATACCCCAGTCGATGTCGCGGGTGATGGCGCGCGGCTTGACTTCCTTGAACAGGCCAAGTGAGAAATTGATGACGTTGGTACGCCAGCCCTTGCGGGTCTCCAGCCAAGCCTTGTTGGCTTCGGCGAGCGCCGGCAGGTCGAGGAAGTAGTGTTCGGTCTGCTCAAAGCGCGGGGTTTCGCCGTTAATCTTGGAAACCGGGTTGATGAGATCGTCCGGGTCGAGTTCGTTGCCGCAGGCGTCGCACTGGTCGCCGCGCGCGCCTTCGGCATGACAGATCGGGCACTCGCCCTCGATGTAGCGGTCGGGCAGGGTACGGCCGGTGGAGGGGCTGATGGCCACCTGCTGGGTGCCCTTGTAGATGTAGCCGTTCTCCAAGCACTGCTTGAACATCTCCTGCACCACGTGCTCGTGATTGCCGGTGGTGGTGCGGGTGAACAGGTCGTAGCTCAGGCCGAGGTCGCACAGGTCCTTGGCGATCACACGGTTGTAGCGGTTGGCCAGCTCCTGGGCCGTGAGACCTTCCTTCTCCGCCTCAACGAGAATCGGGGTACCGTGCTCATCGGTGCCGGAGACCATGAGCACATCATTGCCTTTCATGCGCTCGTAACGCGCGTAAACGTCGGAGGGCACACCAAATCCTGCGACATGACCAATATGACGGGGGCCGTTAGCATACGGCCAAGCAACATTCACCAAAACATGACTCATAATGTTTGATTATCCGGCGCGGCGGGGACACGCCGGGCACACGCATAAGCAACGCGCGGAAAGCCCATCGAAATGCCGATGCACAGCACAAAGAGCATGCCTAAACATGTGGATTACCGACCATTGCGCAGCCCCTCAACAAACCGCCCACAGCATTGTCCACAATCTCGGCGCGGCAGTCGGAATTATCCACTTATCCACCGTTTTCGCCTATCCGGTAGCGCCCGAGCGCAAACTATGCGTATGGTCGGGCACATGAATGCACCAAATCGCTCGATGACGAGCACCATAGCCAACGCCGGCACCGCTCGGCACACCACCGTCAGCCCATCAGTGCCGCCCGTGCTGTTCACCAAAGATCTGCCCGGACCGCTCAGCTTAAGCCGGCTGGAAACATTCGGCACCATACGAAAGTTCGACGAATCCGCTGGCTACTGGAACGAACACGCCAGCACACTATATGGCCGCGCGATGATTGTCTCCACGGTCGCCCCGTTCGGAACCGTGGCGTGCGCGCTGACTGCCGCCTGGGTATGGCTTGGCGGTCCGGATTTTCCGAGAACCATTGACGTGATTTCCACTTCGCATTTTCGTTCGACTTCCGCAGGCCGCCGCATCCGCGTATTCAGGCGGGTCACGTCGCCAGAGCACATTATTCGACTGGGCAATCTTCCTGTCACCACACCGCAGCGTACAGCCTGTGATCTGGTGATGGGCATGGACGATGCGCCGGACCCGTCCGCCATCAATACGTTGGTATGCCGCTTGATGACCGCATACAGTTTCCGTGCCAGCGAATGCCTGCAAATCATCAAAGAGCACCGGCATCATAAGCATGCCGGTCGCGCACGGATATTTTTCGAATCATTACAACGGGAGTCCGAACCGGCCTTAGGGCAATGCGCATAACCGGCCGCCACGCTTCCCGGCGACTTGACCGTCTGCATCAAGCGCAGCGGCTACCGCGCGCTTCTGATATTCAATCGCATAGCCCACACGCGAGCGCTGCTGTCAATCATGATGCCCCACCATCGCCGCCAATCGCATTGACCCCATCCGTAGCCTGTTCGCCGGATACGCCAATCGAAGTGCTGTGGCATATCGCCCAGCATGCGCCCGAACTCAGGCGCTGGCTTATTGCCAATCCTCGGGCGGATGCGGCATTGTTGGAATTCATCTCGCAGGCGGGCGGACCAGGAGTGAAGCGGGCGCTGGCGGTTCTACTGGAATCGATGGAGGAGGAATAATGCTGCCGCAAGTCTCATCCCCCGGCAAATTACCGCGGAATCTCAATCATTACAGATGCCATCAATTATCCACGTCAATCGCAAGCGCCAACCAACGGCATCATGTAAATACGCGGATCCTACCCCTTAATCTCCAACACCGCCGCATACACTTGCTTGCGATTGGCCAGCGAACCATCGGCCAACGGATGCTCCTGCACCACCTGCGCGATGGCGTCCTTGATACGCAGGCCATCCTCCAACGCACGGTCGATAGCCAGCACGGCCATATCTTCCACGCTCAACGTGCTGGGCGCGGCGGCCTCGGACTCTTCACTGGAAGCGCCGCCGATGACCAGTACCATCTCGCCGCGCGGCGGATCGTCAATCACACTCTGGCGAATCTCTCCGATTGGACCTCGCCGGATTTGCTCATAATCCTTGGTGAGCTCCCGACACAGCGCCATCGGACGGTTCGGGCCGAATGCGTCAAGCAGATCATCCATCGAATCGGCGATGCGGTGAGGCGTCTCGTAAAACACAATGGTGCGGCGTTCGCCCAACAGTGTGCGTAGATATTGCACTCGTTCGGCATGCTTGCGCGGCAGGAATCCCTCGTAGCAGAAGCGATCGGTGGGCAGGCCGGAAAGGGCAAGCGCGTCAAGCACGGCAGAGGGGCCAGGCGCGCAGGTGACGGGCAGGCCGCGTTCAATGGCGCGGCGCACAATGGCCAGGCCTGGATCGTTGATGGTGGGCATGCCGGCGTCGGAAACGACGAGCACGGTCGCACCGGTTTCGACCTGATCAAGCAAACCGTCGGCCTTGTCTCGCTCGTTGTGATCGTGGTAGGCGACGACTCGACCGTTCACATAGACGCCGAGGCGGCGAGCCAGGTCGAACAGGCGGCGGGTGTCTTCTGCGGCTACGATGTCGGCGCGTTCCAAAAGAGCCACCAGACGAGCAGAAGCGTCGCCGACGTTGCCGATTGGGGTCGCAGCGAGTACCACAGTGCCAGCAGGAATAGTCACAGCCGACTCGCGAGTTTGGGAAGCGGCAGGTTCGCCGGCATCAATCCCATCGTTCCCATCGTTGCGTTCAAACACTTGTGCGACGCTCTGTTCAGCGTCACGCTGTTCATTCAACTCATCTGCGCTTGTCATACTCCCAGTATTGCCCAAGCCAAAGAGCAATCTACTGTGGGATCAGGAGCATTCTGCACTTCGAGGGGTTGATTTCACATGTTCCGGAGATCTACTTCCGTTTCGAGGGGCTCCCCAAACGTCAAAACGTGAGTAGGAACGGCCTGCTATCAATGATATTTCGCCGTTTTGGAGACATGTCTACTTAACGACCAGCCCCTTGAAACGGAGGTAGACCTCCAGCAAACACCAAATCAGCCCCTCGAAGTGCAGAATGACCCTTCACCAACGAGTTTTTTCTGCGCTTTGCATTTTTGAGGTCTACTTTCAAAATGAAAAGACCCTCTGCGGTGGAATGAATGCAGAGGGTCTCGTGGAGCTGACGGTAGTCGAAACCGCGACCTCTTCGATGCGAACGAAGCGCTCTACCAACTGAGCTACAGCCCCTTGGATGTTACTTTGCTCCGCAAAGCAACTCGCACAAATATAATACGGGGTGCAGTCAAACGCAATTCGGGCAGGGCGTCGGCAGACAGACTATTTTCCCAAAAATCTGGAAGAACGCACACTGAGCACACAGCAGTGCACATTTTCCAGACAAGAGCCGAAATAGTCTGAAAAACGTATGCCAGCTGGCTGGTCGAATCAATCAAGCCAATCCAGCCGCAACTGCACTATGCCTATGCCCCCAGCACGTGCAACACCTTCTTCTCGTTATAGAACGCGAACACAATGCCGCCCAATCCACACAGCACAGCCGCGCACACGGCGGCGATACGGTAGCCCGCGCCGGATGTCATGCCGATGGTGGACACTCCGGTGAACAGCAACATGGCCACGGACTGCCCCATTTTCATGGCAAAAGTACGAGCCGCGTAGAACATGCCCTGACGATCTTGGCCCGTGGTCTTGGAACTGGCATCGGCGATATTCGCCACGATGGCCTGCGGCAGGATGCCGAATGCAGCCATCGGAATCGCACCCACCACTGAAAGCGTCAGACCCTGGGCCATGGCCGGCATGAGGGCGAGTACACCGGAGCCGAGTGCACCGGCAAAGGCGAACGCGCAGGTGAAAATCACAAAAGCGATAAGCAACAAGCGCTTTTTGCCCACACGGTTAGCCAGGATATTGACCGGCAGATAGAACAGCACCGAGACGCCGGTCATGAGTACAAAGTAGATGGTCGTGGTGGTTTCCGGCAGTTTCAGCAGACTGGTCACGAAGAACGGCAGGCCGGTCTGGAACGTGGTGATGGCCACCCAGTAGACCACGTCGGAGCATACGAACTTGCGGAATTCACCGTCGGAAAAGGTCTGCTTCAGGGATTCAATGGTCGATTCGGAGGTGGGCTGCGAGTTGACGTAGTCCTTCTCACGAATGGCCAGCGGCGGCACAAGCATGCAGGCGAACGCCACGGCAGCCATGATGGTAAAGGTCACGCGGATGGCGGTGATGCGCCCCATCATCGGCACGAATGCGCCCCAAATCACCGGCGCCACATAGGCGATGGCGGTGCCGGCCACCCAGGTGAAGGAGATGGCGGTGGAGATGGTCAACTGCTGCTTGGAATCGTGACCGAGCTCGGCGATGAGCGCGTTGTACGGCGTGCAGTAGAACGTGAGGGCAATGTAGTAGCCGATAACAGTGACGAACAGGAATGCCGCGTTGACCCAACTGGTGCCGTTGATCGGACTCCAGAACACGAGTACGGTGACCACGGCGAGCGGCAGGGCCGCGAATTTCAGGAAGGGCATGCGGCGGCCGGCTTTGGAATCGCAGCGGTCGGACAGGGAGGCCACGGCCGGGTCCACGAAAGCATCAAAGAATCGGGCGAATGCGGTGATGCCTCCCACCACGGTTACTAGCCCAAGCACCACGAGACCCTGCGGCACGAACACGGTCTGGCCTTGGGAGATGGTCTCCTGATCGGGCTGGTAGAAGTAGACGAGCCAGTTGGAGATGATGCCGGAAAGCAGCGCCCAGCCGAACTGGCCGACCGCGAAGGCCCACACTTTGGCAATGGGCAAATCCTTGATAGTCGATTGCAACGAGCCACCGGACACATTCGTTGCACTTACCGCTGTTGCATTGTCCATTCTCATACCCTCCGAATCAACATTGACACAGTGTCAAGATTCAGTATACACCGCACAGCGCAGCGCCTTGCAGCCGCGCAGCCACACGCCCTACGATAGTAGGCATGACAGGCCTAACCGAGCAATTGCCGCACACCGCCGCATTCCCCAATGCCTTGGGAACCGGCCTGCTGTTGCATACCGCGAGCGCGCTGGGCGGTGACCTGCACCAGCACATCGAAGACCTCATTTCCGATTACGAAAACGTACTGTCTCGATTTAAAGGTGACTCGATTGTGGGTCAGATGCGCGTGGCCACGCACGGCGGCACATTCGATTTTCCTGACTGGACGCTGAATCTATTTGACCTGTATGACCACTTGTTTTCTGCTACCAATGGGGCGATTGACCCATGCGTGGGCGAAGATCTGATTCGGCTGGGATATGACAAATCATATTCATCTGTGAACGAACCCAATGCCGCTGAACACACAGGTGCGATTCATGGGCGGGCCACATGGGATCACGCCATCGAGCACCATGGCACAACGTTGGTTACGCATGGCCCGGTCGCACTCGACTTCGGCGCATGCGGCAAGGGCCATCTGGTGGATCTGATTGCGGAAAGGCTGGGGGTGGCCCAGAGCGACCTCCGATATGTCATCGACGCCGGCGGCGATTTGCTGGTGCACACGAGCGAACCAATCACCATCGCCCTTGAAGATCCCTCCGACCCGGCTAACGCCGTCGGTGTGGCAGAGATTAGCCAAGGCGCGTTCTGCGCAAGCTCCCCCAGCCGCCGACACTGGACCGATGCCGCCGGCCATCAACTCCACCATCTGCTCAACGCCATCGACGGTGTGCCGGTTAACAGCGTAGCCGCCACATGGGTTGCCGCTACGCCGCCATCTTTGGCTACCGCCCAAGCTGACGGCCTTGCCACCGCCCTCTTCACCACCCCGGCCGCCCAACTGCGCGCACACTTTCCATTCGAATGCGCCATCCTCACCGCCGACCGCTCCGCTGCCCAGTCTCCCGATTTTCCGGGCAGCTTTTTCATGCGATAGTTCAGCCGTCAGCCCGCCAACGCGAACTGGCTGTTGTATAAATCAGCGTAGAAGCCATCAGCAGCCAGCAACTCCTCATGCGTGCCGCGTTCGATCACATCGCCGTGATTCATGACGAGAATCATGTCGGCGTCGCGAATCGTGGAGAGGCGGTGCGCAATCACGAAGGAGGTACGGTCCACGGTCAACGCGTCCATGGCCTTCTGAATCAACTCTTCAGTACGGGTATCGACCGAAGATGTGGCCTCATCGAGGATCAGAATCGGTGCGTCCTGTACCATTGCGCGGGCAATGGTGAGCAGCTGCTTCTGGCCGGCGGACAGCGACGAATTCTCGTCGAGCACGGTGTCGTAGCCATTCGGCAGCGACATGATGTAGTGGTGCAATCCCACAGCTTTGCATGCGCTGATGATCTGCTCATCCGTAACGCCCGGCTTGGAGTAGGCGATGTTCTCGCGCACAGTGCCATTAAAGATCCAGGTATCCTGCAGCACCATGGAGAACTGGTCGTGCACATTCCAGCGCGGCACGGACTTGGTGTCCACGCCGTCGATGGCGATCGAGCCACCGGCAATCTCGTAGAAGCGCATAAGCAGGTTGACCATAGTGGTCTTACCGGCACCGGTCGGACCCACAATAGCAACCTTCTGACCGGAGGAGACAGAAGCGGAGAAGTCGTTGATAATCGGCTTGCCGGCCTCATATTCAAAGCGCACGTGACTGAATTCCACATCGCCGTGCACCTCATGGCCTTGAGCGCCAAGCAGCGCCTGCTTGCCGGATTCGTCAGCCATTTCCGACTCTTCGAGGAATCCGAATACGCGTTCGGATGCGGCGGCGCAACGCTGCAGGTTCTGGAACGCCTGCGCAAACTGCGAGAGCGGCTGCGTAAACAGGCGGATATACATCATGAACGCCACGATCACGCCGAATTCGATCTGGCCGTCCATGGCGAGCGCGGCACCCACCACGCACACCACCACATAGCCGAAATTACCGACGAAGTTCATCAGCGGCATCATCAGACCAGACAAGAACTGCGACTTCCAGCCGGAATCGTACAGATCCGCGTTGTAGCGCTCGAACCGACGAATAGAATCTGCCTCGCCGTTGTATGCCTTGACGATGGTGTGACCGGCGTACATCTCCTCCACATGGCCGTTCACATCACCCAACGCGACCTGCTGGCGGGTGAAGTACTTTTGCGAGACCTTCATAATGACCATCATGATGATCAGGCCGATGATGCTTGAACCGATTGCGCACAGCGCCATGATCCAGTTGTTGTAGAACATCATGACCAATGCGCCCACGAACAGCGTCGCGGATGTGATCAGCGATCCGAGCGACTGGCCCAGCGTCTGGCCGATAGCGTCCACATCGTTGGTGACGCGAGAAAGCACGTCGCCGTAGCTGACTTTGTCGAAGTAACTGAGCGGCAGCTTGTTGATCTTCTTGCTGATCGACTCACGCAACTCCTGCGCAGTGCGCTGCGTAACGGTGGCCATCATCCAGCTCTGAATGTAGCTGAGCAACGCGTAGCCCACATACAGCACCACAAGCAGCCAGCCGATACGAGCAACCGCGCCCATGTCGATGGAATTGAGCACCGGCTTGCCATGCACTACCGCAGGCAGACCTTTGGTGATCTCATTGGTCATGTCCTTGAGCTTGTCCGGGCCGATAATCTGGCAGATGGTGCCAGCCGCGCCCAGCACAAGCGCGATGATGATGGCAGGAACGTATTTGTGGCAAAAGCGGACGAGTTTGCCCATGACTTTGCCGAAATCCTGTGGTTTTTCGACCGCACCTCCGCGGCCCATAGGTCCTCTTGGCATTGTTTCTTAAGTCCTTTGTCTCTTGGCTCTCCTCTGAAGGGGAGCTGTCACGAAGTGACTGAGAGGAGGCTTCAGAGACCACCCTCAGTCTCGCTATGCTCGACAGCTCCCGCCAGCGGGAGCCATCTAAGTTACGCAGTCAGTTCCGATTCACTCAGCTGGGATTCGGCAATCTGTCGGTACACTTCGCAGTTCTCGAGCAACTCCTTGTGTGTGCCTTGCCCCACAACCTTGCCCTCGTCAAGCACCACGATGCGATCGGCGTTCATGATCGTGCCGATGCGCTGGGCCACGATGAGCTTGGTGGAATCCTTGGCTTCCTCGGCGAGCGCGTCTCGCACCGCACGGTCGGTTTTGAAGTCGAGCGCAGAGAACGAGTCATCGAAAATCAGGATTTCCGGATGACGGTAGACGGCGCGGGCGATGGACAGACGCTGCTTCTGGCCACCGGACACGTTCGAGCCGCCTTGTGCGATCGGCGAATCGAATCCGCCGTCCATGCGGTTGACGAATTCGCTGGCCTGGGCCACGTCGGCAGCGGCCTTGACACGGCTCATCTGTTCGTCTGTCAACTTGCCGTCGTTGGCGGCATCGGCGGCCAGCTGAAGCGCCTCACGCTTACGGCCGGCGGGAGTGGAGGTATCCGCCAGTTCGACCGTGTCGTTCTCGCCGGGCTTGTCGCCGTAGCTGATGTTGCCGGCCACGGTGCCCTTGAACAGCACGGAGCGCTGCGGCACGTAGCCGATTTTGTCTCGCAGGGCGACCATGTCATAGTCGCGCACGTCCACACCGTCGACGAGCACTTGCCCGGCGGATACGTCGTAGAAGCGCGGCACGAGATTAATCAGCGACGACTTGCCCGAGCCGGTAGAGCCGATGAACGCCACGGTCTGGCCCTTCTCGGCTTTGAAGTTGATGCCCTGCAGCATGGCCTCGCGCGAATCCGGGTAGGTGAAGCTCACGTTCTTGAATTCCACAGTGCCCGTCTGCCCGGTCTTTGCGATATCGGCCGCGCGCTTGGTGCCGTTTTTCACAATCGGCTCGGTGTTGAGCACTTCCATCACGCGCTGTGCGGACACGTCGGCGCGCGGCCAAAGCACGAATACCATGCTCATCAGCAGGAAGCTCATAATCACCTGCACGGAGTAGCTGGAGAACACCACCATGTTGGAGAACACGGTGAGCTTGTCGGTAAGCTCGGCGGCCTCGATCAGGTAGGCGCCAATCCAGTAGACGGCGAGCATAAGGCCGTTCATCACCGTGTTCATCAGCGGCATCATGATGGCCATGGTGCGGTTGGTGAACAGCTGCGTATCGGTCAGATCCTTGTTCGCCTTGGTGAATTTGGACTCCTGGTAGTCCTCGGCGTTGTAGGCGCGCACCACCCGCAGACCAGTGAGATTCTCGCGGGCCACGAGGTTGATGTTATCGGTGAGCCTCTGCATGGCCTTGAACTTCGGCATGACCATCGCCATGAGGATTACGACCGCGACCAGCAGGATCACGACCGCTATGGCCGTGGCGACCGTCCATTCGAAGCCCTCGCCGGCAATCTTGCAGACAGCCCACACGGCCATGATCGGCGACTTGACAATGAGCTGCAGACCCATGGTGATGAACATCTGGATTTGCGTGATGTCGTTGGTGGAGCGGGTGATGAGACTGGCCGTGGAGAACTTGCTCATTTCGGCCGGGCCGAAGGATTCGACCTTACGGAATTCGAGCGAGCGCAGGCGCTGGCCGAAGCTGGAGGCCACGCGCGCCGCGATATAGCCGGTGATGATCGCGCAGGCGACCGAGCCGAGCGAGACCAGCAGCATTTTGCCGCCGGCGACCCAGATGTCCGCCATTGCGCTGCCCGGCGTCTCGACCAGGGTGGTGATGTCTGACATATAATCGGGCAGTTCGAGGTCGAACCAGATTTGCCCGACGATGGACACTAAGGCGATAAGCATCTGACCGATCTCCGCTTTGGAGAGGTATTTCATGATGCGAAACATTGGTTTCCCCTTGTGTTGGTTGGTTATTGGGTTATTAACTATTTGATTTGTGGATTGATTGAGTTATCGATACTTATTGATTCACGATGTCTTAATAGTTTTCATTATTTGATTACTTACACCGTAAGATATTACGCGCAATTCTGCATGTTCGCTGCGAGCATCATCAATCATGCGTGCCGATCAGCCCTCAGCATGTTTGGCCGCCATGTGCTCCGCCACGCGCTTATCCCGCTCGGCAAACGCCCCCCGCACTTGCTCAGGAGTAGGACGCGGCTGGCCGGGATGGCAAATCGACATGTACGTGGTGAATTCTGAAAGCAAATCAACGAATTCGCGCGTGCGACGCTCCCCCATCTGCGAGAAGATCCAGCAGATTGCGGAACGCATCTCATCAATCATTCGACGAGACTCCTCACGCCCGGAATCAGTAAGGCTCACGCGGATGATGCGCCGATCATTAGAATCAATGTCGCGCGTAATCCAGCCCTTCTTTTCCAATGATGACAGCACGGTGGAGATACGGCCTGAGCTGGCTTGAAGCGCAGTCGCCAACTGCGACGGCGTCTGGGTGCCCTTGAGGGACAACTCCCGAAGCACGAACTGCTCTCCATGGGCGCCGCGCGTGAATTCCCTCTGCATTTTCGAACGATTGCCCCATACGCTGGCATACAGCTCGCCGACCGCTTCCTGCTCGAATCCCATATCGAAGCACCATCCATTTCACGCACCATGCGGCAGTGCACCGCAAACATCCCAAAGAATATCTCACACCGTAAACAATTCACCATTGAGAGTAATCTAGGCAGATCCGTCGCCCCAGCTGTTCACGAGACCACAAAAACGATAGAGCACCTGTAAAAAACGAATCAATACACAGCACCTATACATTGCAACGATTCCGGGCTACATATGGAGTCAAGAAAGAGCTGGCACGGAAGCCAGACCACCGAGGGGGGGGGGGAATCATGATTCGAGGAATGAATCTATGCAGCATTGCTGGATGCACGCATGAGGCTGGGGAAGCGGGCATGTGCAGCATGCATTTCACATCGGCACTAGTGCACGGGGCATTGCGCTACCCGGGCAGCGGTCGTCCGTCGCATAGCTGACCCATGCGCGACGCCCTTCTCTAAGGCTGAGCCGTTGTTAGACGACTAAAGGGGAAATAGCGCCACAACTGAACCATCCATTGCGACGCCACCCCCTTCGGCCGAATACCTATATATCGATATCGTCTACTCCAGATCACGCGTGAAATAGACCACGTCGGGACGCCTACATATTCTTCTCCGACGAGACGAGCGGCACCGAGACCGCCGGCATCGGCCGCATTTACGAATTGACGGCCGCGGATATCCTCACGCTGGACCATATTGACTTCAACTACCCGTGCGCGTTCAGCCTGTTCTGCACCTGCCCAATCCCATCCAAGCGCAACCATTTGCCGTTTGTGGTCACGGCCGGAGAGAAGACACCAGGAATATCAGTACTGATTTCAGCATTTGCTTGGCACCCTTCTGAAGAGGGGAGCTGTCTTCGTTAGACGACTGAGGGGAGTCCCGGTGCCACCGCGACTCCCCTCAGTCTCGCTACGCAATCCAGCTCCCCTCAGGGAGGGGGAGCCAAAAACCTACTCCTTATGCTCTAGCGCGGCCTTCAAATCACGACTGCGGTAACGCTCGCGCAACAGCGAGAAGCCACCGAAGCCAATCAACCACACCAAGCCGGCAATCGCGGAATTGCGCGTATCGTCCGCCAAGAACAGCGTCAGATAAATAAACACGAAGAACACAATCGCCACTGTGTTCAGCACCTTCCATGCAGGCATCACGAAACCGTCCGGGATGAAGTCGTCCGAACGACGGTACTTCCGGTGTGCCACCAGCGTCAGAATGTAAATAAATAGGAATACCGCGGAACTGGCAGACGAGAACAGCACGAACGCACCGGAAACACCTGGAATGGCGTTAACAATCGGCGAGAGCAGAATCAGCACTGCAGACACCAGAATTGCGCGCGCCGGCACTTTGCGATCAGAAACCTGCCCAATCTTGTTGAGCATCGGGCTCGGCGACACCTCGGACAGCTGGTACAGGTGGCGGCCGGCGGAATACAACAGCGAATTGAGCGACGAGGACGCGGCGGTGATCACCACGAAGAACACCAGGGCGGACGCCCAGTTCAGCCCGGCGTACTGGAACACCATGATGAACGGGGAGGCAAAGGAGCCGTCCTCGTTCGGCTTGAACGAGGTCCACGGCACGATGCACATGATGGCCACCAGTGCGCCCACATAGAAGATGAGCACACGCACGATGATCTCGTTGACGGCTTTGGGCAGCACCTCACGAGGATTCTTGGTCTCGGAGACGGTGACGCCCACGAACTCGAGCAGCTCATAGGCGAAGAACACCATCTGGAAGCTCATGAGGAAGGCCATCCAGCCGTTCGGGGCGAACGAGAAGCCGGCGAACAGGTTGTCGAGTCCGGCGTGACCCGCCGGGCTCACATGATCCACGCCGTGAATCCGCGCGGCCGGGTACTGGTAGCCGACCACGATCATGACCACGGCGGTGACGATCATCGCGCCGATCAGCGTGATCTTGATCATCGAGAACCAGAACTCCACCTCGCCGAACACCTTGACGGCGATCAGGTTGACGGACACCAGCGACACCAGGAAACACAGCTCGATCAGCCATTTCCAATGGGTCAGGTCGATGCCGAACGTGTCGAAGAAGGTGATGAAGTACGTGGAGACGGCCGTGATCTCGGTCATGCCCAGCAGCACGAGCGCGGCCCAATACGTCCAGCCTGCGAAATGCCCCCATCCGTTGCCCAGGTAGCGGGTGATGAAATTGATGAAGGTGTGCTGGCTGGGGTCGCGGTACATCATCTCGCCGATGGCGCGCATCAGGAAGAACATGATGACGCCGACCAGGATATACACGAAGACGATCGAGGGGCCGGTCAGCGAGATCGATTTGCCGGAGCCCAGGAACAGGCCGGTGCCGATAGTGCCGCCGATGGCGATGAACTGTACATGGCGGTTGCTGAGGCCTCGTTCCATCGCATTGGTCTGATCAAGGCTCTCGACGGACTTGAGCTTGCTCCCGGACTGCTGCGCGTTACCGTTCGCATTTGTATCGGCCATACTGATTTCGTTTCTCTTCTCTGCCGCTCGGCCCTGTTCACGCCGACTACGGCACTCGTTCAATGCAAGTTCAAACTGTATCACCGATAGATGTCGCGAAAATCGCCTAGCTCACGAACGCACGTGATGATACCGCGAACATTAGGCCAAAAAGTTCAATTCATCGCCAAGAAATTGAACTTTCTCCATCTTGTCTTCTCTCCCCCAGTCAGCTTCGCTGACAGCCCCTCATCAGAGGGGGCTCAAGCAAGGTCATTCCACGGACTTGAGCGAACTGACCGGCTCAATTCGGTCAAGCACTGGGTTGGTGAACAGCTGCACCAGCAGCGCGAATGCCAACGTGGCCGCCACAGCAATCGCATAGCTGTACCAATGCACTTCCACTTCAAAGTACAGTGACGGCATATTCAGTGCAGCCGTCAGAAGCCCGCCAATCCAGCGACCGAGCGGCAATCCGACCACCACTCCCATGCCGGTCAGAATCATCATCTCGCGATTCACGTAGTTGTGCACTTCACGGTCATAGAAGCCCAGCACCTTAAGCGTGGCCATCTCGCGTACGCGCTCGGATACGTTCGTGTTGGCCAGCGTAAACAGCACCACCAACGCCAATCCGCCGGCAAGCCCCACAATCAGCGCCACCACGGCGGCCATCAAATCGAATTTGAACGTAGCCTCCAGATGCGCACAACTCACGGCCTTCACCACCGACGATTCCTCACCCAGCCGATCCGCATACTCGGCCTGTTCCCCATCGGGACCCTTCAGTTTGGCAAGCATCGCGTTCCAAGTCAGAGTGGAAGACTCACCATCCGAGGCAGATGAGTCAATGTCATGTGCCGCAAATTTCTGGTCGTACAGCCGCTCACTGATGTACACATCGGATCCGATGAGGTTGCGCACCACCGCGGCGACCTTTATCTTAGCGCGGCTGCTACCGCCGTTGCTCACGGTAACGGTATCGCCAGTGTGCACGCCCAACGAATTGGCAGCGGATTGCGCCACAATCACACCACTGTCATCCAGCGTCACAGTGCCGCCACCTGATGCGCCGAAGAAGTTAGGCAGTCCAAACCACCCCTCATCGCCGGCCTCTTCCAAGGTGACCATATCGTTCAATTTGTTCAGCGAATTATTGGGTACCGCCATCAACTGGATGGTTTCGCTTTCCTGAGCAGCATTGCTCATCTCCGCACTATCCACGCGCAAGTTCAACGTTTCGGTGGTCCGCCCATCCTTTTTGACCTGCTTGCGCATCGCGGCCGCATCATCGTCATTCGACACCACCATCAAGTCGTATTGATAGATCTGCCCATACTGTTTGACGCCGATGGTGTCCACGGTGTCGTTAATCGCAAATCCGCAGATAATCAGTGCAGTGCAGCCGGCCACACCACCCACGGTCATCAACAGGCGCGACTTGAACCGGAAGATATTGCGTGCGGTGACCTTGCCCAAGAAGCTCAGCCTGTTCCATACCGGCCTGATACGTTCCAGCAGAATACGGGCGCCGGCCTTTGGCGCTTTCGGTCGCATCAGCGCGGCAGGTGTGTGCCGAATTTCGCTACGACAGGCAAGTGCGGTGGCCACACCCACACCAACCACGAACAATAGGATGCCGGCGGTGCCGTACCCCCAGTCGTATTCAAGCCGCACGTCCGGCAATATATACAGCCCTTTAATCACAATCAGTAGGAATGCCGGGATACCAAGGAACCCGACCAGCAGGCCTATGCCACCACCGACTAGGCAAGCGAGCAACGCGAACAGCAAGTATCGCAGAGAAACGACCATGCCGCCATAGCCAAGACCCAGATACGTGCCGATAAGTCCGCGATCTTCTTCGACCATGCGGGTCATGGTGGTCAAGCTCATCAGCACGGCGACCAGCAAGAACACCACCGGGAATGCGCGGCCTATGGACTCGATGGAGCTGACGTCTGACTTGAGCGAACTGAATCCATCGATTGAGGAACGCGTCTGCACGTACCAGCGCGCGTTGGCCACGTCGTCGATACAGCGCTGCTGTTTGGCGAACTCGCTCTCCGCCTCGCTGCGTTTCTCATCCAGCTCTTGTTGGGCATCCTCCAGCTGCTGTTTGCCGTCCTCAAGCTGCTGTTCTCCGTCTTTCAGCTGCTTTTCACCCTCTTCAAGCTGCTGTTTGCCGCCGGCCAGTTGCGCGGCCTGCGCTTCAAGCTGCGCCGACCGCGTTTCCAGTTGTGCGGCATTCGATTCGAGCTCGGTTAACTTGGCGTTGAGCTCCGCTTCTCCGGCTGCAGCTTCCTGTTCTTTGGCCGTTAACTGCGCATTCTGCTGGTCCAAGGTGTTCTGCGCGGGGGCAATCGTGCCATCCAAGGTTTGCTGCAGTTCGGTTTTTTGCTTGATCGCGTCGCTGCGCTGCGATTGCAGTTCATTCCGTTTGGCATCTAACTGTTGTCTCAGCGCACTGATGGACGGCACGTCGGGCACAGTGATTCCCAGACTGGCGAGCAGCTGTTTCACAGTCTGCCATGTGGATGAATCGACATCGATATTCGGATCGAGCTGGGATAGCAGATCATCGGCTTGCTGGATAAGCTGCAGCATCTGGTCAAGTTGTGCCACACCTTGGTCGATTTGCGCAATGCCTTGTTCGACCTTGCTCCGGTTGGCGGTCAGCTCAGCCTGCGCGGCATCGAGTTGTTGCCTGGCGCTGGCGAGTTGGGCTTTGCCGGACTCGAGCTGCGCGCGGGCACCGGCTATCTGCTGACGGCCTTGTGCAATCTGCTGACGCGCGGAAGCTATTTGCGCGCGGCCCTCGGCTATTTGCCGCTCGCCGTCAGTGATGGAGGCTTTGTTCTGTTCGAGTTGCGTTCGGCTCTCTGCGAGCTTCGTCTCGTTGGCCTTCAGCTCAGCACGATTACCGTCGATCTGCTGCTGGCCTTCGTCAAGCTGCTTGAGCGCATCGGCCTTGGCTGCATCGAGCGTATTCTGGGCGCTTGTGACGATTTGTTGGCGGCGGGCTTTCTGCCGCTGGGTTTGTATCTGACTCTCGATGCGGTCGGCCACGGTTTTGATTGCGGCATCGTAGTCATCGGAGAACGTATCATATTGGGACGCGCCTGCGACCGCAATGGATATTGCGGTGTATACGTTGCCGGTCACGCCATCGCTGGGCGCAAAGAACACGTAATCCTCGGACGAGGTGGACCGGAACGCGGTCATGCCGGAATAGCCGGCTGGATTGTTGAGGTCGCTTGGGTCAAGCACTACTGCGGTAATGGTGAGTTCGGTGGGGAACTGCGGGGACTGCTCTTTTTCGTTGTTGCTCGTGGTGGCGTCTTCCGCAGCACCCACGGTGTCCGTATCTCCATCAGAGCTTTTACCGGAGCCGCTGTTGCTCTTATCCTCTGCGCCCACCAGAACGGTTGAGGATGCGGACCGCGGCGTCACAGTGAGGTCATCGCCAATCTCAAGCCCGCTGTCGTTGAGGAATTGCTGCGTAACCGCCACTTCGCCGGCCTTGCTCGGCATATCCCCTTGCTGCAGATACGGCTGGTCCAAACCTTCGGTGCCGATTTCCTGCATGGTGACGGTCTTCTTCGTGCCTTTCACCGTAGCGGTCACCGTCTGCGAGCGCTCCGGCTGCACGGTTTCCACACCTTCGACGCGACGCAACGCCGCCGCATCGTCACCGGTCAAACCGTAGGTGGATAGCACCTGCAAGTCGTGCAGTCCTTGCTGATCGTAAAAGCGGCTTGCAGCCAGAAAGGCATCACGGCAACCGGCGTAGATGCCGGTCAGCACGGCCACACCGAGTAGGGTGATGACGGCGATAGACACGAATCGTTTCCAGCTGCGCAGCCAACAACGCAAGGCATCTTTGACAAACACGGCGGAGACGCTGGATCCGCGATCATCGGATTCAGATTGTTTCACGGGACGTTTCACAGATTGGCTTCTCGGTTTCACGAGATGTTTCACAGGTCGGCCACCCGGGAAGCCGGTATGAGAATGCCTTGCCGTTGCCATAAGAACCGCCTACCACTCGATGTCTGCGATGGGCTGCGGCGCAGTATTGATTTCCTCGCTGGTCACGGTTCCGGAACGGAAGTGAATCACCTTGTGAGCCATCGGCGCGAGCGCGGAATTATGGGTGATGATCATCACGGTCATTCCCTCGTCGCGGCAGATATCCTGCAACAGCTGCAACACTTCCTTGCCGGTCTCGTAATCAAGGGCGCCGGTCGGCTCATCGCACAACAGCAGCTTCGGCTTCTTGGCGATTGCGCGGGCGATGGAGACGCGCTGCTGCTCGCCGCCGGACAGCTGGCCCGGGAAGTTATTCATGCGCTCCCCCAGTCCGACTTTGCGCAGCGTTTCAGCCGGGTCGAAATGGTCGGGACAAATCTGCGAGGCGAGTTCCACGTTCTCCAGGGCGGTGAGATTTGGCACCAAGTTATAGAACTGGAATACAAAGCCGACGTCGTTGCGGCGATACGTAATCAAGTCTCGCTTCCGCAAGCCCGTGATATCACGCTCGCCAACCACCACACGGCCGGAAGTCGCAGTATCCATACCGCCCAAAATATTCAATGCCGTGGTTTTACCGGCACCGGATTGCCCAAGAATCACTGTCAGCTCGCCCTGATCGGCGGTGAAACTTGCCTCATCAAGCGCGCGAATCGACGTGCCGCCAGACGGGTATTCCTTGACCACCTTGTCAAATTCGATATACGCCATCGAGCACCTCCAGCGATTTCGCCGCGGATGGCCTGCAATCGCAGCCACCAAAATCCCGTCGTAGTATCC
Organism: Bifidobacterium sp. M3-N-101; assembly: GCF_023656805.1. Classification (NCBI taxonomy): domain Bacteria; kingdom Bacillati; phylum Actinomycetota; class Actinomycetes; order Bifidobacteriales; family Bifidobacteriaceae; genus Bifidobacterium; species Bifidobacterium sp. M3-N-101. The sequence continues at coordinate 298,547 of NZ_JAMOKQ010000001.1, forward strand.
ATTGTAAAACAATGCTTTTAGCCACTCGCAGAATCCAATGGGAGTAAGAGCCCCCACTCCCACTACGTAACTGCCCAAAGCTGCGCAATGCTCCCTCAGCGAAGCACCCACCCACTCAACCGAAAAAACATCCCGTTCACGGCCCCTCAGCGAAGCAAATGTTCGAACAAATCGCGGTTTTGCCCCACTGAGAGCCCGTCAGCGAAGCAAATCCCCCACCCAATCGAAGAACCACCCCGTCCACGGACCCTCAACGGGGCAAATCTCCCAACCAAACGAAGAACCACCCCGTCCACGGACCCTCAACGGGGCAAATCTCCCAACCAAACGAAGAACCACCCCGCCCACGGACCCTCAACGGGGCAAATCTCCCAACCAACCGAAGAATCGCCCCGCTGATGCCAACTCAGCATGGTCTTCGCACGGTCTTGTGGAACCAATCGGCATACAATACCATCGTTGAGCATAATCGCTGACGGACTACACCGCCGCCCGCGGCTTACGAGAGAAGAACAACATGAGCACTACTGACGCGCCTAAGAAGCCGCGCGAAACCGACGATGTGCCGGTACCCGCGACCCTACGCAAATCATTGAAAAATCGCCATATCCAGCTAATCGCCCTCGGCGGCGCCATCGGCACCGGCCTGTTTTACGGTTCCAGCGAATCCATCGCCCTAGCCGGCCCATCGATTCTGCTGGCCTACCTCATCGGCGGCTTCGCAATCTTCATGATTGTGCGTGCACTGAGCGAAATGTCCGTCGAGGACCCTAAGGCGGGCGCATTCAGCTACTACGCCACCCGCTACTGGTCCAAGCGCGCCGGCTTCATCTCCGGCTGGAACTACTGGTTCAACTACATTCTCGTTTCAATGGTGGAACTGGCCGTAGTTGGCAGCTTTGTGAACTACTGGTTCCCGGCAATCCCGACGTGGGTCTCCGCAGCCGTGTTCCTGGTGCTCATCACCGCTGCAAATCTGCTCGGTGTTTCCAAGTTCGGTGAGTTCGAGTTCTGGTTTGCCATTATCAAGATCGTGGCCGTAATCGCCATGATTATCGGTGGCCTCGCAGTCATCATCTTTGCCCTGCCTACCGCCTCCGGCATCAAGGCAAGCTTCGCCAACTGGTTCACCGTGGGCGGTGGTTTCTTCCCGAACGGACTCATGGGCCACACTGATAATGGGTGGACCGGCCTGCTGATGGCACTGGTCGTGGTGATGTTCAGCTTCGGCGGCACCGAACTCATCGGCATCACCGCCGGCGAAACCGAAGATCCGAAGACCACGATTCCGCGTGCCACCAACGACATCATCTGGCGAATCCTCGTGTTCTACATCGGCGCTTTGGGTGTGATTATGGCCGTGGTGCCGTGGAACACCATCGATGGCAAGTCCAGCCCGTTCGTGCAGATCTTCGACTCCGTGGGCATCCACGCAGCCGCCGGAATCCTCAACTTCGTGTGCCTGACCGCCGTGATGAGCGTCTACAACTCCGGCCTGTACGCCAACTCACGCATGCTGTACTCGCTGGCCAAGCAGGGTAACGCCCCCGCATACCTCGGCAAGCTCAACTCCAAGGGCGTGCCGGTGGCCGGCGTGCTGACCTCCGCCGTGATTACCGCCATCGCCGTGGTCGTGGTGTTCGTGTGGCCTGAGTTCGCGTTCAACTATCTGATGTCGATTGCCACCATCGCCGGCATTATCAATTGGACGATGATTATGTTCACCGAGATGAAGTTCCGCAAGGTGGTGGAAGCCGGTGGCGCTCCGGAAGACTCCGACCTGGCCGGCAAGTCCGGGCAGGAGGCGCTCGACGCGATTCACTTCAAGCTGCCGTTCGCCAAGGTGACCCCATGGGTGGTGCTGGTATTCCTGGCACTGGTTGTGGTGTTGATGTGCTTCTCCGCCAGCTACCGCATCGCTGTTATCGCCGGCGTAATCTGGCTGGCCATCCTCTTCGTGGCATACCAAATCACTCAGGCAAAGAAATAATCGCCCGATGGCAATAAGAAAAGGCCGCTGTTCCTCCGCAGCGGCCTTTTCTTATTGTTGAAGATACGGCTTGAAGACGCGCTCGGTAACGGGGATGTGGAGCATCAGCATGGTGCCGTAGCCGAGGATCACCAACAGGAACAAGCCTCCGGGCATATAGAACCAACTGCCCACCAGCAACGCCACGAACACAGCGTCCACGACGACAAGCGCCGCGGTCATCGCGATATGGGAAATACCGAGAATAAAGGCGTTCTTCAGGGTACCGGCCACGGTGTTCTCAAACCGGGCCTGCAACGCGAATACCCACTCAAAGCCGATGAGCCAGATGATGGTAAGCGCGAACTTGATGATGAGCAGCGGGGTGAATTGCAGCACAATCCACGACCAGGCCAAAGCGATCAGCACCACCAGGAACGGCAGCCACAGCAATGTGGCCTTGACGAAATTAGCCTTGAATGAGCGAAAGTAGTTGGCTGTGACGCCTTTGCCCTCTCCCTCGATGGAGCGACGGCAAGCATCATGGCTGGCAGTCAGAGCCGCACCGATGGTGATAATCGGAATGGATGTGACCAGCATCAGAATATTGACCCATACGCCATCGATGAGATTGCTCCACGCGCGCATGAATTTCGAATCCGGTGCCAGCCAGTTCATCAGTTCACTCCTTGTACCGCTCGGCTCCCCTCCCTGAGGGGAGCTGTCGGCGGAAGCCAACTGAGGGGAGTAACCTGCGCTTCATCAAGGCTCCCCTCAGTCATCTACGATGGCAGCTCCCCTCAAAGAGGGGAGCCAGATTGTTGGGATTCAGCCTTTCACTGCGCCCGCCATAACTCCACTCACAATATACTTCTGGCATACCAGGTAGAAGACGATGATGGGGATGATTGCCAGAACCAGGCAGGCCATCATGGCTCCCATATCCACAGAACCGTAACCGCCCTTGAGATACTGCACAGCCACCGAAATGGTCTTGTACTTACCTAGGTCGAGCGTCAGGTATGGCAGCAGGTAGTCGTTCCAGATCCACATGGCTTCGAGGATGGCCACCGAAACAATCGACGGCTTCATAATCGGCACCACAATCTGGAAGAAGATACGCGGAACGGAAGCGCCATCAATCATGGCGGATTCCTCAAGCTCGGCCGGAATGCCCTTGATCACACCGGTGAAGATGAACACGGCCAGACCGGCGCCGAATCCGAGGTACACAATGCACAGACCCCATGGGGTATTGAGCTTCAGCATGTCAGCAATCTTGGAGAGGGTGAACATCACCATCTGGAACGGCACAATCATGTTGAACAGGAATAGAGTGTAGAGAAGCTTGGCCGCCCAGTTGTTCACGCGCACGATCCACCACGCGCACATCGAAGTACACACCAGAATCAGGATTACCGAGCCAACCGTGATCAGCAGCGTCCAACCGAACGAGGCGAAGAACTGCGTAGTCTCAACACCGCGCACATAGTTTTCGAATCCCACGAACGCCTTGCCCGCCGGCAAAGAGAACGCATTCTTGGAGATGTATGCCTTTTGCTTGAAGGAGTTGATCAACACCAGAACAATCGGGAAGATCCAGAATAGAGAGACGACGGCGAACAGGACAGTCCACAACGCGCCGTGCTTCACAGGCTTGTTCTCGTTCATCAGGCTGCCACCTCCTTGCTCGTGGTGAGCTTGTTCTGAATAAGGGCGATTACCGCAACCAGAATGAAGAACAGCACGGCCTTCGCCTGGCCGACGCCCTCCCAGCCCATACGGCCGTAGAAGGTGCGGGTGATGTTCAGCGCCAGGCCTTCAGACATATTGCTCGGCGCACCATTAGTCAATGCGAGGTTCTGATCGTACAGCTTGAAACCGTTGGTCACGGTCAGGAAGGAGCAGACCGTGATAGACGGCATCATCAACGGAATGATGATACGGAACATGGTCTGCCGTCCATTGGCACCATCCACGGCCGCCGCCTCCAGCACATCGGTGGGCAGCGCCTGCAAGCCGGCGATATAGATGATCATCATGTAACCGATTTGCTGCCAGCACACCAGAATGACCAAACCCCAGAATCCGTAGGATGCCTTATAGGTCAAGGCGCGGCCCCAGTGGGCCAGCACACCGTTCAGCAGCAGCAGCCAGATGTAGCCCAAGATAATGCCGCCGATCAGGTTCGGCATAAAGAACACCGAGCGGAACAGCGTGGAGCCCTTGATCGCCTTGGTCAGCATATAGGCGATGGCGAAAGCGATCACGTTGATCACGATGGTGGTCACGATGGTGAATGCAGTGGAGAAACCCAATGCGTGCAGGAATTCCTTGTCCTTCAGCGCCTTGGTGTAGTTCTTGAGCCCTATCCATTCGCCATCGGTGACGGTGGTGAATTCGCAGAAGCTCAAGTAGACGCCCATGATGAAGGGCACCAAAAACCCGATGATGAATGCGGCAAACGTGGGTAGCGCAAACAGCGCCCACCACCGGCGTATTGCCTTGCCCGCCATGCTGATCATGACTTTCCTCCTCCTTGAGTCCGCAACACTGCACTGCATCGTGCGCCGAGCGCGGAGTTCAACTCAATTCCAGCCCGTCAAGCAGAACACACGTTCGCGAATCCCGCCAATCAAGCCTAAGCTTCATGGTAAACACTCGACAACCATATGTCAAACGTTGTCATTTACAGCGTTTCTACATGCAACTACATCCCATCAGAGCAATTATCTTTCACTTCACAAAATAGCTAAATTCCAACGTTTCTGCATAATAATATACTATCTGCAAACGTTTGTAATACAATCGTTGTCATTGTGCAAATTGCCCAATCACCATGTACACTGGAGCCAGTTGTGTCCGCTTCGCGTTTTGCAAGGCAAAGGGGCTGTTATGACCACAAGTATCCAAGATGTCGCCCAGAAGGCCGGCGTATCCATTTCCACTGTGTCACGCTCGTTCACCAGACCGGATCTGGTCTCGACTAAAACCCGCGAGCGCGTGCTTGCCATCGCCGACGAACTCAATTTTTCCCTGTCCCGTTCGGCAGCGGCCTTGAAATCAGGCCGATCACTGCGCATCGCGGTACTGATGAGTGGTCACATTCGCCTATGGTTCACCGCTTCAGTAATTGAGGGGCTCAACGAAGTGCTGCATGCTGCGGGATACGATATTTCGGTATTCCAAATCTCCAGCATCGAGGAACGCCGCGAATTCTTTGAAATGCTGCCAGTACGCCGCAACGCGGATGCCGTTATCGTGGTGTCTTTCGACATCGACAATAACGAAATCACTCAGCTGGCCTCGGCGGATGTGCCGATCATCGGCATCAACTCGGTCGATCCTGAAGTGCGTGGGTTCACCGCCGCCGTCAACATCAACGACGTACAGGGCTCCACGCTAGCGGCTCGCCATCTGATCAACCTTGGCCACCGCGATATTGCATATATCAGCACCGACCGCGATGTGCCGCTCAACTTCTCCGTGCAAAACCGATTCGGCGCCTTCACGGAATGCTGCCGCAACGAGGGTATCGAACCGCAGGTCATCGTCTGCAAGGTGGATGATGCCGGCCGTTACCAAATCAGCGATGTGGTCACCCAACTGATGAGTCTGCCTAAGCTGCCCACTGCCATCGCCTGCCAGGAAGACGGCATTGCTCTGCCGCTCATGTTCCAGCTGGAGCGCAACGGTCTCTCCGTGCCGGGCGATGTATCGCTTATCGGCTATGACGACAGCTTCTACACCGACGACATCGGCCTGACCACGATTCGCCAGGATCCAGTAGGCATGGCCCGCAAAGCCGCGCACATGACGCTCGACCTCATCGAGGAAAAGCCCGTCGACGAACCGTACGTCGTGGCGCCAGCTCACCTTGCGGTTCGTTCCTCTACCGCCAAGATCCGCTAACCAGAACCCGCTAGTACAACAGCCGGCCAGCAACCAAACGCCAGGCAACACGGAAGGCCACCGCCCAAACGGACGGTGGCCTTCAGTGATATAGGAAAGGAGACACACAAGGTGGAGTAGGGAGGTAAGCGCGGCGCCCCGGAGAAGGAAATTGGGTAGGGCGCCGCAGATTCAGTTATCGAGGTTGATCACTGATGCCGACTGGAATCAGTGGGACGCCTCGTACTCGGAAGCCCAGCCGTCCACAAAGGCGGTCTTGACGGCGTCCCAGTTGCCGGTACCCTGAGCGTACTCGAGCAGGGCCTGACCGATCTTGTTCTTCCACTCTTCGGACGGCATCATGGTGAAGTTCCAAGAGACCTGGGTTTTACCGGACTTCTGATCCTCAACAGCGGCCTCGGTCAGCGGGTTGTCGCTCTTGACGTCATCGAAGGTCTTGAACGGCGTGGTGAAGCCCATGTCCTGAGAAAGGGCCTTCTTGCCGGTGTCGGAGGTAATCACCCAGGACAGGAAGTCCTCGGTGGCCTTCTTGTCGGCATCAGAAGCCTTGTCGTTGATGCACCAGTAGTTCTCGGAACCGGTGGCCAGACCCTGCTTCTCCTCGCCCTTGACGCCGATGTAAATCGGCATCATACCCACGGATTCGGCCTTCATGCCGGCCTTCTGCAGGTCGGTCCAAGCCCAAGTACCGTTCTGGTAGAAGGCGGCCTCGCCGAGCGCGAACTCGGAGTTGGCGTCATCGCCGGTCTTGGCGCTGAGCTGAGTGGGCTCAGTGGTGGAATCAGTGATGTACAGGTCGAAGATCTTCTTGTAGTTCGGCAGGTAGGTGCCCTTGATCTTGGCCGGCTGCTCGGTGACGTTGTCATCCTTGAACTCGTAGTAAAGCGGCAGGTTGGCCAAGTGGGTCTTGAAACGCCAGTCAGAGCTGGAGTCAAAGCCGGCGGAGGTGAATGCACCCTTGATGCCGAGCTCGTCCTTGCGGGACTGCATGTCGTCGGCAACTGCCTTCAGGGTATCGAAATTATCGATTTCGTCCATGGAAGTGGCCTTGGCTCCGTCGAGGGCGAAGTACTTGTTGAGGATGTCCTTGTTGTAGATCAGGCCGTAGGTTTCCATCACGTACGGCACACCGACAACCTTGTCGCCATCCTTGAGAGCCACATCCTGGTTGGTGAGCTCCTTGTACACATCCGTTTTGGACATGTCGGCGGTGTACTTCTTCCAGTTCTGGTAACCGACCGGGCCGTTCACCTGGAACAGGGTCGGGGCCTCGGTCTTGGCAATCTCAGACTTCAGGGTCTGCTCATAGGTGCCGGATGCCGCGGTCTGGACCTTGACCTCAACGCCCTTCTCCTTGGTGTATTCCTTGGCCAAGGCGGCCCACTGATCAGCCGCCTCCGGCTTAAAGTTCAGGTAATAGACCTTGCCCTTGGAGTCGTCGCCGGAAGTGGAGCTTCCACAAGCGGCAAGGGTTCCGAGGGACATTGCAGCGATGGCCGCCACTGCGACCGCTGACTTCACTGTACGATTCATCATCGAACCTTTCTCTTTCATCGTCGACCCGCCCGATCTCCGGTCGGCCAGAGTGCCGTTAACAGCACCCTCACGACTATCGACATAACCTATTGTGCAACGGTTCGCGCTTTTTTGCAAACGATGGCATTATCGGCGCGCCAAAAAGTGCTACAGAAGCATGTGCAGTTGACCAATTTCCCGATAAATCAGTCGGTTTCCGCCGACGGCAGCAATGCAAGCGTTGGCAACAATGAGAGCGCTAACATGCAAAATCCATACCTCATGCGCGGCCATTTACCCCGTTGCGCAGCACGCCGAAGCTATCGTTTGCAGAGGTGATGACGCACACGCCCCGTCCGCTCACGGCTCAAAACAGAACGCAGTCACTGCATTTGCGCCAAAGAAACGTCAAAACGTCAAGCCTGCCCGCTACGGCTCAGCTCAGGCATTCCACCGTTCGATGACGTTATCGCCCTTATACACGCTCAGCACCGAGTAATGCGCAGTATCCAATCGCAGCAGACGCGCGAATTGCGGATCCACGTTCAGCCATTGCGAGGTCAGGATACGCAGAATATGGGCATGCGCAACCAATAGCACGTTCCGCCCCGACTGCAGCAACGGCGTCACTTCTTCGATGGCAGTCCTGGCCCGCGCCGCGACCTCGTCCAGTGTTTCTCCAGCTCCGGAATGCACATTGACCTGCTCACCATCCGGCAAAGTATCCACCCAATCGCCCTCCAGCGTGGGGGTTAGCGAGCGCGGACCGTCACGCCACACATCCCAAGAGAACCCACTGGCTTCGCTCACCTGTTGACGGGTACGCCCTTCAGCACGGCCATAATCCCACTCGGCGATGCCGTCGAGTATGCCATGCTGTGCAAAACCTGCGAGTTCCGCGGTCTGGCATGCGCGTTTCAACGGGCTGGAGAACACACACTCAGGGTCAAAACCTTCGGGGAAGGCCTCGCGCAATCGCGCCCCCGCATCCATAGCCTGCTGCCTGCCTACCTCAGTCAGAGGGATGTTCGTTCGCCCGGTATGCTGCCCGGATTCACTCCAAAAAGTTTGACCATGTCGCAGCAATACCAAGAACCCCGCCTTGCCGCAAGATGCATCAACAGCCACAGTGCCGTCCATGTGTTGTTCGCTCATGCCTCCACTCTAGTCTGCACAGCTTGGCAACTCCACCGAACATCCCATTTTTTGCGATTAGACTGATAGTCATGAGTGATGAAACGAACACCGGTATTGCCTCTGACGCCGATCGCGTTGTCGAGGGACTGCACCGCATCGATCAGAAGGTGGACGACTTGCGCAACCAACGTCTCAACGACCCCGACTCTCTGGGCGACAAGCTCGTCAAGTCGGCAGTGCCGGCCTTGGCTGGTCTGGTTGCGGGCAAGCTGTTTCAGATAGCCTGGGACAAGGGCGCCGCGCGCCGCAATGTGATCAAAGGACTGGCTGCCGACGCACCGCAAGGCCTGGCCATGAGCTTGGCATTTGCCGCCATCTCAGCGGCATTCGGCGCAATAGTTTCGCAGTTGTCTAATCAGGGTTCTCAAGCGTTTGTCGAGCGACGCCACCGCAAGGCTTCTCGTTAAGCGCCTGAACCGCTGGCCCCAACGTCTCACTATGTATATTTCACTGTGAGACAACCAACATCCCCTATGCACGCGAGCCGTGCGACAATACAGTCATGGCTACCAATGCAACTATCGAAACCCTGCTGAATCGTCGTTCCATCCGCAAGTTCAAGGACGAGCCCATTGACGACGACGCCACTGCCACTCTGGAAACCGTCGCACAGCACGCCGCTTCCAGCCAGTTCCTCAATGACTGGTCCGCCATCCGCGTCAGTGATCCGGCAATCAAGGCCCGCCTCGCCGAAATCGGCAACCAGCCGTATATCGCCACAGCCCCGCTGCTGTACGTGTTCGTCATCGACGAGCATCGCAACGCGCGTATCGCCCAACGCAAGGGCATTGACCCGGCCTCTGACGAATTCCATCTCAAGTACAGCTATCGCTTCACTCAGGCCCAGAACGACGCCGTGCTGGCTCTGCACGCCATGGAGACCGCGGCCTACTCGCTAGGTCTCGGCGGCGTGATTCTCGGCTCGATGCTCAATGACATCCCCGCTCTGATCGATCTGCTCAACCTGCCGGAATACACCTATCCGGTGCTGGGTCTGGCTCTCGGCAAGCCTGATCAGGAGCCCACGTTGAAGCTCCGCATGCCGCGCAGCATGCAGTTCTTTGACAACACCTATCCTGCCGACGCCGATGGCATGCTCGAGCAATTGCCTGACTTCGACAACAAGGTGCACCAGTATTACGATTTGCGCCAGACCGATCGGCCCGTGGATGCGTTCAGCGATCAAATCGCCTCGGTGAGCCGTCAGGGCATCAGCGGCAAAACACTGCTGGACAAGGCTGCAGCTCAAGGTTTCCAGCTGGATAAGTAATGCGCCAGCACCATCCAGTGTCCAGAACATGCATCCGCCATTCGGACACTGGGTGGCCGTTTTTCGCCTTGCAGCTGCGCTTTATCCGATAAATCACGAGCGGCCGGAATAGACTGCATTATGGCTGGATTGGAGCGCCGAGGACAAGAGACCGAGAGGGGGCTGGATGCGCACGGTATGGCAAGTATTTCTGCGTGACTGCAAACGCATTCTCCGCAATCCCGTTGCCGCAGTGGTAACATTAGGTGTCGCAGTACTGCCTTCCCTGTATGCATGGTTCAACATCCTTGCCAACTGGGATCCTTATTCCGCCACCGGCAACCTGCAAGTCGCCGTCGCCAATGAGGACCGCGGCACCACCAATGATCTGGTTGGCCATCTCAATGCCGGCAAGCAGGTGGTCATAGAGCTCAAACATAACGACCAACTCGGCTGGCGGTTTGTGAGCAACGAAGAGCAGGCCGTACAGGGCGTGCAAACCGGCGACTACTACGCGGCGATTGTGCTGCCAAAAGACTTCAGCGCCAGCCTGGTCGATTCGTTGACCGGCACCTCCAAACAACCGAAGATCAAGTACTACGTCAACGAGAAGAAGAACGCCATTGCCCCGAAAATCACGGACACCGGTGCAACCACCATTGACGAGCAAATCAACTCCACATTCGTAACCACGGTGAGCAACACCGTTGCCGCCGCCATCTCTCAAGCGGGAGACGACCTCGACCAAGCCACCAATAGCACGCAAAACAATGTGGTCGCCGATCTCGGCAGTGTGCTCTCCACCATTGCCACGGTGCAGGACGCGCTCACGGATCTACGCACCACATTGGATCAGTCAGACACAGCTCTGGCCGACGCCCGCAGTACTACGGCCTCATTGCAGCGCAGCATCACCGCAGCGCAGCAAGCCTCCCAGCAATCCGGAGCGTTGCTGGCCGAGACACAGGACGGCTCGCAAGTATTCGCGGCCTCGCTGGTAAGCGCACTGGACACCAGCTCCGCACAACTTTCCGGACTGACGGTGAACGTCAACAATGCAGCCGGTACCATCAATCAATCCTTCAACACTGCACAAAATTCCGTCGACACTATTACCAACGCCCTGAACAGTCCGCTCGACAAAACCGCCACTTCCCTCGACACGTTGAAAGACGCATTGAATAAGGCCGGCATCAGTGCAGACACCACTGATCCGACCGGCAAGCGCATCTGGGATCACATCAACGCGATCGATGACGCCATCAGCACGCAGCAAGCGAAAATCAACACCTTTCACGAAGACACCACCCGTTTCATCGACTCCGGCAAGAGCGCCACCACCAATCTTTCCGGTGCCATGAGCGGCACCGCCACCGGCGGCATTGCGGCGTTGAACACCGCACGGAGTTCGCTGACCGGCACAGTGATGCCGTCACTTACTTCATCGCTGAACAGTTTCGCCGCGCTAAACGGCACGTTGGGCGGCACGCTGACCTCGCTCTCAGGCACTCTTGACCAGACCAATGGCCTCTTCGACCAGCTGTCCAGCACCATCGCCCAGACCAGAACCACCATAGGCAGCGCGCAGGATTCCTTGAACCAGATCATCGATGACGTATCCACCGTGCGCACCGATGTTGCCACGCTTGATAGCTCCGCCGTCTACCAGAAGATCAGGGACACGATGCACTTGGACGATAAGGGATTCGGCGAATTCATGGGTTCGCCCGTCACCCTGACCACCAAGGTCGTGTACGCCATCGATAACTATGGCTCGGCCGTCACCCCGTTCTACACGAATCTGGCGCTCTGGGTAGGCGGCTTCGTGCTCATCGCCATCTATAAGCTTGAGGTCGACCGCGAAAGCATACGCCGGATCAACGCCAAGCAGGCCTACCTCGGCCGATGGATGCTTCTGGTCACCATTGGTTTTCTGCAGGCCATCATTGCCACCGTGGGCGATTTGGTCCTCGGCATCCAGTGCGAGCACCCATTGCTGTTCATCTTGGCCGGCATATTCTGCTCGTTCATCTATATCAATATCATCTATGCGCTGGCCGTGGCATTCCGCCATATCGGTAAAGCCATCGCCGTGATTCTGGTTATTGTGCAGATTCCGGGAGCTTCTGGCCTCTACCCCATCGAAATGATGCCCGACTTCTTCCGCAAACTGCACCCGTGGCTGCCTTTCACCTACGGCATCAACGCGATGCGCGGGCCGATTGCCGGCACATACAGCAACCATTACTGGCTCGACATGCTGCACCTGTTCTGGTATCTGCCGGCAGCGCTGTTCGTAGGCCTTGTGGTGCGCCGTTATGCCATGAATCTCAACGCATTGTTCGACCGCCGCTTGGGAGACACTGATCTGATGATCACCGAGCACAACAGCATGGTCAACGAACAGGTCAGCCTCGCATCCGTGTTCCGCACGGTTTCCGACAGCAAGGAACTCAAGGCCATCATCACCCGCCGTGCACACCGGTTCTTCGCCAGATACCCAATGATGATTGTTGCCGGCTTGGCACTGCTGACTATTCTTCCGTTCGTGTTCCTCATACTGCTGTTCGTCACACAGGAAAAAATCGCGATGCTTACGTCGTGGATTCTGTCAATCATCCTTATCGACGCATACCTGATTGTGGTCGAATACACTCGCGAAAGCTACGCGATGCAACTGGGCGTCAGTGCGATGAACGCCGACGAATTCCGCGATGTGATGCTCAACGGCTATGTATGGCGCCGCTTCCGCTCCCATGGTCGGCATGAGGCAGCATCTGCGGAATCCGCTGTGGATACCGACCCGGATATCGGAGAGGTCACCGAGCAACTTACGCCGTTCGAGCGAACGGGCTCCACTGATTCATCGGATTCATCGAAATCATCGGAGTCCACCATCACCGACACAAACCCCGCACAGGGAGGTGCACGATGAAGCTCATCTGGAAGATCTTCGCACGCGATGTGCGCCAATCCACGCGCAATGTAATCGCGGTGATCGTGGCCATGGGACTGGTAATCGTACCGGCGCTGTATGCCTGGTACAACATCGCCGCCAGCTGGGATCCATACGGCAACACCAAGGCACTCAAGGTTGCCGTGGCGAACGTCGACAAGGGATATAAGTCCGGTCTCATGCCAATCACCATCAACGTTGGCGAGACCGTCACCAATACCCTGCGCGCCAATCATGACCTCGACTGGCAGTTCGTGGACAAGGACGAAGCCATCGACGGCGTGAATTCCGGCGCCTACTACGCCGCCCTCATCATCCCGAAGAGTTTTAGCGCCGACATGATGACAGTGTTCTCGCCAACCATCAAGCACGCGAAAATCGAATACTACCTCAATGAGAAAATCAACCCAATTGCACCGCATATCACCGATCAAGGCGCCAGCACGGTAGCCACCACCATTGACCAGACCTTCGTCAAGACACTCGCCAGCGTGGCACTTGATCTGGTTTCCAATGTGTCCAGCTATGCGCAAAGCCCGCAGATGGCGCAGTACGTCAACAATGCCACCAGCCATATCTCCACCATGTCCTCCAGGTTGACTGTCGCGGCTTCACAAATGGATTCCTATGCCAACCTCTTAGGGGCGGCCAACGGCATCATTGATTCGACCGACAAATTGCTGGGATCCACTGGCTCTGCCGCAAACACCGCCAAAAAGGCATTGAAGCAAACCCGCGACGGAGTGAACAGTCTGGATTCCGCATTGTCTGGCGCCGCCAGTGGCGTCGAAACCGCCCTGCAGCAGGCCGGAGCTTCATACGATACGGTCAGCAAGCAGCTTGATACCGCATTTGCCAGTATTGGCTCGCAATCCGACCAAATATCCGGCACGCTCACCGACATGCAAACCAAAGTGAACGACCAATCCGCAAGCTTCGGCGCCTACGCTTCGGCATTGCGCGAACTTGCCGGCAAGTCGTCATCACTGCCCGCCGGTGGAGATACGATTGCCAAGCAGCTCAATGCCGCAGCCGACCAAGCCACGCAGACGCAACAAGATCTCAAGAATGTCGCCGACGATTTGGGCCGTGCCGCACAGAGCCTGGTTGATGGCACAGCGGACACCGACCAAACACTCAAAGACATCAAGGCACAGATCGCCGCCGCAAAACAGTCAGTTACACAGGCCGCGAACGATTATCAAAGCACGCTGAAGCCGCAGCTCAACAATCTGACCGCATCGATGGGTGACGTCGCCGATCAGGCAAGCTCGGTTATTGATGGGCTGTCTTCCACTGTCAACAGTGTCTCCAACCTGTCCGGCGGCATATCGGCCAGCCTGAGAGACATTCAAACCACGCTCACCGACGCCGCAGGCAACCTGAACCATTCGGCAAGCAAGCTGGACGATTTATCCGCTCAGCTTTCTGATATCGCCAGCGGCAGCAGTACTGATCTGGATTCGATTACCACAGCCGATCCTAATGCCATTGCTTCGCTCTTGTCCGCTCCCGTGGCGGTAGATCGCATACCGCTGTACCCAGTGGCCAACTACGGTTCCGCGATGGCTCCGTTCTACACGATTCTGTCTATCTGGGTAGGCGCAATCATCCTGGTTGCCATGATGAAAGTCTCTGTTTCCGATCATGAGAAGGCCAAGATTCTTGGGTTCGGCAATGACCTGCCTCTTGGCTCGGAGGTCGGCTTGCGCGAGGCAATGATTGCCGGACGGGTTGCCGGCCCGGCTGCCGCATTGGACGTGTTGAAGAAGCCTCGTGCCGATTCGCCCGGTAATGCGCGGCAGTTTGGCCTGCACTTGTATCAGGAGTACTTCGGCCGATATATGCTATTTGGATTCCTGGCACTGTTGCAGGGCACACTCGTATGCCTAGGTGACATGTTCTATCTCGGCGTGCAATGCGAGCATCCCGTGCAGTTCCTGATGGTCGGATGGCTGTCCGCATTGGTCTTCTCGAATATCGTGTACACCCTTACTTTATCGTTTGGCGATATCGGCAAGGCGATTGCTGTGGTATTGCTGGTGATGCAGGTAGCAGGATCCGGCGGCACCTTCCCCATCGAGACATTGCCTTCGTTCTTCCAGGCGGCCTCGAAATGGCTATTGTTCCCCTATGCAGTGGACGCGATGCATTCGGCAATGGCCGGATCATACGGCATGGAATATTGGGCCTCCATGGGCAAGCTCGCCCTTTTCCTTGTGCCTTCGCTTCTACTTGGCCTACTGCTGCGCAGGCCGGTAATACGATTCAATGATTGGATTATTCGCAACCTCGAGAGCACCAAGGTGATGTGAGGCACCGAGGCAATTACTGCTTGGTGGCGATGTTGATTCCCGTTCCTGGACCGTGACATGTCGTTCGGTTCGAGTGGCAATTGCTATTGAGCACTACTGGACTGCGATGTTGCTTCACCGTCTTGAGAGAGATGACATACGGCTGCCGGAGAAGGAAAACTACTTCCGCCGAGGCTTATACCCTTTCTTGCGGCTATGCGGCTTAAGCTGCTGGTTCAGCGGCACATGGCGATAGCTGGATTTGCGGATCACGGTGCGTCAAATGCCAGCACCCGCAGTATTCGCAGCGGTACACCCATAGCTCGGCCCCGCGCTCAATCAGACTTTGATCGGCGGCTCGCTGGGCTTGCGCCTTGTCGTGATACATGATCTTGTTCGACGTAGCGCAACGTTTCGGGGTGAAGTAGTGCATAACGGAATATCAGTATAGTTGGAGGATAAAAAATGCCCCCGGCCGTGTGGTCGGGGGCTTCCTGTAAGTTGGATGCGGCGGCGTGCTACTCTCCCACACCCTGTCGGGTGCAGTACCATCGCCGTGCCAGGCCTTAGCTTCCGGGTTCGGAATGGGACCGGGCGTCTCACCTGGGCCATGGCCGCCGCAAATCTTCTGTTATACGGTCAGACGCTGGGGTCTGCCGGCGTGTGGCGGCCTGGGAACCGGATGGCGGACGCGATGCGTTGGTTCGTCTTGTGTTCATCCCGTGCTCATTGTCGTGGGGGATGGTTCGCAGCAGGATCGATGCGTTCCAACCGGGGTTGGATTGTTGTGTTGCCTTTCGTCCGTTAGTA